>NZ_JBHSMS010000005.1:0-15173 GCF_042656795.1 Massilia jejuensis | reverse complement strand
ACGACGGAAGAGATCATCCTGCAATCGGGCGCCGAGCGCATTTCGATCCTGGACGTGTGCCACGATAGCGGCATCTCGCGCGGAACCTTCTACCGCTATTTTTCCTCGCAGGATGACCTGCTCGACGCGTTCTCCCGTCACAAGCGCGACCAGTTCCATGCCCGCCTGATCGAAGCGACGTCGGCTTCCCAGGATCCCGACGAGCGCTTCCAGGCCGTACTGGGCTTCATCGACGACTACCTGGAACGCAGCCGCGCCCGGCGCCTGCTGCTGGTGGCGCCGGAATACGCGACGCGCTGGTTCCAGCGCATCTTCCACGACTCGGTGCACCGCTTCCAGGACGTGCTGGCGCCCGTGTTCGACGCTTGGGAAGAGCGCCGCGGCATCGTGCTCGATCGCGAACTGATCGGCGAACTAATGGTGCGCTTCATCCTGAGCGACGTGCTGGTGCCGTCCGGCGCCGACCGCCGCAACCTGATGCGGCGCATGGAGCGCTTCGTCGTCATGCTGCTGTCGGGCCGCGTCGCGCGACGCTGAGCGCCCGCGCTTTACCTCAGGTAAAACTGTTCTTCAGGCCGCAAGCGCGGCCGCATGCTTCAATCCGGCGAAGTGAAAATAAAACCGGAGGAGACAGCATGCAGCAGGAACATCAATACGACGTGGCGATCGTCGGCGGCGGACACAATGGCCTTGCGGCCGCCTGCTACCTCGCCGAAGCGGGAAAAAAGGTGGTCGTGATCGAGGCGCGCGAAAAAGTCGGCGGCATGGCGTCGAGCGGCTACCTGATTCCCGAGGCGCCGCAGCACCTGATCCATCCCTGCGCGCTCGACCTGATGTCGCTGCGCGTACATCCGATGATGCCGCAGGAGCTGCAGCTCGAGCGGCATGGCTTTCGCCAGGTCGAGATGGATCCCGGCTATGTCTATCTCCATCCCGACGGCAATTCGCTCGTGTTCGGCCGCAGCGCCGAGCAGACGGCGGCCGAGATCCGGCGGTTCTCGGCGCGCGATGCCGACGAGTTCCTGTCCCTGATGGTTCTGGTGAATGCCTTCATCGACGTCGCCATCCCGATGATGCGGGTCGACCCGGCGCAGCGCAACCTTGGCGCCAAATGGCAGGCCTTCCGCACCATGTTCAAGAACCGAGCGCTCAAGCCGGAGCTGATGGCGCTGATCGGCAGCCCGGCCTACACCTCGATCATGGAGCGCTTCGAGCATCCCGTGACCCAGTCCGCCCTGTGCTGCCTGCTGGGTGCGGCGGGCCCGATCGCCGGCGAAGCGACCGGCATCTATTTCGCACTGCTCGGCTTCATCCACCGTTTCGGCCTGGGCCGCGCGGTGGGCGGCATGCAGACGCTGTCGAATGCGCTGGCCGCGCGCTTGCGCGAGCTGGGCGGGGAGATCATGGTCGACGCCCCGGTCGCGGAAATCCTTGCCCAAGATGGCGTTGCGAAGGGCGTGCGCCTGAAGAGTGGCGCGGTGATCGGCGCGCGCGCCGTGATCGCATCCATCCATCCGAAAATGGCGCTCGAAATGGTGACGCCCGGCGCGCTCGACCGCCGCACGCTGACCCGCGTGGCGCTGGCGCCGGCGAATGCGCACGGGGCTTCGCCCCTGAAAGTCGACGTCGCGCTCTCGGGGCAGGTGGGGTACAGCCGCCATGAAGCGCTGCGCCCGGACGGCCTGAGCCTGCGCAAGAGCGTGCTCCTGATCGGCACGTCAGACGCGGTACTCGACAACTTCCGCGCCGCTGCGCGCGGCGAAGTCTCGCCCTTGCCCTATATGTGGATCACGGCGCCCAGCGCGGTAGACCCGGGCCAGGCGCCGCCGGGGCAGGATGTGGTCTACCTGTATCCGGTGGCGATGCCGGTCGAGCCGCGCGAGGGCTGGGACGCGATGCGCGCCCAGGTCGGCCAACAGGTTGTCGAACAGGCTTCGCAGTATATGGACGGGCTTGCGCGCTACGAGATCGGGCGCCGGATCGAAGCGGCGCCCGATCTGGCGGAGCGCCTGAACGTGCACCGGGGCTGCGTGGTGCACATCGACACCAGCCCGGCGCGCAGCGCCTTGATGCGTCCCGCCGCGGGACTGGGCACGGACAAGCTGCCAGTGGCCGGCCTGTTCCTGGGCGGCGCGGGCACCCATCCGGGCGGCGGGATCAACGGCCTGCCGGGGCGTATCGCAGCCCGCCGGGTCAGTCGCTTCCTGGCGGGCTGACGAGCGAGGCGGGCAGCGTGAGCGGATGCTGGCTGCTGCGTTCGCGCTCGACTGCGGCAAGCACGAAATCGACTGAAAATCGCCCCCATTTCTCAGCGTCCGGCGCGCTTGCCATGTCCAGACCGCACAGCGTCGATACCGTATAGCGGTTGACCCAGGCGCTGGTGGTAGCCAGAGCCGCGACGGCCAGCAGCATGTCTGGATCGACGTCGGCGCGGAAGTCGCCGCTGGCAATGCCGCGATCGAGTGCTTCCTTCAGCTTGAGCCTGAGGCGCGGCGCCAGCTCGGTAAAACTGTTGCGCGGTGTCGCCCGGCTTTCGTGGAAACGGATCCCTTCCTGGGCCAGGGCACTCAGCTCGCCCTCCTGGTAGGGCTGGACCATCCGCTGCAGCAGGGCGCGTAGCGCGGCGCGCGGCGCCAGCTGGTCCAGCTCCAGTGTCACCAGTTCGTTCATCGCCTGGGCCGACGATTCGTCCAGTACGCAGGCAAATAACTCTTCCTTGCTGCGATAGTAGTGATAGACGAGCTGCTTCGTTACGCCCGCCGTCTGGGCAATGTCGTCGACCCTTGCATCGGCCAATCCCTTGCCGACGAATTCGCGTCGTGCCGCTTCGAGAATGCGCTTGAGGGTTTCACGCTTGTTCGGCGGGGATTTGGTCGGTACACAGCTGTCCCGCAGCTCGCTCATGGTGTCGGCCTCTATTGGTTTCGATGATCCATCTTCACCGGGTCGCTTGACTCGTAGTCAAACAATGTTGGCGCCGGGGGGCGTTCCGGCACTGCCGGACACAGATACTATATGAACACCATTTAATAATATGTTCAAGTCTTTCAGCGTATTGCCGGAGGGCTGCTGGACTCAAGGAGACAACGTGAGCACAACCATCGACAACCAGGCGCTGGAACGCGCCTATTCCTCGGTATCCGACACCTACAAGGGCCGGGGCGACATCCACGCCGCTTGCCGCGAAGCGCGTGCGAAATCCCCCATTTTCGTTGGCGATTTCGTCAAGCAGTTCGGCATACCGACCAATGCCGGCTTGCAGCAGGGAACGCGCCCGACGTTTGCACTGTTCCGCCACCAGGACATCATGGCCGTGCTGCGCGACGCGACCAGCTACACCAGCGGTTTCATCGCCGAGGGCCTGGGCGCCTTTTTCGATGGTTTGATCGTCTTGGCGATGGACGGCGAACAGCACCGCAAAGTGCGCGCGCTGCTGCAGCCGGCATTCATGCCCGAGACGGTCAACAAATGGCGCGATCCGATCGACAACGTGATCCGCAACGATTTCCTCGCACAGATGATCCCTTTGAAGAAGGCCGACCTGATGGAGTTCGGCATCGGGGTGCCGGTCCGCGTGATGTACGCGTTATTGGGCTTCCCGACTGATAACAAGGAACAATATCGCCAATACGCTGCGTGGGCCCTGGCGATGGTGGGCGGGAACCAGGTCGATCCCGCCCGTTTCGAGGAGGCGCGGCGCACCGCTGGTGTCGCGGTCGCGCGCTTGTACGAGGTCATTCATGAGGTTGTCGTGGAGCGGCGTGCGCGGGGCAGTCAGGGCGATGACGTTGTGGGCAGGCTGTTGCGCGCCGAACATGAAGGCCGCATGCTCGACGACCACGAAGTGACGACCTTCGTGCGCTCGCTGCTGCCAGCCTCCGGCGAGACGACGACGCGCACCTTCAGTTCGGTGATGACGCTGTTGCTGACCACGCCCGGCCTGATCGACCGCGTGCGCGCCGACCGTTCGCTGGTGCCCAAGCTGATCGACGAAACGGTGCGCTATGAGCCTGTTGCTACGTTCAAGATACGCGAGACGGCGAAAGAGGTCGAATTCCACGGCGTGACCATCCCCAGGGGCTCGTTCATCCAGTGCATGGTGATATCGGCCAACCGGGACGAGGAGGTCTTCGAGCACGCCGATGTATTCGATATCGACCGCCGCACCAAGCTGTCGTTCGGCTTCGGCTTCGGACCGCACATGTGCATCGGCCAGTTCGTCGCCAAGCTGGAACTCAATTGCGCAGTCAATGCACTGCTCGACTTGCTGCCCAATCTGCGCCTCGATCCGGACCATCCGGCACCCGTGATCGAAGGCGCACAGCTTCGCGGCGCGGCGCACATCCACGTCATCTGGGACTGAACCATGCGAACCTTTACGGAAATTCCGCAGCGCGCCGATTTCGATTACCAGTGCCTGGTGGCGCCCCAGCAAGTCACAGGCGCCGGCCTGGCCGACCTGCGCGACCACTACGGCCTAAAGCTGACCAAGCACATGCCCTTCGGCTGCGTGCGCGACGACGAAGGCGAGATCTATGCATTCGTGCGCGCCCTGAATGCACCCGGCAGCAGCCCGAACCCGACCAAATTCATCTACCAGTCGACGCGCGTCGGCGACGGGCGCCATATCCGCATCGACAAGGAAAAGAGCGCGGCGCAGGCGCTGACGATGTTCCCGCACCGCTGGCTCAGTACGGACAAAGACGTTGACACGGCCGGCTGGTCCAGCCTGGAGGGCGAGGCCGGCCAGCCATGGCGCCTGACCGCTTCCGGTACGCAGTTCAGCTGGAAGGAGGAAGGGCTGTTCGAGCTCGCGGGGAAACTGCTCGGCAATGGCATGCAATGGTACCTGCCGGGCCGCGACTGGGGCACGTTCTATGTTTCGCAGTTGTACGACGTGGCCGGCACCTGCGAGGGGCGCGCCGTGAAAGGCATCATCACCCTCGACCAAGCCTGGATGGCGGCAGGCGGTGCGATCCACTTCCAGAAAGACCTGGTGGTGAACAACAGGATGCACGTCATCTGGTGGACCTTTGCCACCGTCTACACCGACGGCAGCTGGGACAGCGGCTCCTTCATGGTCGGGCACGGGAAGCTGGGCTACGCCATCTTCCAGAACGAGAAGGGAGAGGTCCGCTGCACCACCGATATCGAAGGGCAGGTCGTGCACAAGCCCGGCTCCTATTTTGTTGACAGCGCGTCCATTGTCCTCGACGGGACCGAGCGCTGGGAGTTCGTGCCGGACCCGAAAGGCGAAATGGTCGATTTCGTCGGCGGCTTCCCGATCACCGCCCAGCAGGAAGGGCGTTGGCGCCGCGTGGGCGACACCCGCGAACCGGACCGTTCGCTGGGCTGGGGCGAGACCGACCGCCGCAACGGCAGCGCGCGCGGGGTGCGCGGCGCCGCAACCGGGTTGGGAGAAGCTGAATGAGCACGGACGCAAACAGCATTCGCCGTTTTCTCCACGCCCAGGTGGCGTGCTGGAACGCCAACGACAAGGACGGCTTCCTCGCAGCCTACCGCGCCGCCGCTCCCGGCGGTTTGACCATCGAATACGTGGGCCGGCCGGCCTCGGATGGCTGGCCGGTGCTGGCGGCGATGTGGGAGCGGCAGAATGCGGCAATCGCGATCGAGGAGGTCGCGGCCATGGTCAACGGCAACGAAGCGGCATGCCACAACAGGAACCGGGTCAAGGAGACGGATCGCACGATCGAGACCATCGAGCTGTACCGCTTCGACGAAGACGGAGCGCTGCTGGTGCGCTACTTCGTCGGGCCCGCATGAGGAAATAGCGCAAGCGGTCGACATTTTTATAAAACATGTATATATTGAACATAAATCGCATTTCTGTTCAATAAAACCATGGCCGCGCCAGATCGTTCGATGCGACAGCGGCGCAGGAGACATGATGACCGGATTCGAAGCGTGCCATGGCTGGAGACTGGCATGACGCGGCTGCCGCTGGTTCCCCTGGCCGCGTTCCCGCCCGCGCTCGCAGCTGCGCTCGAGCGCGGGCGGGCCAGCCGGATGCTCAGTTCGCCAGTGCCGGTCCAGGTCTGGGCGCACCGCCCGGAAGTGGCCGAAGCCTGGCTTGGCGCACTCGAAGCGATGCACCTGCGCGGCGTGCTGCCGGGGCGGCTCAAGGAACTGGTGCGCCTGAAGATCGCCTCCATCACCAGTTGCAAGGCCTGCCAGCTCGCACGCAAGGACGATTCCGTCAGCGAGGAAGACGTCGCCTGCCTGGCGCACGACGATCCCCGTTTCAGTCCGGCGGAGCAGGCGGCGCTGCAGTACGCGATGCTGTTCGCGTCCGACTACATGGCCATCGGCGACGCACTGTTCGATAATCTGAAACTTCACTTCACCACGCCCGAAATCGTCGAGCTCAACATGTTCTGCGCCCTAATGCTGGCGGGCGGACGCATGACCTATGTGCAGCAGGCCTACACAGGGGATCGATAATGGATGCGGCCATCCTCCGCAACATCCGCGTCATTGAATTTGCCAGTGGGATCGCCGGGCCGGCGGCGGGGCTGCAGCTCTCCGAAGCGGGGGCCGAAGTCATTCGCATCGAGACGCCGGACATGGCCGACGATGCCGGGTCGGTGCTGTTCTCGGTGCTCAACCGGGGCAAACGGCGGATAGCGCTCGACCCGGATACGGCGGACGGACGGGCGGCGCTGGCGGGGCTGATCGCGGGTGCGGACGTGCTGCTGCATGACCTGACGCCGGCCCAGGCAGCCGAATGCGGACTGGACGACGCGCGCCTCGCGGCGACGTATCCGAGCCTGGTCGTGTCGGCGATCGGCGGCTGGCCGCGCCGGCATCGGCTGGCCGATGCGCCGCCGCGCGAGACCCTGGTGCTGGCGCGTCTGGGCCTGCTCGACGAGCAGCCCGGCCACCGTCCCGGTCCCGTGTTCGTGCGCATGCCCTTTGCCGGCTGGCTGGCGGCGTGGCTGTGCGCGATCGGCGTGATGGCGCGCCTGGTTGCGCGCCGCCGGGACGGGCGCGGCGGCATCGCGCATACGAGCCTGGCGCAAGCGGCGCTCGCGCCGATGAGCATGCACTGGTCTCGAGCGCAAACACCAACCCCCGTGTTCGCCAAAGGCCTGTCGAAGAGCACGCCGATCCCGCTGCACCGGTGCGCCGACGGGGAGTGGGTACACGTCCATTATTCTCCCGACAAGGCGCCGTGGATGGCCCAGGCGCTGGCAGCGATGGGGCCGGATGCCGTCGCCGCGGAAAACGCCAAATACCCGCCCAGCCACGTCGCCCCGAACTTCGGCGCCAACAAGGCCATCATGGCCACCCGTCCGGCACGCGACTGGGTTGAGCACTTCTGGCTGCACGACGTTGCTGCCCAGGTGGCGGCGCCCTTCGGCGCGATCTACGCCAGCGAGCAGGCGCGCGCGAACGGCTATGTGGACGAAGTCGAGGACCGGGTGCGCGGCAGGGTGCGGCAGCCGGGGCCGGCCTACCTGAGCGACCCGCCGCCGAGGGTGCGCGGCGCGCTGGCCGAGCCGGAGCGCGCGGCGCCGCACCTTCCCCCGCCGCCTCGGGCGAAGGCGGTGGCGCCGAAGGCATCGGGCGCGCCGCTGGCGCCGCTGGCAGGCATGAAAGTGCTCGATCTAGGCGCCTACCTGGCGGGCCCCTTTGCCACGATGCTGCTGGCCGACCTGGGGGCCGAGGTGATCAAGGTCGAGCCGCCCGCGGGCGACGCCATGCGCAGGCTGGAACGTATCTTTGCCGGCACCCAGCGCGGCAAGCTGGGGGTCGCGCTCAAGCTGGGCGAGCCCGGTGCACAAGCTGCCCTTGAGGCGCTGGTAGGCTGGGCCGACGTCGTCCATCACAACATCCGGCTACCGGCCGCGCGCAAGCTCGGGATCGATTACGCGGCGCTGCAGGTGCTCAACCCGGGTTTGGTCTATTGCCATATCAGTTCATATGGTCCCAAGGGCGAGCAGAAGGACTGGCCGGGCTTCGACCAGCTGATGCAGGCGGCCTGCGGCTGGGAAGCCGAATGCGGCGGCCAGGGCAATCCGCCGATGTGGCTGCGCTTCGGCGTGGGCGACTACCTGGCGGCACTGTCCTCCGTCTTCGCCGTGCTGCTTGCCCACTACCGCCGCCAGGAGGCCGGGCAAGGGCAGGCCGTCTGCGCCTCGCTGCTCGGCGCCACCCTGCTCACCGTCGCGGAAAGCGTGATGCTGCCCGACGGCGCGACCACGCCGGTGGCGCAGCTCGACCAGGCCCAGACCGGGCTCTCTCCCTGCCACCGTATCTATCGCTGCCGCGACGCCTGGCTTGCCGTCGCCGCCCTTGGCGCGCGCGAGACGGAAGCTTTCGCCCGCCTGGCCGGAAGCACGCGGCTGGCGTGCGAAGCATGGTTCGCCGGACAGCCGCGCGCACCCGCTCTGGCCGCCTTGCGCGCTGCGGGCGTCCCGGCCGAGCCGGTACTGGAAGCGCAGGGCGAGGCCTTCCACGACGACCAGGGCCACGCCGCGGCCGGACTCCACGCGCGCTACCGCCATGCCGTGTATGGCGACCTCGAACAGGTCGGCGCCTATTGGGACTTCGGCGACTTGCCATTGCGGCTGGACCGGGCCCCGCCGGCGCTCGGTGAGCACAGCCGCGAGGTCTGGGAGCGGCTCGGGCTCGGCCCCGAACAAATCGCCGCCCTGGAAGCACAGGGACTGACCGTTTTGACGAACGCACCAGGGACACACGAATGAACGAACTCGATTTTTCCGGCAAGACCGTGCTCGTTGTCGGCGGCTCCAGCGGCATCGGCAACGGCATCGCCCAGGCCTTTCGGCGCCGTGGCGCCGAGGTGCATGTATGGGGTACGCGCTCCGGCGCCGCCGATTACGCCGACGCGCGCGAGTCGAATCTCGAGGGCCTGCATTACGCCAGGCTCGATGTCGGCGACGCGGCCGCGGTGGCAACGGTCGAGGTGCCGTTCGAACGCCTCGACGTGCTGGTGTGCGCCCAGGGCATCGTGCGTTACCGGCGCGAAGAATTCAAGGTGCCGGCCTTTCGCGAGGTCGTCAATGTCAACCTGGTCAGCCTAATGGCCTGCGGCGACCGCTTCCACGGCATGCTGGCGCGCGCCAGGGGATCGATGATTATCGTCAGTTCGGCGGCGGCATTCCACTCGACAGTCGGCACACCGGCCTACAACGCCTCGAAGACCGGCGCCTATGGCCTGACGCGCACGCTCGGCGAAGCCTGGGCCGGCGACGGCATCCGGGTGAATGGCATCGCGCCCGGCCTGGTCGCCACCAAGCTGACCCGGGTCACCACCGACCACCCGGAGCGACTGGCCGCCTCGCTGAGGAAAATACCGCTCGGCCGGCTCGGCACGCCGGACGACATGGCGGGCGCCGCGCTATTCCTCGCTTCGCCGCTCGCCGCCTACGTGCTGGGCCAGACCCTGCTCGTCGACGGCGGCCTGCTGCTCGCATAAACCTGTAACCCGGAGACCGACATGGCATGGGATTTTGAAACCGAGCCCGCATTCCAGGCGGAGCTCGACTGGATGGAAGCGTTCGTGCGCGAGGAGGTCGAGCCGCTCGAGTACGTGCTGGGCAGCCCGTGGAATATCCACGACCCGCGCTTCGCGCAACTGGTGCGTCCGCTGCAGCGGCGGGTCAGGGAACGCCGGCTCTGGGCCTGCCACCTGGGACCGGAGCTCGGCGGCGCCGGCTACGGACAGGTCAAGCTCGGGCTTATGAACGAAATCCTCGGCCGCGCGCTGTTCGCGCCCATCGTGTTCGGCGCCCACGCGCCCGATTCGGGCAACTGCGAAATCCTCGCCGCCTACGGTACGCCCTTCCAGAAGGAGCGCTTCCTCGCGCCGCTGCTGGCGAACGAGGTCGTCTCCTGCTTCGCGATGACCGAGCCGCAGGGCGGCGCCGATCCGAAAGTCTTCACGACGCAAGCCGTGCGCGAGGGCGAGGGCTGGGTGATCAGCGGCCAGAAATGGTTCGCCTCGAATGCGCGCTATGCGGACTTCTTCATCGTCATGGCGATCACCGATCCCGCGGCCTCGACCTACCAGGGCATGAGCATGTTCGTCGTTCCCGCCGCTACGCCCGGCATCCGCATCATCCGCAACGTCGGCGTGGCGGATGATCCGGAGGCAACCCACGCCTACCTGGAGTTCGATGGCGTGCGCGTCGGCGCCGAGTACATGCTCGGTGCGCCGGGCGAGGCCTTCGCCATCGCCCAGGTCCGCCTCGGCGGCGGGCGCGTGCACCATGCGATGCGTGTGATCGGCCAGGCGCAGAAGGCGCTCGACGCCCTGTGCGAGCGGGCGCTGTCGCGCACCACCCAGGGCTCGCTGCTGTCCGACAAGCAGATGGTGCAGGAGAAGATCGCGGATGCCTGGATTCAGCTCGAACAGTTCAGGCTGCTCGTCATGCGCACCGCCTGGCGCATCGACAAATTCCACGATTACCAGAAAGTTCGCAAGGATATCGCCGCGGTAAAGGCGACCATGCCGAAGGTGCTGCACGATATCGCATCGAGCGCGCTGCAGGTGCACGGCTCGATCGGCGTCTCGACCGAGATGCCTTTCGTCGGGCTGATCGTCCGTGCCTACCAGATGGGCCTGGCGGACGGACCGACCGAAGTCCACAAGGTGACCGTGGCGCGCCAGCTGCTGCGCGAGTACGAGGCCTGCGAGGAGCTGTTCCCGGCCTACCACCGGCCGACGGCCGCCGCCGCCGCGGCCGAAAAATTCCGCATGGTGCCGGAATGAGCGGGGCGGGCCTTGACACCTTCATCGACCTCGATGCCGTGCGCACGTGGATGGATACGCAGGGCATCGGCGCGGGAGCGCTGCGCGCCGTCACGCCGCTGACCGGCGGCACCCAGAACATGCTGCTGCGCTTCGAACGCGACGGCGGCCAGGCCTGGGTGCTGCGCTGTCCCCGCCCCGGTGCGCTCGCCGACGGCGGCAAGGCTTTCCTGCGCGAGGCGCGCCTGCTGCGCGCGCTGGCCGGCAGCGCCGTACCGCATGCGGCATTGATCGCCTCCTGCGACGACTCCGGCGTGCTGGGGGTTCCGTTCTACCTGATGGCGCCGGTGGATGGCTTCACGGCGACACCGCAGCGCCTGCCCGCACCCTATGTCGCCGACGCGACGTGGCGCCGCGAGATGGGGTTCGCGATGGTCGACGGACTGTTGCGGCTCGGAGAGATCGACCCGAGTCAGGCCGGCCTGGGCGATTTCGGCAAGCCCGCGGGCTTTCTCGCGCGCCAGGTGCCGCGCTGGCTGCGCCACCTCGACGACTGCGGTCGCCACGCCTCCTGGCCGGGGCCGCAGGCGCTGCCGGGCGTGGCCCGCGTGGCCGACTGGATCGAGACGCACATGCCTGCCGCCTTCACGCCCGGGATCCTGCACGGCGACTACCATCTGGGCAACGTGATGTTCCAGCGCGCGCGTCCGCAACTCGCGGCGATCATCGACTGGGAGCTGGCCACGATCGGCGATCCGCTGATCGACCTCGGCTGGCTGGTGGCGACCTGGCCCGATGCCGACGGCCGCGGCGCCGGAACCATCCGCATCGACCCCGCGCAGGGGCTCGCGTCAACCGCGGAACTCGTCGAGCGCTATCGCGCGGGCAGCCGGCGCGACCTCGCCGCCTTCGACTGGTATCTGGCGCTGGCGCGCTTCAAGCTCGGGATCATGCTCGAGGCGAGCTATGCGCGCTCCTGCGCCGGCCACGGTAACCCGGACACCGGCGCCGTCCACCATGCGTCGGCCCTGCGCCTGTTCGAACAGGCGCTGGCCGCCATCGAAAGCGCGCATGCCTAGCGCGGCAACGCTCGTGCGCAGGCCGCACGCAGCGCTGGCCGCCATGCTGGCTTGCCAGGTCGGCCTGCATGCCTGCGCCCAGGGCGTGCGGCTGGCGGCCCCCCTGAACGTGCTGGCCCAAGGCCGTTCGGCCTGGTCGGTGGGCCTGGTGATGACGATGTTCGCCGTATTCCCCGCCTTGCTGGCGCTGCCGGCCGGGCGCCTGGCCGACCGGCGCGGCTACCACCTGCCGGTGCGCCTGGCCGCCGGCTGCGCGCTTGCGGGGACGCTGCTGGCGGCGGCGACGCAGAACCTGTTCACGCTGTGCGCGGCCGCCGCGCTCAGCGGCGCCGGGTCGGGCTTCGGGATGATCGCCATCCAGCGCAGCGCCAGCCGCCTTGCCGGCGGCGACACCGAGCGTTTGCGCGTCTTCAGCTGGATCGCGCTCGCGCCTGCGATCGCCGGCCTGTTCGGCCCGATGCTGGCCGGCTTGCTGATCGACCATGCCGGCTTTTCGGCCGCCTTCCTGGTCCTCGCACTGCTGCCGGCGGCCACCTTGCTGGCCGCGCAGGCGGTGCCGGTCGAGCCGCCCCGTGCGCCCGCTGCCCAGGCGGCGCGCAAAGCGTCGGCATTCGGCTTGCTGCGCCTCGCCCCTTTGCGCCGCCTGCTGTTCGTCAGCTGGCTTGTGTCGCTCAGCTGGGACGTGCACGGCTTCGCGCTGCCGCTGCTGGGCGTCGAGCGCGGCCTGAGCGCCTCCGCGCTGGGCGGCATTCTGGCCGCGTATGCGGTCGCCTCGATGTCGGTGCGCCTGCTGATGCCGCTGCTAGCCGGACGCCTCGTGCGCCGTACGCTGCTGACGGCGGCGCTGCTGCTCACCTGCGCGGTATTCGGCGCCTATCCGCTGCTGCGCAGCGCCTGGGCGATGGCGGCCTGCGCCGCCGTGCTCGGCATCGCGCTGGGCATGGTGCAGCCCGCGATCATGGCCACATTGCACGACCTGACGCCGCCCGAGCGGCATGGCGAAGTCCTGGCGCTGCGTTCGATGGCGATCCACGCGTCGATGGCGGCCATGCCGCTCATGTTCGGGGTGCTCGGTAGCGCGGTCGGCGCCCCGGTCCTGTTCTGGCTGATGGCGGCCGCGCTGGGGGCCGCCAGCGTGCAGGCACTGCGTATCGGACCGCAGCGCGGATGAAGGATGCGTTCGACTCAATTCGACCAACTGAAGGAGGGGACATGGAACTCAAGGGCAAACGGCTGATCGTCACCGGCGTGGCCGGGGGCATCGGCGCAAGCGTCTTGCGCGGCCTGGCGGCGGCGGGCGCCCAGGTCGCGGCGCTGGACGTCAACGACGCTGCAGGCGAAGAGCAGGCAAGCCGCGCGAACGCGGCCGGCCCGAACGCCGCGCGCTATTTTCACTGCGACGTGCGCCTGCGCGGCGAGGTCGACGCCGCCTTCGGCGCCGCTGCGGCCTGGCTGGGCGGTCTCGATGGGCTGGTGAACATCGCCGGCATCGAACGTGCTGCGCCGGCCGAGTCCATCCTCGACGTCGACTGGGACCTGATGTTCGACGTTAACGCGCGCGGCACCATGAATACCAACCAGGCGGCCTTCCCCTACCTGCGCGAGGGCGGCGGCCGCATCCTCAACTTCGGCTCGGCCGCAGGGGTCATGGGGCTGCCCGGCTGCGCCCATTATTCCGCCGCCAAGGCGGCGGTGCTGGGCTGGACCCGGACCGTGGCCAAGGAGTGGGGCCGATACGGCATCAGCGTGAATGCCGCTGCGCCGGGGATGTGGACGCCGATGTACGAAGCGCACCGCGCACGCATGGACGCGCAGGCGCTGGCGGCGCACGACGCGATGATGGCCGGACTGATCCCCCTCGGCGGCAGGCTGGGCGACCCGGACCGCGACATGACGCCCTTCGTCGTCTTCATGATGAGCGACGGCGCGCGCTTCATCACCGGCCAGACCCTCGCCGTGGACGGCGGCCTGATGATCCTGTAGCGCAGCTCGCCGAATGCGAATTGCTTGGCAATCCTCCGGAAATAGAGCACTATCTGCAAAAGTGTTCAACTAATGGTCCGCGCACCGCCAGGACCAAACAACCGGAGGATGACAGCATGAGCAGTGTGAAAGAAGTGAGTCTCGAGAGCGCCTATTCGGGCGTGGCCGACAACTACCGTGGCGGGGATGTCGACCTGCACGCGATCTACCGCGACATGCGCCGCAATTCGCCGATCATCGCCGAGAACTTCATGGGCAAGCTCGGCGTGCCGAATATCGCCGGCCTCGATGCGAAGCGGCCCACCTTTACCGTGTTCAAATACAAGGAAACCATGGCGGTGCTGCGCGACGCCACCAACTACACCAGCGGCTTCATCGCCGAAGGCCTGGGTTCCTTCTTCGATGGCCTGATCCTGACCGGCATGGATGGCGACGCGCACAAGAAAGCACGCGCATTGCTGCAGCCGATCTTCATGCCGGAAGTGGTCAACAGCTGGCGCGATTCGAAAATGGATCCGATCCTGCGCAACGAGTTCCTGGCGGCGCTGGTGCCGAAGAAGAAGGCCGACCTGATGGAATTCGGTCTGTACTTCCCGATCCGCCTGATCTATGCGCTGATCGGATTCCCCGGCAGCGAACCGGAAAAGATCAAGCAGTACGCGGCCTGGGCGCTGGCCATCCTCGCCGGTCCCCAGGTCGACGCCGAGAAGGCGGCGCTCGCGCGAAAAGCGGCCATGGAGGCCGCGAAGTCCCTCTACGACGCGACCCATGAAGCGGTGGTGGAGGTGCGCAGGAATGGCGCCACGAGCGACGACCTGATCAGCCGCCTGATCCGCGCCGAGAGCGACGGCCGCAAGTTCGACGACCACGAAGTGACGACTTTCGTGCGCTCGCTGCTGCCGGCTGCGGCGGAAACGACCACCCGTACCTTCGGCACCTTGATGACGCTGCTCCTCGAGCGCCCGGCGCTGCTCGAGCGAGTGCGCCAGGACCGTAGCCTGATCCCCAAGGCGATCGACGAGGCGATCCGCTTCGAGCCGGTGGCCACCTTCAAGGTGCGCCAGGCCGCGCAGGACCTGGAACTGGCCGGCATGGCCATTCCCAAAGGGGCGATGGTCCAGTGCATCGTCAGCTCGGCCAACCGCGATGAGGAGGCGTTCGAGAACAGCGAGGAATTCGATATCGACCGCAAGCCGAAACCTTCGTTCGGCTTCGGCTTCGGTCCGCACATGTGCATCGGCCAGTTCATCGCCAAGACCGAGCTGCAGGTTGCTGTGAACGCCATCCTCGACCTGATGCCGAACCTGTGCCTCGATCCGGACATGCCCGCGCCGCACATCACCGGCGCCCAGCTGCGCGGACCGAAGCACGTG
>NZ_JBHSMS010000004.1:0-86731 GCF_042656795.1 Massilia jejuensis | reverse complement strand
AGGCACGCACGATATCCACGCGCTCATCCTGGGCCGGGCGCAGACCGGCATCGCCGCGTTCTGAGCGGGTCGATCCCGCCCTGGTCGGCGCCGGTCTGCGCCACCGGCGCTGGCCACCGGGCCATTATCCGGTGGCAGCACGTGCCCAATTTACCCGCACTGGATGAAAAGTGTGCTAACCGTATTTATTTGACATCAAATTTGAATTAAGCGCCTTTGCAGTGACGAACTGACGTAAGTTTCGCGTTACCATGTGTTCTCGATCAAGCATTGCCCTACTCGTGTTCCACCTCTTTGGAGCGCACGGAACATGCAATCATCTGGCCACCCAGTGTCGACGAATCTACGATCCCATGACGCATCCGCGCTGTCGCTCGATCTATTGCTGAGCAACTTGCCAGGGGCAGTCTATCGCTGCCTGAACGACTGCACCTGGACCATGATTTTCCTCAGCGCCGGGGTCGAGAAACTGACCGGCTATCCGGCGTCGGCCTTTACCGGCGAAAACGCCATGTCGTACGCCAGCCTGATCCACCCCGACGATCGCGCCAAGGTGGCCGACGACACCAACCTGGCCATCCGCGAACGCCGTGCCTTTCAGTTCAGCTACAGGATCATGAACGCCTCCGGCAAGCTGCGCTGGGTCTGGGAACAGGGCGCGGCCGTGTTCGATGCGCACGGCAAGGTCGTGGCGCTCGAAGGCTTCATCGCCGACATCACCGTCCTGCGCCGCGCCGACGAGTTGGCGCTGGAACAATCTTCGCTGCTCGACAAGGCGCGCGACGCCATCTTCGTGATGGACATGGGCTCGCGCATCACCTATTGGAACAAGGGCGCCGAACGGCTCTACGGCTGGGAAGCGAAGGAGGCCGTCGGCCAGCGCATGTCCGAGCTGCTGTGCGACGACCGCGCGGCCTACAGCGAAGCGTACAAGATGGCGCTCGACGAAGGCGAATGGGTCGGCGAACTGCACCAGTTCCGGCGCGACGGCAGCCTGCTGCACGCCGACTCGCGCTGGACCGTGGTGCCGGCCGATCCGGCCTCGGGCGTGCCGCAAAAGATCCTGGTGTTCAGCACCGATATCAGCGAGCGCAAGAACAACGAGGCGCGCATCCACCGCCTCGCCTATTTCGACGCCCTGACCGAGCTGCCGAACCGCGCCAGCCTGCACGACCACCTGCGCCGCGCGCTGCTGGGAAGCGCGCGCTCGCGCAAGGTCGGCGCCCTGATGTTCCTCGACCTCGACAACTTCAAGACGCTCAACGATACGCACGGCCACGCGGCCGGCGACATGCTGCTGCAAGCCGTCGCGCGCCGCCTCGAACAGAGCGTGCGCGAAGCGGACATGGTGGCGCGCCTGGGCGGCGACGAGTTCGTCATCCTGGTGCTGCCCGAGGAAGAAACGATGGAAGCGGCCGCGCACCAGGCCGAGACGGTGGCCGCGAAGGTCGTCGCCGCCATGCGCGCGCCCTTCCAGTTGGCCGACTTCATGTATTCGGTCTCGGCCAGCGTCGGCGTGACCATGATCAGCGGCGCCACCGACACGGTGGAATCGACCCTGAAGCAGGCCGATACGGCGATGTACCAGGCCAAGGCCGCGGGGCGCAATACGTTCCGCTTTTTCGATCCCGACATGCAGGCCAAGTGGAGCGCGCGTTCGGAACTGGAAAGCGGCCTGCGGCGCGCGCTGCGCAACCACGAATTCCTGCTGAACTACCAGCCCCAGCTCGACGGCGACAGCCGCGTGATCGGTGCCGAGGCGCTCTTGCGCTGGCGCCAGCCCAACGGAGAAATCCTGTACCCGACGGAATTCATCAAGCAGGCCGAGGAAACCAGCCTGATCGTCGATATCGGGCGCTGGGTGCTGGCGACGGCTTGCCGCGAGCTGGCCACCTGGCAGTGCAATCCCGCCACGCGCCACCTGTCGCTGTCGGTCAACGTGAGCGCGCGCCAGTTCGTCGAACCCGATTTCGTCGCCATGACCCAGGAAATCCTGGCGGCGACCGGGGTCGATCCGCACGGCCTGAAATTCGAGCTCACCGAAACCCTGGTCGTGACCGATTTCGCGCACACGGTCGAGACCATGGAAACGCTGCGGCGCCTGGGCATCACCTTCTCGCTCGACGACTTCGGCACCGGCTACTCGTCGCTGGCCTACCTGCGCAAGCTGCCGCTGGACCAGTTGAAGATCGATTATTCCTTCATGCGCGACGTGCTGACCGACCGCAACGACGCCTCGATCGTGCGCTCGATCATCGCGCTCGGCGGCAGCCTGGGCTTGCAGGTCATCGCCGAAGGCGTCGAAACCCAGGGCCAGCGCGAATGGCTGTCGCAAGCCGGCTGCTTCGTCTACCAGGGCTACCTGTACGAACGGGCCATGAGCGGCGAGCATTTCACGGCGTACGCGTCCTGCCTGCATTAGCTTATCTGATAAAACGGCCCGTTCCATCAGAAAGGCTTATGCAAGGAACTGGCCCAAGCCCTGCGCGCCGCTTCTCAGAACTTGTAGCCGACTGCCAGCGCCACCGCCACCGGGTCGAGCTTCACGTGCTGGCGCTGGCCCGTCGAATAGCGCACGTCGGTGCGCAGGCGGCTCTTGTTGACGCTCACGTCGGCGAACCAGCGCTCGCTCAGGTGCATCGTCATGCCGGCCTGGGCGGTGTAGGAGAACTTGTCGTCGATCTCGAAGGTGGTCGGCGGGCCGCCCGGATTGGTCAGCGCGGTCAGCCTGCCCGAGCCGGATTCCTTCATGAAGTAGGTGTAGGTGGCGCCGATGCCGACGAAGGGACGAAAGGCCGCGCCCGGCGCAAGGAAGCGGTACTGGGCGAACAGCGCCGGCCGCAGCGCCTCGACCGTGCCCAGTTCGCCGGTGCCGGCGATGGAACCGGCGCCGAGGAGCTTGTGCTTGTACGGCGTGCCGAGCGCGGCTTCGAGCGAGATGTTGTCCGTGACGCCGTAGGCGACGACCAGGACCGGCTGGATGTCGGACTTGACGTCGATCCTGGTGAACGGCAGGGCCGGCGCCGACAAATCGCCGCTCTCGACCTTCGGGGCCAGCTCGCCGAAGCCGAATTTCGCGGTCCACTTGCCGGCCGACTGGGCCGCCGCGCTGGCGGCGCATGCCAGCGCGGCGGCGGCGATCAGCGTCTTGGCGACGCCATGCGTACGTAGTTTCATACTGTCTCCTGGATGCTTGTTGGAGCCGGCCGCGGGCCTGTCCGCAGGCCGGCGCGGCCGGGCTCGATGCCGCGTTACAGCCAGCCCTTGACCGCCATGTCCTTCAGGACATAACGGGTGACCAGCCCGTATTCGTAGGGCGTCGGGTGGATGTCGTCGGCGAACATGTAGCGGCTCACGTCCGGTGCCGACAGCGTCTTGCCGGTGCAGGTCAGCGACGATTCGGTGGTGCACGCCTTCTGCGCGGTGTTGGTCAGGCCGTAGATGGCTGGATTGGCCACCTGGTCGCGGCTGAACGTGAACAGGTCGACGTAGGCGATGCGCGGATCTTCGCCGAGGCCGGCCTTGAGCTGCGCATTGAAGGTGTCGACCATGGCCTTGATCAGCGCCTGGATCTCGGCGCTCTGCGCCTTGCCCGACGGGCTGCTGGCCACGTCGGGCAAATTGTTGACGACGACGTAGTTCGCGCCCTTGGCCACGAGCTCGGTCTTGACGATGGCGGCCAGTTCGGCGCCTGCCTGGCCCAGCGCGGCCACCATGAGCGGGCCTTGCGCGGCGGCGTAGTCGGCGCCAGCCTTGGCACCGGCCGCTAGCGCGTCGCTACCGGCCTTGGCGGCGGCCGCCTGCGCGGCCGCGAGCGGCGCGCCGAGCTGGGCCGCGGCCGTGACGGCGGCGCCGGCGATGGCGTCCTGGGTGCCGCCGGCCGCGGCCGTGGCCTGGATGGCCAGGCCGATCGACTGCTGCGCAAGCGCCTGGTTCGCCGCCGGCACCAGGGCCGCCAGTGCGCCGGTCAGCAGGGCCGGGAAGGCTTTCTGGCCGGCGGCGGTGCCGGCGGCGGTGGCGCCTGCGCTCAGCTGGCCCAGCATCATCAGGACGTCGTTGCCGCCGGCCATGATGGTGACCAGTTCGGTACCGCCGAACTTGCCGCCGGTTTTCGCCAAGTGATTCGCGACCTGGGCGATCACCGGCAAGGTCATCTGGCCCAGTTCCGGCCTGACGGCGCGGTTGCCCGGGCCGATCGGATTGGTCACGCGGGCGCCGCCCTGTGCGTAGTTGAAGCAGTTGGCGTTGTTGACGATCGCAACATGGAAGTCGAGCGCCGGGTTGGCGTTGTCGAGGCCCTGCAGGCCGGTCTGGGCGGCGCAAGGCCGTGGCAGATTCAGTTCCGCGGCCAGCACTTCGGTCCAGTTCAGGCCGGTGTAGGCGGGATTGGCGCTCCGGTTGTCGCCATTGATCGTGTACTTGCCGCCGCCGGCGGCCATGATCGCGCCGACGTTATACGTGCCGACGTCGGACAGGCTGTCGCCGAAACTGACCTGCTGGGTGAACGCGATCTTGTGCGTTTGGTCGCCCCCGCTGCTGCCGCTGCCGCCGCATGCGGCCAGCACGGCTGCGCTCAGGAGGGCGAGCGCGAAATTCAGTTGACGCATGGTGTCTCCTAAAAAGAATGCGTATTTTTCTGTGAAACGAACGACCGTGTAATTCGTGTTCCAAATAAATATGTCAGTATTCTTTCCGCTTGTATAGAGATTTCCCTGTCGTGGTGTAGGCACAAACCGGTGCGACGTTTCGCGTGGGTTCGGCGCGCCCACGCGCGATGTGTAGCGCAACGCGTAGCGCAACGAGGATGCGCCGCCTACACGCCCGCGTCGCGGTTGAGCAAGCCGTGCACGATCCCGGTCGATCCATGCGCGGCGCGCCGCAGGCGATCGTTGACGCCCAGCCAGGCACCGGCTTGCGGCGGGGCCTCGACCAGGATCAGGTCGGCGCCCTGCCCGTCCATTGCGCGCAATGCCGCGTAGAGGGCGTGCGCGAAGCCTTCCGGCGTGGCCGGCAGGCGGGTGGCGGCATGCGCGGGCGGCAAGTCCGAATAATGGATCAGCGCGACCTTGCGGCCGGCGTCGGCCATGCGCGCCAGCGTTTGCGCCAGCGTCGCCGTGTCCTGCATCGCCACCGGCGTGTGCGGCGCATAATGAGACGCGAGCGTGCCGGACGCGCGCGGCGCGGCCAGGTCGGGCGCGGCGGGCACCCGGTCGATCACGGCGGCAATCGCCTGCGCGCTGACATGCCCGGGACGCAGCAGCACCGGGCCATGCGTGCCCAGCCGCGACAGGTCGACGATGGTCGATTCGATGCCCACTTGCGAAGCGCCGCCGTCGAGCACCATGGCCACCGTGCCGTCGGCGCCGAATTCGTCGCGCACGTGCTGGGCCAGGGTCGGGCTGACGTGGCCGAATTTGTTGGCCGACGGCGCCGCCACCCCGCCCTGCCCGCCCTTGAAGGCGCGCAGCAAGGCAATCGCGGCCGGATGCGCGGGACAGCGCAGGCCGACCGTATCCTGGCCGCCGCTGACCGCGTCCGGAATGTTCGGCGCGCGTTTCAGGATCATCGTCAGCGGACCGGGCCAGAAGGCTTCGGCCAGCGCATGCGCTTCGGGCGGAATCTCGCAGGCCCAGTGCGCCATGTCGGCTTCGGGCGCCAGGTGCACGATCACCGGGTGGTCTTGCGGACGGCCCTTGGCGGCGTAGATGGCGGCCACGGCCGCCGGATTTTCGGCATCGGCGCCCAGGCCGTACACGGTCTCGGTCGGGAACGCGACCAGCTGCCCCGCTTCGAGCGCGCGGGCGGCAGCCTCGATGGCGGCAGGATCGAATCCCGGCAGGCTCACGGCGCGATTCCCAGGATGGCGCAGGCAGCCTGCAATTGTCGCTGCGCCGCTTCCAGCGTCGGCGCCACGAAGTTCACATGGCCCATCTTGCGCCCGCGGCGCGGATCGTCCTTGCCGTACAGGTGGAGAAAGGCGCCCGGCAGCGCCAGCACGCGGTCCCAGGCGGGTTCGCGCACGGTATCGCCCTCGAACCAGACGTCGCCCAGGATATTGAGCATGACGGCGGGCGAATGCTGGCGCACATCGCCCAGCGGCAAGCGCGCCATGGCCCGCACCTGCTGCGCGAACTGACTGGTGAGGCAGGCGTCGATCGTGTAATGCCCGCTGTTGTGCGGACGCGGCGCCATTTCGTTGACGACCAGGCTGCCGTCGGTGAGGACGAAGAATTCGATGCAGAGCACGCCGACATAGCCGAGCCGGTCGACGATGGCGCGCGCCGCGTCCTGCGCGCGCTGCGCGCAGGACGCGGAAACGTTCGGTCCCGGCACGGTGGTGGTAAACAGGATGCCGTCGCGGTGCACGTTCTCGGCGATCGGGTAGACGACCGACGCGCCGTCGTGCCCGCGCGCCGTCAGTACCGAGATTTCATAGGCCAGCGGCAGCATCTTCTCGAGCAGGCAGGCGACCCCGTTCATGGCGGCGAAGGCGGCGCGCACGTCCGCGCGGCTCGCGACGCGCACCTGGCCCTTGCCGTCGTAGCCCATGCGCACGGTTTTCAGGATGCCCGGCAGCAGCTCGTCGCCGATGGCCTCGATGTCCTCGATGGAGGCGATCACCTTGTGCGGCGCCGGCAACACGCCCGACCGGGGTGCGCACTCGACGAAGAAGCGCTTTTCCAGCACGCGGTCCTGGGCGATCGAGACGCAGGCGCCGTTGGGCGCGACGAAACTGTCCTGCGCCAGCAGGTTCATGCTGTCGGCCGGCACGTTCTCGAACTCGGTGGTGACGGCTGCGCACAGGGCCGACAACTGGCCCAGCGCGGCGCTGTCGCCGTAGCCGGCGTTGATCAGCCGCTCGGCCACTTGCCCGGCCGGGCAATCGGCGGCCGGTTCCAGCACGGCGACCTTGAAACCCATGGCCTGGGCGGCGTGGGCGAACATGCGGCCGAGCTGGCCGCCGCCCATCACGCCGAGCCAGGTCGGCGGCTTGGCGGTGGGCAGGAAGGCGGCGTCTTGCGGATGACGGTTGTTGCTCATGGATGCTTACTCACTGCGCCTTCAGACAGGCAAAATCATCGCCTTGGCGGCGGCGGTCTGGTCCGCGCGGAACCCTTCCAGTTGCGCGGCCAGGGCATCATCGGCGGCGGCCAGCATGGCCACCGCCGTCAGCGCGGCATTCGCGGCGCCCGCTTCGCCGATGGCGAAGGTCGCCACCGGCACGCCCTTGGGCATCTGCACGATCGACAGCAGCGAATCCTCGCCGCGCAGATACTTGGACGGCACCGGCACGCCGAGCACCGGCACGATGGTCTTGGCCGCGATCATGCCCGGCAGGTGGGCGGCGCCCCCGGCGCCGGCGATGATCGCGCGCAGGCCGCGGCCGCGGGCCGCGCCGGCGTAGCTGAACATGTCGTCGGGCATGCGGTGCGCCGAAATGACTTGCGCCTCGAACGGCACGCCGAACTGCTTGAGGATGTCGACCGCGTGCTTCATCACGTCCCAGTCGGACGAAGAGCCCATTACAACGCCGACTAGCGGCTTGACGTCGTTGGTCATCGTCATACCTTCAGCTTTTCGCCGGTCAGGCGTTCGATGGCCTCGAAATACTTGGCCTGGGTCTTGTCGATGACGTCTTGCGGCAGGGCGGGCGCCGGCGCCGTTTTCTTCCAGTCGCTGAGCGTTTCGAGGTAGTCGCGCACGAACTGCTTGTCGAAACTCGGCGGCGACATGCCCGGCGCGTACGAGTCCGCAGGCCAGAAGCGCGAGGAATCGGCCGTCAGCACTTCGTCCATCAGGTGCATCACGCCATGGTCGTCCAGGCCGAATTCGAACTTGGTGTCGGCGATGATGATGCCGCGCGTGGCCGCGTATTCGGCGGCGGCGGTGTAGAGGGCGATCGAGACGTCGCGCATTTTCGCGGCCAGCTCGGGGCCGATGCGGCTCTCCATGTCGGCGAACGAGATGTTCTCGTCGTGCTCGCCCAGGTCGGCTTTCGCGGCCGGCGTGAAGATCGGCTGCGGCAGCTTTTCGGCTTGCTGCAGGCCCGGCGGCAAGGCGATGCCGCAGATGGCGCCGCTTTGCTGATAATCCTTCCAGCCCGACCCGATGATGTAGCCGCGCACGACCGCTTCGACCATGATCGGCTTGAGACGCTTGGCGACGACCGCGCGGCCGCGCACCTGCTCGACTTCATCGGGGGCCACCACGCTTTCCGGCGCCACGCCGGTCAGGTGGTTCGGCACGATGTGGCCGAGCTTCTCGAACCAGAAATCGCTCATCTGGTTCAATACCATGCCCTTGCCCGGGATCGGTTCGTTCATGACGACGTCGAAGGCGGACAGGCGGTCGGTGGTGACGATCAGGATCTTGTCGTCGCCGACGGCGTAGTTGTCGCGCACCTTGCCGTGGCCGAGCAATGGCAGGGACTTGATCGTGGTTTGATAGAGGCTGTTCATAGGAGGAATATCAGGGAAAACACACTAAGCGGTGTCGGCGGACAGGGAAAAGGCGGTCCGCCGATAAGAAACACGGGCTGCCGCGGCAGCCCGTTCCAAACGCATCGATTACTTGACGACCTGGGCCAGTTCGCCGGCCTTGTAACGCTCGGCCATTTTTTCCAGCGGGATCGGCTTGATCTTCGCGGCCATGCCTTCGCAGCCGAAGGAAATGTAACGCGCCTTGCAGATCTCGGTCGCCGCCTCGCGCGCCGGCTTGAGGTAGTCGCGCGGATCGAACTTCGACGGATTCTGGAACATGTACTTGCGGATCGCGGCCGTCATCGCCAGGCGGATGTCGGTGTCGATGTTGATCTTGCGAACGCCGTGCTTGATGCCTTCCTGGATTTCTTCGACCGGCACGCCATAGGTTTCCTTCATGTCGCCGCCGAATTCGCGGATCATCGCCAGCAACTCCTGCGGCACCGACGAGGAGCCATGCATGACCAGGTGGGTGTTCGGGATGCGGGCGTGGATTTCCTTGATGCGGTCGATCGCCAGGATGTCGCCGGTCGGCTTGCGCGTGAACTTGTAGGCGCCGTGCGAGGTGCCGATGGCGATGGCCAGCGCGTCGCACTGGGTGCGGGCCACGAAGTCGGCCGCCTGCGCGACGTCGGTCAGCAGCTGTTCGCGCGTCATGGTGCCGTCGGCGCCGTGGCCGTCTTCCTTGTCGCCCTTCATCGTCTCGAGCGAACCGAGCACGCCCAGTTCGGCTTCGACGGTCACGCCGATCGAGTGCGCGAACTTCACGACTTCCTTCGACACTTCGACATTGTATTCGTAGCTGGCGACGCTCTTGCCGTCGGCTTCGAGCGAACCGTCCATCATCACGGACGTGAAGCCCGAACGGATCGCGCCCATGCAGACGGCCGGCGACTGGCCGTGGTCCTGGTGCATGACGACCGGGATGTGCGGGTAGGCTTCGACGGCGGCGTCGATCAGGTGGCGGAGAAACGCTTCGCCGGCATACTTGCGCGCGCCCGCCGAGGCTTGCATGATCACCGGCGAACCGGTGGCATCGGCCGCGGCCATGATGGCTTGCACCTGTTCGAGGTTGTTGACGTTGAAGGCCGGCAGGCCATAGCCGTTTTCAGCAGCATGGTCCAGCAATTGACGCAGTGATACGAGTGCCATGGTAGTACTCCAAAATAAAAAACCTGTTGAAGGACTTCGACAATGCGAAGCCGCCTTTTAATCTTTATAGGTCTCGCCGACGCGCACGATCTTGAGTGCATTCGTGCCCCCGGCCTCGCCCATCGGCGAACCCCAGGTCACGACGATGGTGTCGCCCGGGCTGACCATCCCTTCCTTGATCAGCAGCTCTTCGGCCTTGCGCAGCACCGCATGGCTGCCGCCTTCCTGCAGCAGGGGAAATGCTCGCACGTTGCGGTACAGGGAAGCCTTGCGCTGCGTCGTGCGTGACGGGGTCAGGGCAAAGATCGGGGTGTCGATGTTATGGCGGCTCATCCACAGCGCGGTCGAGCCCGACTCGGTCAGGGCGACGATCGCCTTCACCGCCAGGTGATGGGCGGTGAACAGGGTGCCATAGGCAATCGACTGGTCGATGCGGGTGAATTCCACGTTCAGGAAATCGGCGTCGAGCTTGTTGTATTCGGATTGTTCCGCTTCCAGGCAGATCGCGGCCATCATCTCGACCGTTTCGACCGGGTACTTGCCCGAAGCCGTTTCGGCCGAGGTCATCACCGCGTCGGTGCCGTCGAGCACGGCGTTGGCCACGTCCGACACTTCGGCGCGGGTCGGCACGGCGTTGACGATCATCGACTCCATCATCTGGGTCGCGGTGATGGCCAGCTTGTTCGACGCGCGCGCCATGCGGATCATGCGCTTTTGCAGCGCCGGCACGGCGGCATTGCCCACCTCGACGGCCAGGTCGCCGCGCGCGACCATGATGCCGTCGGACGCGTCGAGGATTTCCTGCAGCACGGGGATCGCTTCGGCCCGCTCGATCTTGGCGATCATCAGCGGCTTGTGGTGGTAGGGCTCGCCCGCGATATTGGCCAGCTGGCGCGCCATTTCCATGTCGGTGGCGCTCTTCGGGAACGAGATGGCGAGGTAGTCGGCCTGGAAGCTCATCGCCGTCTTGATGTCTTCCATGTCCTTGGCCGTCAGCGCCGGCGCGGTCAGGCCGCCGCCCTGGCGGTTGATGCCCTTGTTGTTGGACAGCTCGCCGCCCACTTTCACGGTGGTGCAAATCTCGTGGCCGGCGACCTTGTCGACGATCAGCACGATCAGGCCGTCGTTGAGCAGCAGCTTGTCGCCCGGACGCACGTCGCGCGGCAGCGCCTTGTAGTCGAGGCCGACGCGTTCCTGGTTGCCCAGCTCGCCATTTTCGCCCCATTTGGCGTCAAGGATGAAGCGGTCGCCATTGTTCAGGAAAATCTTGCCATCTTCAAACTTGCCAACGCGGATCTTCGGTCCCTGCATGTCGGCCATGATCGCCACTTCGACGCCGCAGGCTTCGGCGGCGCGGCGCACCAGCGCGGCGCGGTCGATGTGGTCCTGGGCTTTACCGTGCGAGAAGTTCAGGCGCACGACGTCGACGCCGGCGCGGATCATCTTGACGAGGATGTCGAAGTCGGTCGAGGCAGGGCCGATGGTGGCAACGATCTTGGTGGCGCAATACATAAGAATCCTTGATCTTCAAATGAGAAGCGCAGCCTCGAAGCTGCGCTGGGTCTTGCTGGCTTACCTGGCCTGACGCTGGAGCAGGATCTCGACTGCCGGCAGGGTTTTGCCTTCAAGGAACTCAAGGAAGGCGCCGCCGCCGGTGGAGATATAGCCGATCTTGTCGCCGATCCCGTATTTGGCAATCGCCGCCAGGGTGTCGCCGCCGCCGGCGATCGAGAAGCCGTTCGAGTCGGCGATCGCCATGGCCAGGGTCTTCGTGCCTTCGGCGAACTGGTCGAACTCGAACACGCCGACCGGGCCGTTCCAGACGATGGTGCCGGCCTTGGCGACTTGCCCGGCCAACGTGGCGGCCGTCTTCGGGCCGATGTCGAGGATCATGTCGTCGTCGGCCACATCGGCCACGTCCTTGACGGTGGCGGCGGCCGTCGGCGAGAACTCCTTGGCGCAGACGACGTCCACGGGAATCGGCACCGAGGCGCCGCGCGCGCTCATCATGTCGATGATCTGCCTGGCCTCGCCCACCAGGTCGTTTTCGACGAGCGACTTGCCGATGTTCAGGCCGACGGCCTTCATGAAGGTGTTGGCGATGCCGCCGCCGACGATCAGGTTGTCGACCTTGCCGGCCAGGCTTTGCAGGATCGACAGCTTGCTCGACACTTTCGAGCCGGCCACGATCGCCAGCAGCGGACGCGCCGGCTGGCCGAGCGCCTTGCCCAGCGCATCGAGTTCGGCCGCCAGCAGCGGACCGGCGCAGGCGACGGGCGCGAACTTGGCGATGCCGTGGGTGGTCGCTTCGGCGCGGTGCGCGGTGCCGAAGGCGTCGTTGACGTACACGTCGCACAGCCTGGCCATCTTCCGGGCCAGCTCATCGGCGTTCTTCTTCTCGCCCTTGTTGACGCGGCAGTTTTCCAGCAGCACGACCTGGCCGGGGGCGACATCGACGCCATCGACCCAGTTCTGCTTGAGTTCGACCGGCTGGCCGAGCAGTTCGGCCAGGCGCGCGGCGACCGGCGCGAGCGTGTCTTCGGGCTTGAATTCGCCCTCGGTCGGACGGCCCAGGTGCGAAGTGACCATGACGGCGGCGCCGGCTTTCAATGCCGCCGAAATGGCGGGAATCGAGGCGCGGATGCGCGTGTCTTCGGTGATGTTGCCGTCGTCATCCTGCGGCACATTCAGGTCGGCGCGGATGAAGACGCGCTTATTCTTCAAAGCATCGCGATCGATCAGGTCTTGCAAGCGGGTGAAACTGAGAACGGCGTCCATGTCGGCTCAACAGTGATGAGTGAAAAAACGATATTCTACCGCACGCCCATTATTGGGCGGCACCAAACACGTGCATGATTCGCAACAGTGTGAAGGCAAGCATGCCGAACACGATGGTCTGCAGCATGTTCTTGCGCCATACATAGAAACCAAGCGCGGCCAGTCCGGCCAGCAGTTTCGGGTTGCCCAATCCCAGGTCGATGGCGCCCCGGGCATCGAGCAGCAAGTCGGGACCGATGATGGCCGCCAGAGCGCAGGCCGGCGCGTAGCGCAGCATGCGCTGGATGCGCGGCGCGATCGTCACCTTGTGTCCGACCAGCCAGAAGCCGCTGCGCGTGATCGCCGTCGACAGCGACAGCGCCACGATGGTGGCCCAGATTTCCCAGTCAGCCATGGCGCGCCTTTCGCTGTTCGATCATCGCTTCGGCGGCCAGCGCCGCCAGCATGCCGGCCAAGACCGCCGCCAGCAGCCCCAGCTTGTACGGAGCACCGTGGGCCAGCACCGACACCGCGGCGGCCACCAGCACGCCGCACAGGGCGGCGCTGCTGGCCACCAGCGGCACCGTGATGCACAGGATGGCCAGCGTGCCGGCAAAGCCCAGGCCCCATTCGGCCGGAATCGCACTGCCGACGAAAATGCCGATCAGGGAGCCGGCCTGCCAGGCCGCCCAGTTCGGCAGCACCAGCCCTTTCAGGTAGGACAGCTTGCCCGGCACCGGCGCCGCGGTCGGAAAGCGCTGCAGGAACATCGCCACCGTCATGTCGCCGCTAATAAAGCCGTAGAGCAGGCGCTGGCGCCAGGGCAAGTGCGAGAAGTGCGGGGCCAGCAAGGCGGAAAAGATCACGAAGCGCAGGTTCACCACCATCGCCGTGGCAAAAATCACCCAGACCGGTGCATGCGCCAGGATCAGCGGCAAGGACGCCAGCTGCGCGGAACCGGCAAAGACGAGCAGTGTCATGCCACAGGCCTGCAGCGGCGTCAGTCCCGTCTTGACCATCGCGATACCGACCACCAGGCCCCAGGCGGCAATGCCGAACAGGCTCGGCAAACCGGTGCGCAAGCCCTCCTGCCAGAGGGCGGCATCGTGGCGTTCAGGCACGTGCGCGATCTGCCGGACAGGCTCGGGCGCGTTCATGTCGCCATCCTGCAACAGAATAATGAGCGGAATGCGGCGGCGAAGCGGAAACTAACAGGCATTGCAAGGAAGCGTCGAGTGCTGCGGATGTTGTAGGGTGGGCACGCCGTGCCCGGGTGGCAGGTGCGTGACGGCTGGACGGGCAACCCGGCCATGGTCAATCCGCCATTCTACCGATCATTCGGAAGAGCCGCTCTTATCCGTTAAAATCCTGTCTTTGCCCAATTTTGCGTGATGGAGAATCTGAATGACTGACAAGACGATGCCGTTGGTGGAACTCGAGGCCAAGGATTTGCCGGCCCATTGCCCGAACCCGGCCATGCCGCTGTGGTCGTCGCACCCGCGCGTCTTCCTCGATTTCGACCATGACGGCGAAGCCAAGTGCCCCTACTGCGGTACCCGCTACCGCCTCGCCCCTGGCGTGGCCTTCAAGCACCATTAATCCGGACACGGCAGTCTCGCTGCCGCTGCCATGACCTACCGCGCCCCCCCATGGCTGCCCGGCGGCCACCTGCAAACGATCTACCCCGCCACGCTGGTGGCCAGGCCCGCGCTCGCCTACCGGCGCGAACGCTGGGAGGTGCATCACCCGACCCTGGGCGAGGATTTCGTCGACGTCGATTTCGTCGACGGCCAGCCCGGCCAGCCGCTGGTGGTGCTGTTTCATGGGCTGGAGGGCTCGTCGAACAGCCATTACGCGCGCGGCCTGATGGCGGCGCTGGCGGCACGCGGCTGGTCGGGCGCGGTGCCGCATTTTCGCGGCTGTTCGGGCGAACCGAACCGTACGGCGCGTTTCTATCACTCGGGCGACGCGCCTGAAATCGACTGGATCATGGCGCGCCTGCGCGCACGCACCCAGGGTCCGCTCTACGCGGCCGGGGTTTCGCTGGGCGGCAACGCCCTGCTGCGCTGGCTCGGCGAATCGGGCAGCGCGGCCAATTTCGTGACGGCCGCGGCCGCCATTTCCGCCCCGCTCGACCTCGCGCGCGGCGGCGAGGCCCTGTCCTCGGGTTTGAATATGTTTTATACGCGCATGTTCCTGCAAACGCTGAAGCCGAAATGCCTGGCCAAGCTGGAACAATTTCCCGATCTCTTCGACCGCAAGGCGCTGCTCGCCGCGCGCGACCTCTACGCCTTCGACAATGTCGTCACCGCCCCGCTGCACGGCTACCGCGACACCGACGACTACTGGCACCGTGCCAGCGCGCGCCATGTGCTGCACGACATTACCGTGCCGAGCCTGGTCCTGAACGCACGCAACGATCCCTTCCTGCCGGGCCGGTACCTGCCGACGAGCGCCTCGGCGGCCGTGACGCTCGAGTATCCGGAAGGCGGCGGCCATGTCGGTTTTCCCGTCGGGCCCTTCCCGGGGCGGATCGACTGGCTGCCGGGGCGCATTCTCTCGTTCTTCGACGACATCGGCGCCACACCCTGCGGCGCGCCGGCGGCCGCCGAAGTATGCGAAGCTGGCATGCATGGATGACATCGTAAAACAGGCAATGGCCAAGTGGCCGAACGTGCCGCACTGCTTCGGCTGGCTGGCGCTGGATGCGCGCGGCGGCTGGCGCATGCGCGACGAGCAAGCCCAGCAAGCCGACGCCCCCGGCGACAAACTGAACAACGCCGCGCTCGTCGGCTTTATCAACCGCAACTACGGGCACGACGCCGCCGGCCGCTGGTATTTCCAGAACGGTCCGCAGCGCGTCTACGTGAACCTGGAAGCGACGCCCTATATCGCGCGCACCGATCCGGCCCTCGGACTGGTGCTGCATACCGGCGCCCCGTTCGAGACGATCGAACACGTGTATCTGACCGAAGTGGGCGTGGTAATCGTGCAAACGGGCGAGGTGGTGGCCCAGATCGATGACCGCGACATGGCGCAATTGTTCGAGGCATTCGAACTGGACGGCAAGCGGGCCGGCGACGAGGCCCTGCTGCGCTGGCTCGATGACGGCGCGGGAAGCCTGGCCCTGCGCTGGCGCGGCAATACCATCGCGGCCGAACGCGTCGTGCGCGATGACCTGCCGCGGCGTTTCGGTTTCGTGCGTACGCCGGCGCCGGACGCCTGAGCGCCGGGCCGCGGCGCGAGCGGGGCTACTTGCCCTTCTCGGCTTCCTTCTCTTCCTTCTGGCGCGCGGTGAGCTCGCGCTCGCGCGCATCGATCACCGACTGCTCGTAAAACGAGACATCGCTTGCCTTGCGCGCGATGTCGAGCTGGGCAACCGCGGCCGGCAGCGCGCCGGCCAGCACATACGATTCGGCCAGCGCCATGTGCTGCAGCGCGATCTTGCCCTGGTTCGAATAAGCCCGCGCCAGCAGGTCGTACAGCTTGGCATCCTCGCGGTACAGCTGCACCTGGTCGCGCAGGTAGCGCGCCGCCTCGTCCGGCTTGCCGGCGCCGATCATCGCGGCGGCATACTGGCGCGCCAGCGCGCGCGACATCGGATAGTGGCCGGTCGCCTCCGCCGCGTCCTGCAGGGCTTGCCCGACGACTTCCTTCGGCTGGCCCGGCGCCAGCTTGATTTCCAGGTCGAGCACGGCGAACATGGCGCCGCCGTCGCTCGCCGGCGCGGCCGAGAACGCGCCTTCCTTCGGCTTGGTGGCCGCGCGCGCCTTGTCGAACCAGCTGCGCGCCCCGGCCAGGTCGCCTTCTTTCAGCGCCAGGAAGGACAAGCCGTAGTGCGCCGCCACCTGCTGCTGGCGGGATTGCTCGCCGAGCTGGGCCTGGAACGTGGTGCGGGTCGCGCGGCGCGCGCTCGTGCCCATGTCCTGCAATACCCGCGCGCGCGCCTTGGCCAGGTGAAATTCGATCGTGTCGGGGCGCTGGCGCTTGGGCGTCTCGCGAATGCGCGACTGGATGTCGACGATGCGATCGCTCGTGAGCGGATGGCTGCTGAGGAAGGCCGGGATTTCGCCATAGACCTTGGTCGCGCTTTGCAGGCGCCGGAAGAAGGCCACCATGCCCGAGGTATCGTAGCCGCCCGCACCCATGATCTGGAAGCCGACGCGGTCGGCCTCGCGCTCGGCGTCGCGGCTGAAATTGAGCTGGCGCTGCACGGCCAGGCCCTGCCCGCCCATCAGCACGCCCATCGCCGCATCCGGACTGGCCTTCGCCGCCAGCGCCGCGAGGATCATCGCCGCCAGCGGCAGCAGCACGTCCTGGCGTTGCTGGCCGAGCATGCGCGCGATGTGGCGCTGCGACACGTGGCCGATCTCGTGCGAGACGACCGAGGCCAGTTCGGATTCGGTCTGGGCCGCCAGCAGCAGGCCGGAATGAATGCCGATGAAGCCGCCCGGCAGCGCGAAGGCGTTGACGGCGGCGTCGCGCAGCGGGAAGAAGGTGAAGTCGGCATTGGTCTCGCCGCGCGTGCCGGGCACCGCGTCGACCAGGGCGCCGCCGAAATTGTTCAGGTATTCGCCGATCGCATCGTCGTCGAGGTAATCGCGGTCGCGCCGGATCTCGCGCATGATTTCCTCGCCGAGCTTGCGCTCGACGACGGGCGACAAATCCCCGCGCGCAGCGTCGCCCAGCGTCGGCAGGCGCGACGTATTCGGCAAGCTGCTCGACGGCTGCGCCGCGACCGGGATGGACGCGGCCGCGGCCGACACGAACAGGGCGGCCAGCGCACGGCGCCAGCGGGGCGAGACAGGCGGCAGCGCGGAATGGATGGTCAAGTTCACGATGCTATGATAACCCCATCCGCTGGCAGCCTGCCGCACCCTGAAACACTTTCTTACCCGAGCATACCGACACCACCATGACCCATCCCGATCCGACGCCAGGCACCGACCGGCTGACCCATTTCGACGCCACCGGCCAGGCCCACATGGTCGACGTCGGCGCCAAGAACGAGACCCACCGCGTGGCGGTGGCCGCCGGCACCATCCGCATGAAACCGGAAACCTTGCAGCTCATCCAATCGGGCAATGCCAAGAAGGGCGACGTGCTCGGCATCGCCCGGATTGCCGCCATCATGGCCGCCAAGCGCACCAGCGACCTGATTCCCCTGTGCCACCCGCTGGCCCTGACGCGCGTGGCCGTCGATTTCGACGTCGACGCCGCCGCCAGCAGTGTCCACTGCCGCGCGCAAGTCGAGTTATACGGCAAGACCGGGGTCGAGATGGAAGCGCTGACCGCCGTGCAGATCGGACTCCTGACGATTTACGACATGTGCAAGGCGGTCGACCGCGGGATGGTGATGACGGATGTACGGGTGCTGGAAAAGCATGGGGGCAAAAGCGGGGATTGGACGGCGGCGCGCTAGGCGCCGCGCACGCAGGCGAGGACTTCACACCGGCGGCGCGCAGGAGGAAAATGCAGGCGGCGCCGCCCGTCTACCGCAGGCGGCGCGCCGTGGCAGGGAAGCAGGCGCCCGGTCGCCCTTATTTCGCAGGCTGCAAACTCCGTATCCAGGCCTGGGCAAAGGCCGTGCTCATCATTCCGGCTGCCTTTCCGTTCGCATCGATGTAGCGCTCCAGCGCCTGCTGTTGCACGGCCATGGCGTTCTTCGCGAGCGCGTCGGCGCAAGCCTGCGCGGCGGAGATGAAGGCGCGCAGCGTATGTTCCTGGATGATCCGTGCCGAACTCAACATCATTTGTTGCGTGCTGGCTTGCGTGGCGTCCCGGTACAAGCCGGCAACCCTGGACCAGGTATCGAACAAGGGGGGCGCTGTATCGCCAGACAAGGCCGGGCTCGGGGTGACGGTCAGTATTGAAGTCATGCTGTTCTCCTGGTGAACGGTCGGGGTCCGGCACGGGCGCCGGATGGTGCAGTGCACCATCGACTCTACTCCTCAATTGGAGGGGTGTCACCTGCTGATGCAAGTGCAGCCGTCCGTGACGGGAACAATCGCCGCCGCAGGCCGTGTTAAATTGCTGGATTGCACGGCATAGCCGGGCAGACACATTATCCGAGACACGCCTCAAGAGGACTTAATGAAATTACGTTTGTTGATGCTGGGCGCGGCCGTCGCCGCCTCCAGCGCCATCGCCGCGCCGCGCGGCTTCACCGTGGAAGACCTGGTCAACCTGGAACGCGTCGGCAGCCCGGCCGTGTCGCCGGACGCCAGCCGCGTCGTCTATACCGTGCGCCGTACCGATCTGGCCAAGAACAAGGGTCATACCAGCCTGTGGATCGCCGGCCTGCACGGCGCCGCCGCGGCGCCGACGATGTTGACGACCCACGACAGCAGCAGCACCGATCCGGAATGGTCGCCCTCGGGCGATGCCGTGTACTTCCTGTCCAGCCGCTCGGGCAGCTCCCAGGTCTGGCGCCAGGCGGCCGGCGGCGGCGAGCCGGTGCAGGTGACGAACCTGCCGCTCGATGTCGACAATTTCCGCCTCTCGCCGACGGGCGAGCGCATCGCATTCAGCGTGGCCGTGTTCCGCGACTGCGCGGACCTGGCCTGCACCAGGGAGCGCATGGATGCGCAAGCCAAGAACAAGGCAAGTGGGCGCGTCTACGACCGCCTGTTCGTGCGCCACTGGGATGCCTGGCGCGACGGCCGCAATGCCGTGCTGTTCTCGGCGCCGCTGGAAGCGAATGGCCGCGCCGGGGCGCCGGTCAGCCTGTCCGGATCGCTCGACGGCGACGTGCCCTCGAAACCCTTCGGCGACCGCGAGGAATACCGTTTCAGCCCGGACGGCAAGACAGTCGTCTTTTCGGCGCGCATCGCGGGCAAGACCGAGGCCTGGTCGACCAATTTCGACTTGTACAGCGTGCCCGCTGCCGGCGGCGCGGCGCCGCGCAACCTGACGCCTGACAATCCGGCCTGGGACACGAAGGGCGTGTTCGCGCCCGATGGCCGCACCCTCGCCTACCTAGCGATGGCCCGCCCCGGCTTCGAGGCCGACCGCTACCAGATCATGCTGATGGATGTCGCCAGCGGCAAGAAGCGCAAGCTGGCGGCACACTGGGACCGCTCCGCCGGCGCCCTGCAGTGGAGCGCCGACGGCAAGACGCTCGTCGTCGATGCCGAGGACGTCGGCCAGCATCGCCTGTTCGCGATCGATGTCGCCAGCGGCAAGGTCGCGCCGCTGACCGGGCAAGGCGCGATCGGCGCCTTCGACATGCGGCGCGACACCATCGCCTATACCCATGCCAGCCTGAATTCGCCGGCCCAGCTGTATACGACGGCGCTGCAGGGCGCCACGCCGCGCCAGCTGACCAGTCACAATGCCGACAAGCTGGCCGACGTGCGCTTCGGCCAATTCGAGCAGTTTTCGTTCAAGGGCGCCAAGGGCGACACCGTCTACGGTTACGTGATGCAGCCGTGGAATGCGACGCCGGGCGCAAGATACCCGATCGCCTTCCTGGTCCATGGCGGCCCCCAGGGCAGTTTCGGCAATGCCTGGAGCTACCGCTGGAATCCCCAGGTGTACGCGGGCGCGGGCTATGCGACCGTGTTCATCGATTTCCATGGCTCGACCGGCTACGGCCAGAAGTTCACCGATTCCATCAGCGGCGACTGGGGCGGCGCCCCGCTGGTCGACCTGCAGAAGGGCCTGGAAGCGGCGGTGAAGAAATACCCGTGGCTCGACCGCGGGCGCAGCTGCGCCTTGGGCGCCTCCTACGGCGGCTACATGGTGAACTGGATCGCGGGTAACTGGCCCGATGGTTTCAAATGCTTGGTCAACCATGCCGGCGTGTTCGATACACGCGGCATGGCCTATTCGACCGAGGAACAATGGTTCACGGATTGGGAAAGCGGCGGCCCCTATTTTGCCGTGCCCCAGCAGCACGAGCGCTTCAACCCGGTACACCATGTGAACCAGTGGAAAACGCCGATGCTGGTGATCCAGGGCGAGCTCGACTTCCGGATTCCGACGGCGCAGGCCCTGTCGACCTTCACCGCGCTGCAGCGGCGCGGCATCGACAGCAAGTTGCTGGTCTTCCCGGACGAAAACCACTGGGTCTTGAAACCGGCGAACTCGTTATTGTGGCACCGCACGGTGATCGATTGGCTCGACCAGCATGTGAAGCGCTGATCCGGCACGACCGGCCGGCCTCCAGCACGGCCCGCCCTGGCGCGGGCTTGCCGGTCGATGTTGCCGAACTGATTGCCTGGTCATGTTCCCTTGCAGACGGCCTCGGGCCCGATCAGCTTTTGCGGGACGCTGGCGGCGCTGCAACGCCAGGCGCCGCTGTCCTTGTCGCGGGTGAGCGTGATGGTCCGGCCCTTGACGCTGGCCGGACCCGCCATGATCTCGCAGGTGAGGCTGGTGGCGTCCGGACCGGCGTTGGCGCCGAACTTGCAGTTGGCGGTCGGCTTGTCGGCCGCAGCCAACCCGACCTCTTCCGGCTTGGTGACGGTCTCGCCGTCGATTAATTTGGTGTCGATACCGACTTTGCCTGCCGACACCTCAGTCAAAGCAACGCCGAACTTCGATTTCGCCATGTAATCCTGGTAAGCGGGGAGGGCGACCGTTGCCAGGATCCCGACGATGGCGACGACGATCATCAATTCGACCAGGGTGAAACCGGCTTGCCCGTTATTGAGAAATTTCCTGCATAACATAATGATCCTCCGGTGAGATTGCGCAGACCGGAACGATAACCGTGGCCGCCAGGGCGCGATTGCGCTACCTCAGCCAAAAACAAAAACCCCGCCGAAGCGGGGTTTTTTCTACATCGGGAAAAATTATGCCTTGCCTTGGCAGACGCCCGTCGCGCCGATCAGTTTCTGCTCGACTTCCGGTGCGGTGCATTTCCAGTTGCCGGCGTCGTCACGCGTCAGGGTGATCTTCTTCGTCGCCACCGAGCTTGGGCCGGCGATGATGTCGCACGTCAGGGTGGAGGCGGTAGAGCCGAAGGTGCAGTTGGCGGTCGCCGCTTCCGACAGGCCGGCATCTTTCGGTGCTTCGATGGCTTCACCGTCGTTCAGCTTGGCATCGAAGCCTACTTTACCTGCCGACACTTCCGACAGTGCCGCGCCGAACTTCGATTTGGCGGTGTAGTTCTGGTAGTTAGGGATGGCGACAGCAGCCAGGATGCCGATGATGGCAACGACGATCATCAGTTCGATCAGGGTGAAGCCGGCTTGTGCTTTCTTGACAATTTTCATCGATTTCATGGTGGATCTCCAGGGGTAGTATGTTGGGTTGTATGTTCAGCAGTGCTTCGTGCCACACGTGCTTTATTGCAAGCGCCGTGCCAGGCCATTTGGCCCTGAAATCGTTAATAGGCGAGCAAGAAAAGCGACGAAAACTGTCCAAGGCGGCGCGGACATGACAAATTTTGTCATCCACCACGCGTTTTCTGTCCCGGATGAAAGAATTTTTGACGGTAAAAAAGGAGCCCGCAGGCTCCTTCATTTCAGAACAAGGACCAGACGATATTACAGCATGGCCTTCAGCAGGCGTGCCATTTCCGAAGGGTTCTTGGTGGCCTTGATGCCGCACTCTTCCATGATATCCAGCTTCGCTTGCGCGGTATCGGCGCCGCCCGAGATCAGCGCGCCGGCGTGGCCCATGCGCTTGCCTGGAGGCGCGGTGACACCGGCGATGAAGCAGACGACCGGCTTCTTCATGTTGTCCTTGATCCAGTAGGCCGCATTGGCTTCGTCCGGACCGCCGATTTCGCCGATCATGATGACCGCGTCGGTATCGGGATCGTCGTTAAACATCTTCATGATGTCGATGTGCTTCAAGCCGTTGATCGGGTCGCCGCCGATGCCGACTGCCGACGACTGGCCCAGGCCCAAGGCGGTCAGCTGGCCGACTGCTTCATAGGTCAGGGTGCCCGAACGCGAGACGACGCCGATGCGGCCCTTGCGGTGGATATGGCCGGGCATGATGCCGATCTTGATTTCGTCCGGGGTGATCAGGCCTGGGCAGTTAGGACCCAGCAGCAGGGTCTTCGAACCAGCCTTGGCCATGCGGTCCTTGAGCGCCATCATGTCGCGCACGGGAATGCCTTCGGTAATGCAGATGGCCAGGTCCAGCTCGGCTTCGACGGCTTCCCAGATGGCGGCGGCGGCGCCGGCAGGCGGCACGTAGATGACCGACACGGTGGCGCCGGTGGCGGCCTTGGCTTCCGACACATTGGCGTAGATCGGGATGCCTTCGAAATCTTCACCGGCCTTCTTCGGGTTTACGCCGGCGACGAACGCCTCTTTGCCGTTCGCGTAGTCGCGGCACATGCGGGTATGGAACTGACCGGTCTTGCCGGTGATCCCCTGGGTGATGACTTTTGTATCTTTGTTGATCAGGATCGACATTTGTTTATTCCTTCGAATTAGGCGTTACCAGCAGCAGCGGCGACGACGGCCTTGGCTGCATCTTCCATCGTATCGGCGGCGATGATCGGCAGACCGGAGTCGGCCAGCATCTTCTTGCCCAGGTCTTCGTTGGTGCCCTTCATGCGCACCACCAGCGGCACCTGCAGCGAGACAGCTTTCGATGCGGTGATCACGCCCTCGGCGATGACGTCGCAACGCATGATGCCGCCGAAGATGTTAACCAGGATGGCCTTCAAGCCAGGATTCTTGAGCATGATCTTGAATGCTTCGGTGACTTTCTCAGCCGTCGCACCGCCGCCCACGTCCAGGAAGTTGGCCGGCTCGCCGCCGAACAGCTTGATGGTGTCCATGGTGGCCATGGCCAGGCCGGCACCGTTCACCAGGCAGCCGATGTTGCCGTCGAGCGAGATGTACGCCAGGTCGAACTTCGATGCTTCGACTTCGGCTGGATCTTCTTCGTCCAGGTCGCGGTAGGCGACGATTTCCGGCTGGCGGAACAGCGCATTCGAGTCGAAGTTGAACTTCGCGTCGAGGGCAATGACCTTGCCCGAACCGGTCAGGATCAGCGGGTTGATTTCAGCCAGCGAGGCGTCGGTTTCCCAGTAGGCTTGGTACAGGCCCTTGAGCTGGGTGCGGGCATCGGCCAGCGATTCGGCAGGCACGCCGATCTTGGTCGCGATGTCGTCGGCGTCGGCGTCGGTCAGGCCGACCGAAGGATCGATGGCGATCGAGTGGATTTTTTCCGGGTTGCTGTGCGCGACTTCCTCGATGTCCATGCCGCCTTCCGACGAGGCCATCAGCACGACGCGCTGCGAGATGCGGTCGGTGACCATCGAGACGTACAGTTCTTTCTTGATGTCGGCGCCTTCTTCGACCAGCAGGCGACGCACTTTCTGGCCTTCCGGGCCGGTCTGGTGCGTGACGAGCTGCATGCCCATGATTTGCTGCGCGTACTCGCGCACTTGTTCGAGCGACTTGGCGACTTTCACGCCGCCGCCTTTGCCACGGCCGCCAGCATGGATCTGGGCCTTGACCACCCAGACCGGGCCGCCCAGCTGTTCAGCTGCCTTGACGGCCTCGTCGACCGACATGCACGGAATGCCGCGCGGAACCGTCACTCCGAACTTTCGGAGGATTTCTTTGCCCTGATACTCATGGATTTTCATGCTGGCTTCCCTTCTTCTATGACTGATTTGGATGGTTTGTTAAGGTACTTCGACCTCGGTCCCCTGTACGGCCTTGATTACCCAGCGCGGGTAGTACTTTGCCACAGCGGGACCGTCAGCGCGCAGTGCGTGGCAGCGGTCGATTTCATACGGACGCACAGCGTCGCCCGCGGGGGCGGCATTGCGCAGCTCGAATGCATCGTCGGCGAAGGCCTGGATTGCCGCGGTGGGCAAGACCTGCGCCAGTTCGGTCAGGTGGGTGCAGCCGAGCACGCCCGAAAGGCGGTCTTTCAGGTGCAGCCGGAAATGCTTGGCGAGCGATAGCCCGATCAATTTCTTGTAGGCCGGCCCGATCACGTCGCAATAGCCGGGATACGGCACCGCGTCGGACGAAGCTTCGGCATCGACGATCTCGAGATCCGTATTGATGGTGATGCGCAGGCTCAGGTCGTGCACGGCGCTGCCCGCCGGGCGGTTGCCGGAGGCCAGTTCGATGTCGCGTGCCTTGATGTCGCGGATACGCGCGTCAAGATCCCACAGGCCATCGTCGCGCGCATAGGCTTCGACGGTAATGGCGCGCGTGTGCCGGAGCGAGCGCGAAGCGGGAGAGGACAGAGGCATAGAAAACGGGTGCCGCTGAAGCGGCGATCAATGGGGCAGCCGGTGTGCTGATGCACGTTACCGCAGCTTCTGCGGCAACAACCGCTCATGCGGCGCTGCTTAAACCGTGAAAGTTTAGCACACGCGGGAGGCGGTTGCACTGCAACATGGAGGGCGCCGGACCCGGCAGGAGGGAAAGATGGCCAGCTTGCCTTTATTCGTGCGCGACGCCGGGCACGGACGGCGCACCGGGGTCGTGACCGGCCTTTCCTGCCGCCTCATCCTCCGTCGACCTGCGGCAGGTAAGCGCGCATACAACGACAAGCGCCAGCGTGTAGCGCCATCCGGGTTGAGGAATATGCGGACGCATATCGCCGGATGGCGCTCCACGCTGGCGCCTGGGTCATCGGTATGGAGACTGCGTAGCGCTGCCGGCGAGGCGGGTTTAACCATCCTCGTCGTCCTCGGGTGCGCCCTTGAGTGCAGCGCGCACGGCGGCGCTGGAAAAGCCGCGCGCCATGAGGAAGCGCATTTGCTTGCTGCGCTCGGCCGCGTCCCGGGCGACGGTGCCGAACTTGCGCTGCCAGACTTCGACCGCGCGTGCATGCTCGCTATCGGCCAGGCCGGACTTCAGTTCGGCCAGTGCCTCGCCGCTGACGCCGTGGCTCTGCAGCTCGGCAACGACGCGGCTGTTGCCATAGCGGCCAGCCTTGCGATGGATCAGCGATTCGGCAAAGCGCTCCTGCGACAACCAGTTATTTTTTTCGAGGAAATCGAGGAGCGCGTCGATGTCGTCGCCCTCCTCGGCATGGCGCGCCAGCTTGCGTTTGAGCTCGAGCCGGCTGTGCTCCCGCATGGAGAGGAAGCGCAGGGCCCGGCCTTTCAAACTCAATACAGGTGCACGCATGGCGGTACAGTGCATCGGAGGAGACCTTGGCCGGTCTCCATCCGATTATTCCGAAACAGCCTTCAGCTTCGGCGCCTTGTCTTCCGCATCGCCGCCGACCGGTGGTGGCAGTTCGCGCACGCCGAGGGTTGCACGCACCTTGTTTTCGATTTCGCGCGCCAGTGCCGGGCGGTCTTTCAGGAACTGACGAGCGTTGTCCTTGCCCTGGCCGATGCGTTCGCCGTTATAGCTGTACCAGGAACCGGACTTCTCCACGATCTTGTTGTCGGCACCAAGATCGAGGATTTCGCCTTCGCGCGAGGTGCCTTCCCCATACAGAATGTCGAAGTGCGCTTCGCGGAACGGTGGCGCGATCTTGTTCTTGACGACCTTGACCTTGGTTTCGTTACCGATCACCTCGTCGCCCGACTTGATCGAACCGGTACGGCGGATGTCCAGGCGCACGGAGGCGTAGAACTTCAGTGCGTTACCGCCGGTCGTCGTTTCAGGGCTGCCGAACATCACGCCGATCTTCATGCGGATCTGGTTGATGAAGATGACGAGCGTGTTGGTGCGGTTGATCGAAGCGGTCAGCTTGCGCAATGCCTGCGACATCAGGCGTGCCTGCAGGCCTGGCAGCGAATCGCCCATGTCGCCTTCGATCTCGGCGCGCGGCGTGAGGGCCGCCACGGAGTCGATGACCACGAGATCGACCGAACCCGAGCGCACGAGCGCGTCCGTGATTTCGAGCGCCTGCTCGCCGGTGTCCGGCTGGGAGATCAGCAGCTCGTCGAGCTTGATGCCCAGCTTTTGCGCATACCCGACGTCGAGCGCATGCTCGGCGTCGATAAAGGCGCAGGTACCGCCGATCTTTTGCATTTGCGCGATGGTCTGCAGCGTCAGCGTGGTCTTGCCCGACGATTCCGGACCGTAGATTTCCACGATGCGGCCGCGCGGCAAGCCACCGACGCCCAGTGCGATATCCAGGCCCAGCGAGCCGGTGGAGACGGTCTGCACTTCCTCGACGGGCGTGTTCGCATCCATGCGCATGACCGAACCCTTGCCGAACTGCTTTTCGATTTGCGCGAGGGCGGCGGCAAGAGCCTTGCCTTTTTCAGCAGCGTTGTGTACTACTTTTTTGTCGTCCATAATTTTCTCTCAGTCTTGGAGGTACCAAGGTGTGGGCACCCTCACGCTTTTCAATATCCACTACTGTATAAAAATCCAGTGGTTTTGGCAAGCGCAAATTTGCCTGACTGTTGAAGAAGGCTCGCATTGTTGCGCCAAATCAAACACAATGGGGGCGGCCAGAAAGTCTAATTGATAACAGGGTGATCTTATGCGAATTCTGCTTGCTGAAGATGATAGCGTACTCGCGGACGGACTGACGCGTTCCCTGCGCCAGTCCGGCTACGCGATCGACGACGTGCGCAACGGACAGGATGCCGACACGGCCCTGTCCACCCAGGAGTTCGACCTCCTGATCCTCGACCTGGGCTTGCCGAAGATGTCCGGGCTGGAAGTGCTGCGCCGCCTGCGCGCGCGCGCCTCCCTGCTGCCGGTGCTCATCCTCACCGCGGCCGACTCCGTGGAGCAGCGCGTCGAGGGGCTCGACCTCGGGGCGGACGACTACATGGCCAAGCCCTTCGCCCTGTCCGAGCTGGAGGCGCGCGTGCGTGCCCTGACCCGGCGCGGCGCCGGCGGCGGCCCGACCGTCATCCGCCATGGCCCGCTGGTCTACGACCAGGTCGGGCGCAGCGCCTACATCAACGACCAGATGCTCGATTTGTCGGCGCGCGAGCTGGGCTTGCTGGAAATCTTGCTGGCGCGCACCGGGCGACTGGTGTCGAAGGAACAGCTGGTCGATCATCTGTGCGAATGGGGAGAAGAAGTTTCGAACAACGCCATCGAGGTCTACGTGCACCGGCTGCGCAAGAAGATCGAGCTCGGCGGCGTGCGTATCGCTACCGTGCGCGGCCTGGGCTATTGCCTGGAAAAGTATTCCGACGCCGCGCGCGCCGGCGCCGAGCAAGCCGTCGACCAGAAGTGAACGAACGCGATGCGGGCCTGATCGAGCCCGATACCGGGCTGCCCGAGCCGCTCTACGTCCCGCCCAACCCCGAGCCCGAAGAAAACATCCAGCATTCGCTGTTCGGCGAGATCCTCGACTGGATGCTCGCCCCGCTGCTGCTGCTGTGGCCGATGAGCATCGCGATCACCTATCTGGTCGCGAAATCGATCGCCAACCAGCCTTTCGATCATGCGCTCGAAGACCGGGTCACGGTCCTGGCCCAGCAGATGCGCGAAGTGGACGGCGTCATCGATTTCCGCCTGCCCCGCAGCGCGCGCGACATCCTGCGCGCCGACGACATCGACAGCGTGTATTTCCAGGTGGTCGACGCCGCCGGACGCCACGTCGACGGCGACCGCGAACTGCCGCGCCCGCGCGAGGACGACGGGGACAAGGATGGGGCCGTGCACTTCCGCAATGCCGTCCTGCACGGCACCCCCTTGCGCGTGGCTTACCTGTACATCAACCTCGACCCGCTATCGCCGCCCGACAGCAGCTCGCCCGCCTTCGCGCGCAAGGCGCTGGTGCAGGTGGCCGAAACGCTCGAGAAGCGGGCGCTGCTCGCCAACGAGATCATCAAGGGCGTGATCCTGCCCCAGTTCATCATCCTGCCGATCATCCTGGCGCTGGTCTGGTTCGCCCTCTCGCGCGGCCTGTCGCCGCTGGCCGAACTCCAGGAACGCATTCGCGCCCGTCCCTCCGACGACCTCTCCCCCATCGATTCGCGCCAGGTGCCCGAGGAAATCTCGCCCCTGGTCGGCTCGCTCAACGACATGCTCGGCCGCCTGGCCCAGACCATCGACATGCAAAAGCGCTTCATCGCCGACGCCGCGCACCAGATGAAGACGCCGCTGGCCGGCATGCGCATGCAGTCCGAACTGGCCCTGCGCCAGGTCGACCCGGACGAAATCCATCGTTCGCTCGAACAATTGGCAAAAAGTTCGGAATCGGCGACGCGCCTGGTGAACCAGCTGCTGGCCCTGGCGCGCGCGGAAAACCAGCCGCATGCGGGCTTGGCCTTCGAGGAAGTCGACCTGGCCGCCGTGGCCCGTGGCGTGGTGCAGGACTGGGTGCAAGCCTCGTTTGCCCAGCGCATCGACCTCGGCTACGAGGCCCAGGACGAGGACGTGAAGATCGCCGCCGACCCCCTGATGCTGCGCGAACTGCTGTCGAACCTGGTCGACAATGCGCTGCGCTACACCCCGGCCGGCGGCAGCGTCACGGTGCGCGTACGGCGCGACGGCGATGCCGCGCTGCTCGAAGTCGAAGATACCGGACCGGGCATCGCGCCGAGCGAACGCGCCCACGTGTTCGAGCGCTTTTACCGTATCCTCGGCTCGAACGCGAGCGGCAGCGGCCTGGGATTGGCGATCGTGCGCGAGATCGCGCAGCAGCACGGCGCCGAAGTCGATATTTTCAATAATCCGCGCAGCCATTCGGCCAGATTCCCGGGCAGCCTGTTCCGGCTGACCTTCCCGCCACCCGTCAACGACACCATCGATGCCAGCTGAATCCGTATCTTCGCCCGAATCGACGCCCGAGCGCGACCTGGAGCGCCAGCGCCGCCTGGTCGCCGCCCGCGCCGTGCACTGGCACCGCACGCGCCGCCTGACCTTCCTGCTGCTGGCGCTGTGGCTGGCAACCGGGTTTTGCACCGTGTACTTCGCGCGCGAACTGGCCGGCATCACCGTATTCGGCTGGCCGTTGTCGTTCTACATGGCGGCGCAGGGCGCGGCACTGGTCTGCCTGGCCATCATCGGCGTCTATGCCTGGTGCATGCGCCGCTTCGACCGCGCCCATGCGCGCGCCTTGAAAGACGCCACGTGAGCGGCCAGAAGCGCTATTTCCGGCGCCTGTCCGGCTACTACGCCTGGTTCTGCGTGTGCTTTGCCGGTTTTCTCCTGGCCCTGACGATCCTGGAAATCGAAGGCATGCCGCGCCTCTGGATCGGGCACCTGTTCATGTTCGCCACGATCGTGCTGTACGCCACCATCGGCGTGGTCAGCCGCACCTCGAACGTGACCGAATATTACGTGGCGGGGCGGCGCGTGCCGGCCCTGTTCAACGGCATGGCCACCGCCGCCGACTGGATCTCGGCGGCCAGCTTCATCAGCCTGGCCGGCGGCCTGTATTTGTCCGGCTTCGACGCCCTCGCCTACATCATGGGCTGGACCGGCGGCTATTGCCTGGTCGCGCTCCTGATCGCGCCTTACCTGCGCAAGTTTGCCCAGTACACGATTCCCGATTACCTGGCCGTGCGCTATGGCGGCGGTGCGGGCGGGCGCGGCGGCCTGGTGCGGGCGCTGGCCGTGGGCGCGACCATCATCGTCTCGTTCGTCTACGTGGTCGCGCAAATCTATGCCGTCGGCCTGATTGCGTCGCGGTTTACCGGCGTCGATTTCTCGGTCGGGATTTTCCTCGGGCTGGCCAGCATCCTGGTTTGCTCTTTCCTCGGCGGCATGCGCGGTATCACCTGGACGCAAGTGGCGCAGTACATCATCATCCTGGTCGCCTTCCTGCTGCCGACCATGTGGCTGTCGGCCAAGCATGCCGACAATCCGGTGCCGCAAGTGGCCTACGGCTCGGTGCTGCCGAAACTGGCCAAGCGCGAAGCGCAGCTGGCCGCGGACCCGCGCGAGCACGAGGTGCGCGCCACCTTCCGCAAGGAGGCCGATGCCTATGGCGCGCGCCTGGCCGCCCTGCCCGCCTCCTGGGAACAGGGCAAGCTGCAAGCCCAGCGCCGCCTCGACACGGCGCGCCTGCGCAACGTCTCGCTGACCGACGTGCGCAGCGCCGAGCGCGCGCTGGCGGCGTATCCGAAGACGGCGGACGATGCCGAGACGCTCTGGCGCGAGCAGCGCGCACGCCTGCTGGCGCGGGCCGCGCCGCCGCAGCCGCATGCCACGCCCTTCCCGGGCGCTTCGGAAGCGGAATCGAATGCGCGCCGCAACAATTTCCTCGCGCTCGTCTTTTGCCTGATGTTCGGCACCGCCGCCCTGCCCCACATCCTGATGCGCTCCTACACCACGCCCTCGGTGCACGACACCCGCGTGTCGGTATTCTGGACCCTGTTCTTCATCCTCCTGATTTACCTGAGCATTCCGGCGCTGGCGGTGCTGGCCAAGTACGACATCTACACGAGCCTGGTCGGCAGCGATTTTTCTTCGCTGCCGACCTGGATTTCCTACTGGGCCAATATCGACAAGGTCAATCCGCTCATCCAGGTGGTCGACATCAATGGCGACGGCCTGGTGCAGCTGGCCGAGATCGCCATCGACGGCGACGTGCTGGTGCTGGCCACGCCCGAGATCGGCGGCCTGCCGTATGTGATTTCGGGACTGGTGGCGGCCGGCGGCCTGGCGGCGGCCCTGTCCACCGCCGACGGCCTGCTGCTGGCGATCTCGAATGCGCTTTCGCACGACGTCTATTACAAGATCATCGACCCTGGCGCCTCGACCCAGAAACGGGTGACGATTTCCAAGCTGCTGCTGCTGGCCGTGGCCTTCATCGCCGCCTATGCCGCCTCGCAAAAGCCGGCCGACATCCTGTCGCTGGTGGGGGCGGCCTTTTCGCTGGCGGCCTCGACCCTGTTTCCGCCGCTGGTGCTGGGCGTGTTCTGGAAGCGCGCCAACCACGTGGGCGCGATCGCCGGCATGGTGGCGGGCTTCCTGGTCTGCCTGTACTACATGATCCGCGTGCATCCGATGCTGGGCGGGCGGATGGACGCCGCCTGGTTCGACATCGCGCCGATGTCGGCCGGTATCTTCGGCGTCCCGGCGGGAATGCTGGCGGTGCTGGTCGCCAGCCTGCTGACGGCGCCGCCGGCGCGCGCCAGCGATGCGCTGGTGGACTATATCCGGGCGCCGGAGTAGCAAAAGCGCGACGCCCGCCTCCGGCGCGGGACGAAAATCCGCCACGCATGGCCGCGCCCGGATGCCGATGCTATGCTGAAGAACCATGCGTGAAGGAGGTTCTAATGTCGTCCGGCAAAATCCTCGTTGCACAAGGAGGCGGCCCGACCGCCGTCATCAACCAGTCGATGGTCGGCGTCGCGCTCGAGGCGCGCCGCTTCCAGAACGTCACCCGCATCTACGGCGCCCTGCATGGCGTGCGCGGCATCGTCGACGAGGACTTCCTCGACCTGACCCAGGAAACCAGCCACAACCTCGAACTGGTGGCCGCCACGCCCTCCTCGGCCCTGGGATCGACCCGCGACAAGCCGGACATGGCCTATTGCCAGCGCATCTTCGACGTCCTGCGCGCGCACGAGATCGAACATTTCTTCTACATCGGCGGCAACGACTCGGCCGACACGGTGCGCATCGTCAGCCAGGAAGCGCGCGCCGCCGGCTATCCGCTGCGCTGCATCCACATCCCGAAAACCATCGACAACGACCTGGTCGGCAACGACCACACGCCCGGCTTTCCCTCGGCGGCCCGGTTCGTGGCCCAGGCTTTCGCCGGGGCCAACCTCGACAACGCCGCCTTGCCCGGCGTGTATGTCGGCGTCGTGATGGGCCGCCACGCGGGCTTCCTCACCGCCGCGTCGAGCCTGGGTAAAAAATTTCCGGACGACGGCCCGCACCTGATCTACCTGCCCGAGCGCGTGTTCGAGCTCGAGCGTTTCCTGGCCGACGTGAAGGCGGCCTACGCGCGTTACGGACGCTGCGTGATCGCCGTCTCCGAAGGCGTGCACGATGCCGCGGGCGAGCCGATCGTGACGCTGCTGGCGAAAGAGATCGAAAAAGATGCGCACGGCAACGTGCAGCTGTCGGGCACCGGCGCGCTGGCCGATTTGCTGTGCGAGGAAATCAAGGCCAGGCTCGGCATCAAGCGCGTGCGCGGCGACACCTTCGGCTACCTGCAGCGCTCCTTCATCGGCTGCGTGTCGGACGTCGACCAGCGCGAGGCGCGCGAGGTGGGCGAAAAGGCGGTGCAGTTCGCGATGTGGGGAGACGCCGACGGCTCGGTGGTAATCCGGCGCACCGGCTTTTATTCGGTCGACTACGCGCTGCTGCCGCTCGACCAGGTGGCCGGCAAGACGCGCACCATGGAAGACGAATTCATCAGCGAAAGCGGCACCGACGTGACGGACGCCTTCCGCCTGTACCTGCGCCCGCTGCTGGGATCGCGCATGCCCGATGCCTTCCGCCTGCGCGGTGCGCGGGTGGCCAAGGTGCTGCATCCGGACCCTGGCTGATCGTTGCCATGGTGACAGTTCGATGCCGGCGAGCAGGTCAGGGATGCGGCCCGGCTGAAGGCGGCCTGGGAGACAGCGGGCGCCGGGTGCCATCGATGTGCGCCGCACGATCGAAAAAGGCGTCCCGCGGGACGCCTTGCACCTGATTGCAGCCGGCCGTTACACCACCACGGTCTGCGCCTGTCCCGCTTCGCGGGTGCGGATCTCGCCGATACGGTAGACGGTCTCGCCGGCCGCCTGCAGCTGGGCCATGGCCGCATCCGCGTTCTCCGGCGCGACGATCACGGTCATGCCGATGCCGCAGTTGAAGACGCGGTGCATTTCGGCATCATGCACGCCGCCGTGCTGCTGCAGCCACTGGAACAGCGGCGGCATCGTCCACGATCCGGCGTCGAGCACGGCCGTCAGCGTGTCCTGCAGCACGCGCGGGATGTTTTCGACCAGGCCGCCACCGGTGATGTGGACCAGGCCCTTGACTTCCATCGTCGCCATCAGCGCCAGCAAGGGCTTGACGTAGAGGCGGGTCGGCGCCATCAGCACGTCCGACAGCTTGCGGCCATGGAAGTCCGCTTCCAGGTCGGGCTTGGCCACTTCGATGATCTTGCGTACCAGCGAATAACCGTTGGAATGGATGCCCGACGAGGCCAGGCCCAGCACCACGTCGCCCGGGGCGATCTTGCTGCCGTCGATGATCCGCGATTTTTCGACCGCGCCGACGGCAAAGCCGGCCAGGTCATATTCGCCGTCCGGGTACATGCCCGGCATTTCGGCGGTCTCGCCGCCGAGCAGCGCGCAGCCGGACTGTTCGCAGCCCAGGGCGATGCCCTTGACCACGGCCGTGGCGGTGGCCACGTCGAGCTTGCCGCAGGCGAAATAATCGAGGAAGAACAGCGGTTCGGCGCCCTGCACCAGGATGTCGTTGACGCTCATGGCGACCAGGTCGATGCCGACCGTGTCGTGGCGATTGAGCTCGAAGGCCAGTTTCAGCTTGGTGCCGACGCCGTCGGTACCGGAAACGAGCACCGGCTCCTTGAACTTCTTGCTGATCTCGAACAGCCCGCCAAAACCGCCAATTCCGCCGAGCACGCCTTCCCGCATGGTGCGCTTGGCGAACGGTTTGATTGCTTCGACCAGGGCGTCGCCGGCGTCGATGTCGACACCGGCGTCGCGGTAGGAGAGAGAAACATTAGATGGTTGGCTCATGGTATTTGGCAGCGGAGGCGGTAAAATAGAAGGCGTAAACTAGATTCAATCGCTGATTCCAGTCAATTCGCTATTCTAACAAAACGGCCCGGCCCCAAGTTGCCAACCGCGCTCACCGAGATAACAATAAAAACATGCCCTCCCTTCCGCCATCCGGAGCACCCCTTGCCGGTCCTAAGTACTCGCCCATAAATAAATGTGTTTTTGGCTGTCAGAACCGGCGCGTTGCTGCGTTGGCTCCGGCTTGCAGTGCTCGCACTGCGGCGCACTCGCCGCCTTGCACCGCATCTGGTTCTGTTTGCCAGCATTCACATTTATTTCCGGTAGAGTACTTAGCGCCGGCGCTTCCCGCGGTACAGGCGCAAGCGCATCTATAATGGCGGATGCGTATGACACTACCGGGATGACACGATCGCCATGAAACAGCTGGTGCTCGACTTAGGCGCCGAGCCGGCGCACAGCCTCGATACCTTCCAGGTCGGGGAGAATGCCGAACTGGCGCACCTGATGCACCAGTTCGCGCAGCGCGCATCGCGCGAGCATTTCGCCTACCTGTGGGGCGATACCGGCGCCGGCAAGACCCACCTGCTGCAAGCCCTGGCCGCCACCCCCGGTTCGCGCTACATCGCCGCCGATGCCGCGCCCGCCGATTTTGTTTTTTCGCCCGACATCACCCTGTACCTGCTCGACGATTGCGACCGGCTCGCGCCCAACGCCCAGATCGATGCCTTCGCCCTCTTCAACCAGATCCGCGAACATGGCGCCTACATGGTCTCGACCGGCCCGGTGCCGCCGGCCGTGCTGCCGGTGCGCGAAGACCTGAGAACGCGCATGGGGTGGGGCCTGATCTACCTGATTCACGGGCTCTCGGACGACCAGAAAATCGCCGCCTTGACGCAGGCGGCCGAAGCACGCGGCCTGACACTGTCGGCCAGCGTGTTACCCTACCTGCTGTCCCATTTCAAGCGCGACATGCGCTCGCTGGCGACGATGCTCGACGCTCTCGACCAGTATTCGCTTGAAACCCAGCGTCCCGTCACGCTGCCGCTGCTGCGCGACCTGCTGTTGGCCCATCCGCCGGCCGATGCCGCGCAGTCGGAATCCACGCAGTCGGAAACTAAATAATGAACAAGCTCGCCCTGTTTGACCTCGACCATACGCTGTTGCCGATCGACTCGGACTACGAGTGGGGCCAATTCCTGGTACGCATCGGGGCCGTCGACGCGCGCGCGTACGCGCGCCGCAACGACGCCTTCTTCGCCCAGTACCAGGCCGGCACGCTCGACCCGGTCGAATACCTCGAATTCGCCCTCGGCACGCTGGCGCGCTTCGCGCGGCGCGACCTGGCGGCGATGCACGCGCAGTACATGGAGGAAGTGATCGAACCGGCGATCCGCCCGGCCGCCCTGGACCTGGTGCGGCGCCACCTGGACGCCGGCGACCTGGTGGCGATCATCACCGCCACCAACCATTACATCACCGCGCCGATCGCCAAGCGCTTCGGCGTCGAGCACCATATCGCGGCCATGCCGGAAGTCGACAGCGCCGGCAAGCTGACGGGCAAGCTGGCCGGCACGCCGACCTCGGGGCCGGGCAAGGTGGTGCACATGCATGCCTGGCTCGCTGCCCTGGACCGCCCATTCGGCAGTTTCGAAAGCAGCCATTTCTACAGCGATTCGCACAACGACATTCCGCTGCTGTCGATCGTGTCCCACCCGGTCGCGACCAACCCGAGCGCCGCGCTCGCCATGCACGCCCGCAGCCAAGGCTGGCCTTTACTCCATCTCTTCAATGATTAAAAAATTCATTCGTAAAATCCTTGGCGTGAAAGACGAGCGCGACCCTACCCAAGCCATCGCGCTCGGCGCGGAAGAACACGGCATCGACCTGAAACTCGTGTCGCCCAATGCCATCCGCCTGACGCAAACCCTGCAGGAAGCCGGTTTCAAGGCCTTTGTCGTCGGCGGCGCCGTGCGCGACCTGCTGCTGGGCGTGAAGCCGAAAGACTTCGACATCGCCACCGACGCCACGCCCGAGCAGGTGAAAAAACTGTTCCGCCGCGCCTTCATCATCGGGCGCCGTTTCCAGATCGTGCACGTGATGTTCGGCCAGGAGTTGCTGGAAGTGACGACTTTCCGCGGCAACGGCAGCAACAACGCCCCGAAGGACGAACACGGCCGCGTTCTGCGCGATAACAACTTCGGTCCCCAGCACGAAGACGCGGCACGGCGCGATTTCACCATCAACGCCATGTACTACGATCCGGCCACGCAGACCGTGCTGGACTACCACGGCGGCATCGCCGACATCCGCGGGAAGACCCTGCGCATCATCGGCATGCCCGAAGCGCGCTACCGCGAAGACCCGGTGCGCATGCTGCGCGTGGTGCGCTTCGCCGCCAAGCTCGGCTTCACCATCGAGCCGACCACGCGCGCGCCGATTCCCGTCATGGCCCCGCTGATCGACAACGTGCCGGCCGCGCGCGTGTTCGACGAGATGCTCAAGCTGCTGCTCTCGGGCCACGCCCTGGCCTGCCTGAAAGAGCTGCGTTCGGCCGGCCTGCACCACGGCCTGCTGCCCCTGCTCGACGTGGTGCTGGAACAGCCGATCGGCATGAAGTTCGTCACGCTGGCCCTGGAATCGACCGATTCGCGCGTCAAGGCCGGCAAAGGTGTGTCGCCGGGCTTCCTGTTCGCTTCGCTCTTGTGGCATCAGGTGCTGGAAAAGTGGAACGCCTACCGCGCCGCCGGCGAAGCGCCGATCCCGGCCTTGCACCTGGCCGCCGACGACGTGCTCGACACCCAGACCGAAAACCTGGCCCTGCAGCGCCGCATCGCCACCGACATGCGCGATATCTGGGCCATGCAGCCGCGCTTCGAGCGCCGCAACGGCAAGGCGCCCTATAAATTGCTGGAAAACCCGCGCTTCCGCGCCGGCTACGACTTCCTCTTGCTGCGCTGCGAGTCCGGCGAGCTGGACATGGAGCTGGGCGAATGGTGGACCGCCTTCTATGAAGCCGAGGCGGGCGAACGCGAACGCCTGGTGACGCAGGCGAACCGTCCGGCGCCGGTCGCCGGCGAAAAGAAAAAGCGTCCCCCGCGCCGCGCCGCGCGCAGCCGCAGCGGCGAAGGCGCGGGCGCCTCGGCCGACGCCGGCGTCGGCACCACCGCGGGCGTGGAAGAGCAATGATCGCCGTGGTGGGCATCGGCGCCAACCTCGGCGATGCACGCGCCAGCGTGGCCGACGCCCTCGCGCGCCTGGAAACCCGGCCCGGCTGCCGTTTGGTGGCCGCTTCCAGCCTGTGGCGCACGGCGCCGATCGACTCCTCGGGCGACGATTACATCAATGCCGTGGCCCTGGTCGAGACCACCCTCGATGCGCCTGCCCTGCTGGAGCTGCTGCAAGCGATCGAAACGGCGCACGGGCGCGAACGGCCCTACCGCAACGCCCCGCGCACGCTCGACCTCGACCTGCTGCTGTATGGCGACGCCGTCATCGACACCCCGGCCTTGAGCGTGCCGCATCCGCGCATGCACGAGCGCGCCTTCGTGCTGGCGCCGCTGCTGGAAGTGGCACCGGACGCGCGCATTCCCGGACGCGGCCGCGCCGCCGATTACCTCCCTGGCGTGGCCGGCCAGGCCATCGCCCGCCTCGGTCAAGTACCGGGGCCGTCAACCCATTTGTTTTCAAAAGGACCACTATGAGCGCTTATTTGCAGGGAAAGGAAATGACTGGCGGCGACACCCCGGCCCCGGGCAAGCCGGTCGCGAAGGCCGTCACGATTCCCGCGCTGCAGGCGATGCGCGCGGCCGGCACCAGGATCGCCATGCTGACCTGCTACGACGCCAGCTTCGCTTCCCTGATGGACCGTTGCGGCGTCGACATCCTGCTCGTGGGCGACTCGCTCGGCATGGTCTGCGCCGGCCATGGCTCGACCCTGCCGGTGACGGTTGCCGACATGGTCTACCACACGGCCTCGGTCGCACGCGGCAACAAGAACGCCTTGCTGGTGGCCGACGTCCCCTTCGGCAGCTATGCCACCAAGGAAACCGCCTTCGAGAGCGCGGCCGCGCTGATGCGCGCCGGCGCCCAGATGGTCAAGATCGAAGGCGGCGCCTGGCTGGCCGAGACCGTGGCTTTCCTGTCCGAGCGTGGCATCCCGGTCTGCGCCCACATCGGCCTGACCCCGCAATTCGTGCACCAGCTGGGCGGCTTCAAGGTGCAGGGTAAGACCGATGCCGGCGCCGAACGCCTCAAGAACGACGCGCTGGCCCTGCAGGCGGCGGGCGCGGCCATCGTGCTGCTCGAAGCGGTGCCGGCGGCGCTGGGCAAGGAAACCACGCAGTTGCTGCAGGTGCCGACGATCGGCATCGGCGCCGGTCCCGACTGCTCGGGCCAGGTGCTGGTCATGCACGACATGCTCGGCGTCTTCCCGGGCCACAAGGCGCGCTTCGTGAAGAATTTCATGGAAGGGCAAACGAGCATCGGAGCGGCCGTGCGGGCGTATGTCGGCGCCGTCAAGGATGGCAGCTTCCCGGCGCAGGAACACTGTTTTTAAGATGGCAGGCGGCGCTTCCACCCGTTTGTTCCTGGCACTGTGGCCGGATCCCGCGATCCGCCACCTGCTGCGCGCGCGGCGCGACGCGTGGAACTGGCCGCGCGGCGCCTCTCCGGTCCGCGCCGACAAGCTGCACCTGACCCTGCACTTCCTGGGCGAAGTGCCGAGCGAGCGCGTGCCGGCGCTGCGCGCCGGTGTCGCCGTGCCGTTCACGCCGTTTACCCTCTCGATCGGCACGCCCAGGCTGTGGCACCACGGCATCGCGGTACTCGAGCCGCACCAGGAGCCGGCCGCGCTGCTCGCACTGCACGCGAACCTGTCCGCTGCGCTCGTCGCGCTCGGCTTGCGGCCGGAAGAACGCAGCTACCGTCCCCATGTGACGCTGGCGCGGCGCGCCAACAATGCCGTCGTGCCGCCCGAAGCCGAGCCGATCCTCTGGCAGGTGGGCGGCTATGCGCTGGTCGAGTCGACACCGGGGGATGGGGGCGCTTATACGGTGCTGCAGCAATACTGAGCCCAAGACCGGGCCGGCCTCGCCACAGAATCAAACCAGCAGCATCAAATGCTCGCGCTCCCACGAGCTGATCACGCGGCTGAAGGTGGCGAATTCCAACTCCTTGACCTCGCAGAAGGCCTGCACGAACACGTCGCCGAGCATGTCAAGTCTCTTCCGTATCTGCTGATCGCTTCCCTGCTGACCGCCTGTGGCAGTAGCGGCGGCGACCCTTCGGCGCCGGTGCCTGCTTCGGCCGCCGCGCCGGCGCCGGCTGCCGCCATGCCGGCCGCGACCGCGCCGACGGTGCTGGCGGCGCCTCGAATACCTTCGTCTTCAAGCCGAGCGCCACCCCGGGCACGGTCACCGTCACCGGTTCGGCCAACACCTTCTACCTGCCGGAAGGATCGAAGATCACGCTCACCGGCGCCGGCGCGGCGATGAGCACCATCAAGTACTACAAGCCTTGAGCGGCTGAACCTTCAAACCCTGCACACCGGAGCGGGTATCGCCGGCGCGGTCCCGCTCTGTTCGTCTACCCCACCTGGATCCAGGTCGTCTTCAGCTCCGTGTATTTGTCGAATGCATGCAGCGACTTGTCCCTGCCGTTTCCCGACTGCTTGTAGCCGCCGAAGGGCACGGTGATGTCGTCGTTGTCGTACTGGTTCACGTGCACGGTGCCGGCCCGCAGCGCGCGCGCGGCGCGGACCGCCTTGCTCAAGTCCGCCGTCCACACCCCCGCCGCCAGGCCATAGGGGGTGGCGTTGGCCTGGCGTATCGCCTCGTCGATATCGGTGAACGACAGGACCGACAGCACCGGCCCGAAGATTTCCTCGCGCGCGATGCGCATCGCGGCGTCGACGCCGTCGAACAGGGTCGGCTCGATGTACAGGCCGCCCGACTCGACCCGGCTCGCCGCGCCGCCGGCGAGCAGGCGCGCGCCATCGGCCTTGCCCGCCTCGATATAGCCGAGCACGGTTTTCATCTGGATCGGGTCGACGATCGCACCCATCACCGTGGCTTCGGCGAGCGGGTCGCCGGGCGCGAAGTCCGGGATCATGGCGAGCGCCTTGTCCAGGAAGGCCTCCTTGATCGAGGCTTCGACGAACAGGCGCGAAGGGGCATTGCAGCTTTCTCCCTGGTTAAAATAAATCGCGCCGATGGCGGCGGACACGGCCGCGTCGAGGTCGGGACAATCGGCGCAGACGATGTTCGCCGATTTGCCGCCCAGTTCGGTCCAGGCGCGTTTCAGATTCGACTGCCCGGCCATTTGCAGGATCTGCTTGCCGGTGCGCGTGGAACCGGTAAAGGCGATGCAGTCGACATCCATGTGCAGGCCGAGCGCGCGCCCCGCCTCGTCGCCAAAACCGGGCACGACATTGAAGACGCCCGCCGGCACGCCTGCTTCCAGGGCCAGCTCGGCCAGGCGCAGCGCGGAGAGCGGCGATTTTTCCGACGGCTTCAATACCAGGCTGTTGCCGGCGGCCAGGGCCGGCCCGATCTTCCAGGACGCCATCAGCATCGGGTAGTTCCAGGGAACGATGGCGGCGACCACGCCCACCGGCTCGCGCGTGACCAGGGCCAGGCTGTGATCGGCCGTGGGAGCGACCTGGCCGTAGATCTTGTCGATCGCCTCGCCATACCAGCGGATGCAGTTCTGCGCCGCCGGCACGTCGACGCTGCGGCTGTAGCGGATCGGCTTGCCCATGTCGAGGGTTTCCAGCAGCGCCAGTTCGTCACGGTGGGCCAGCATCAGGTCGGCGAAGCGGATCAGGATCTTCTTGCGTTCGGCGGGCGCCTTGCCGGCCCAGCGCCGGTCCTCGAAGGCGGCGCGGGCGGCCTTGACGGCGGCGTCGACGTCCTGGCCATCGCAGCGCGCCACCTGCGCCAGCGTGCGTCCGTCCACCGGGGAGAGGCAATCGAAGCGCGCACCCCTCTGCGCGTCGGTACGCTTGCCGTCGATGAAAGCGCGGCCGTCGATCGCCAGTGCGGCGGCAGCTTCGTGCCATGATGTTGTTGGCATGCCAGTGTTCCTTCCAAAGTGAGTCAAACACAAGGAAAAACGGCCCGGACGCCAGCCGGCGGCGAAGTTCTGCCGCTATAATCGCCGATTTTCCGCTCGATAATTTTCACCCCCGGAGCTTCTACCACCATGGATTACACCTTGATTACCTGTGTCGTGCTCTACCTGCTGGGCACGCTGGCGCTGGGGGTTTGGGCCGGTACGCGCATCAAGAATACCAGTGACTTCGCCGTCGCCGGGCGCAGCCTGCCCCTGATCATGGTGGTCACGACGACCTTCGCCACCTGGTTCGGCGCCGAGACCGTGATGGGCGTGCCGGCCAAATTCGTGCAGGGCGGCCTGAACGCCGTCATCGAAGACCCGTTCGGGGCCGGCACCTGCCTGATCCTGGTCGGCCTGTTCTTCGCCACCAAGCTCTACAAACTGAACCTGCTGACCATCGGCGACTACTACCGCGAGCGCTACGGCAAGGGCATCGAGATCTTCTGCTCGGTCGCCATCATCCTCAGCTACCTGGGCTGGGTCGCGGCCCAGATCACGGCGCTCGGCCTGGTGTTCTCGGTGCTGACCGACGGCGCGATGGCGCCGGCGGCCGGCATGGTGATCGGGACGCTCGCCGTGCTGATCTACGTGGTGGTCGGCGGCTTCCTGGCCGTCGCGCTGACCGACTTCATCCAGATGATCGTGCTGGTGCTCGGCATGTCGATCATCGCCTTCTTCGCGGCCGACCTGGCCGGCGGCGCCGGGCGCGTGTTCGACATGGCGCAGCAGGCCGATTTGTGGCGCCTGTGGCCGGAACCGACCTTCACCGATATCGCGTTCTTCATCGGCGCGGCCATCACGATAATGTTCGGCAGCATCCCGCAGCAGGACGTGTTCCAGCGCGTGATGTCGGCCAAGGATGCCCCGACCGCGCGCACCGGCGCCGTGATCGGCGGCGCCAGCTACATCCTGTTCGGCTTCGTGCCGATGTTCATCGTCGCCGCGGCCGTCGTCGTCATGGGCGACAATGCCCTGGACCTCGCCAAGAACGACTACCAGCGCCTGCTGCCGACGTTTGTCATGACCAAGATGCCATTGATCATGCAGATCCTGTTCTTCGGCGCCCTGCTCTCGGCGATCAAGAGCACGTCCTCGGCCACCCTGCTGGCGCCATCGACCAGCTTTACCGAGAACATCCTGAAAAACCTGCGTCCGGGCCTGAGCGACAAGCAGCAACTGCTGGCCATGCGCGTGACCATCGTCGTCTTCGCCGCCCTGGTGCTGGCGTATGCGATCGCGATGGAAGGCACCTCGATCTATGAACTGGTGTCGTCGGCCTACCAGGTGACGCTGGTGGCCGCCTTCGTGCCGCTGGTGATGGGCCTGTACTGGAAGCGCGCGACGACCCAGGGCGCGATCCTGTCGGTCGCTGCCGGCTTGCTCGTGTGGCTCGCGTTCTTCCCGCAAATCTCGTCGCTGGGCGAGGCTTTCCCGGGACAGCTGGCCGGCCTGCTGGCGGCGTTCGCGGGCATGTTCATCGGTTCGCTGGCGCCGCAGCTGCTCAAGAACCGGACGGAGCAGTCTAAGTCGATTCGGGCAGGGGCGTAAGCCAGCGTACGTGGGGGCAGCCGCCCCCCGGGTTCACGCCGGCGTCTACATCCAGCCGCGCGCCTTGACGTCGGCCAGCGTCAAATCCAGGCAGTCCCAGATCCGCGCCGCCATGTCGTCGATCTCGGCCCTGGTCATCACCAGCGGCGGCGCCACGATCATGCGATCGCCCACGGCGCGCATGATGACGCCGTTGTCGAACATGTGCCCGCGGCAGAGCATGCCGACGTGCAGCGCACGCGCGAACGGCACGCACGCGTGCGCCGTCGCGCCTTTCACCCGCACCAGGTTCAGGCCCGCCATCATGCCGCAGCTCTCGGCGTGGCCCACCAGCGGATGGGTCGCCAGCTGGTTGAATGCCGCCTTCAAATGCGGCCCCGTTTCCAGCGCCACCTTCTCCACCAGCCGCTCCGCGCGCAGGATGCGCAGGTTTTCCAGCGCCGCGGCGCAGGCGACCGGGTGCCCGGAATAGGTGAAGCCGTGATGGAAGTCGCCGCCCTGCTCGACCAGCGCATGGGCCACCCGTTTGCCGACCAGCACGCCGCCCAGCGGCACATAGCCGGAGGTGACGCCCTTGGCAAAGCTGATCAGGTCGGGCCGCATGCCCATCAGTTCCGAGCCGAACCAGGTGCCGAGGCGCCCGAAACCGCAGATGACTTCGTCGGCCACGAGCAGGATGCCGTACTTGTCGCAGATGCGCTGCACTTCCGGCCAGTAGGTGGCCGGCGGGATGATGACGCCGCCCGCGCCCTGCACCGGTTCGCCGATGAAGGCGGCGACCTTGTCGGCCCCCAGCGCCAGGATTTCCTCCTCGAGCCAGGCCGCCGCCACCAGGCCGAAGGCGTTTTCGCTCATTCCCTGGCCCTGTTCGGCATAGTGCGGCTGGCCGATGTGGCGGATGCCTGGAATCGGCAAGCCGCCCTGGGCGTGCATGCCGGCCATGCCGCCCAGCGAGGCGCCCGCCATGGTGCTGCCGTGGTAGGCATTCTGGCGGCTGATGATGACTTGCCGTTCGGGCTGGCCGAGGATGTCCCAGTAGCGCCGCACCATGCGCACGATGGTGTCGTTCGCTTCCGAACCGGAACCGGTAAGGAAGACGTGGCTGAACTGCGGCGGCGCCAGCGCCACCAGTTCGGCCGCCAGGTGCACGGCCGGCACGTTGGTGGTATTGAAAAAGCTGTTATAGAAGGGCAGCGTTTCCATCTGCCGGTAGACCGCCTGCGAAATCGAGGTGCGGCCATAGCCCACGTTCACGCACCACAGGCCCGACATGCCGTCGATCAGCTGTCGTCCCTCGGAATCCCATAAATAGACGCCCTGCCCGCGCACGATCACGCGCGCGCCCTTGTCGCGCAGCGCCGCGTGGTCGGTGAACGGGTGCAGGAAATGCGCCGCGTCGAGTTCCTGGATGGCACGGGTGTCGAACGTTTGCACGTCGGGAACGCCCGCGGCGGTCATGCTGGCGGCCAGCACCGCCGTGTCGTCGGTTGCCATGATGGCACCTCGTTGTAGTGAAAAATCCTGGTCAGACGTGCAGCAACAGGTGCTCGCGCTCCCATGGGCTGATCACGGTCATGAACTCCTGATGCTCGAGTTCCTTGATCGCAGAATACACATCAATAAAGCGGTCGCCCAGCACTTCGCGCAGGCGCGTCTCTTTACGCAACAGGTGCAGCGCTTCCGGCAAGCCTTGCGGCAGCTCGACCGCCATCTTGTAGGCGCTGCCCTCGACGATCGCGGTCGGCTCGAGCGCGTCGACCATGCCCAGGTAGCCGCAGGCCAGGGTCACGGCCAGCGCCAGGTAGGGGTTGGCGTCGGCGCCGATGATGCGGTTCTCGATGCGGCGGTCCTGCGCGCCCGAGACCGGCACGCGGAAGCCCACGGTGCGGTTGTCGATGCCCCATTGCAGGTTGATCGGCGCGGCCGTGTGGCGCACGATGCGGCGGTAGGAGTTGACGTAGGGCGCGATGATCGCCATCGCCGAAGGCATGTAGCGCTGCAGGCCGCCGATGTATTGCCGGAACAGCGCCGATTCCTTGCCGTCCTCGCCGCTGAAGATATTCCGCCCGGTCCTGGCGTCGACCACGCTCTGGTGCACGTGCATCGCCGAGCCCGGCTCGCCCGCCATCGGCTTGGCCATGAAGGTGGCGTACATGTCGTGCTTCAGGGCCGCTTCGCGCAGCGTGCGTTTGAAGTAGAACACCTTGTCGGCCAGTCCCAGCGGATCGCCGTGCTGGAAATTGATTTCCATCTGGCCGGCGCCGATCTCGTGGATCAGGGTGTCGACGTCGAGGTTCATCAGGTCGCAGTAATCGTAGATGTCCTCGAACAGCGGATCGAATTCGTTGACGGCGTCGATGCTGTAGACCTGGCGGCTGGTCTCGGCGCGCCCGCTGCGGCCGATCGGGGCGGCCAGCGGCAGGTCGGGGTCGATGTTCTTCGCCGTCAGGTAGAACTCGAGTTCCGGCGCGACCAGCGGCTTCCAGCCCTTTTCCTCGTACAGCTTGAGGACCCGGCGCAGCACCGTGCGCGGGGCGAAGTCGACCAGCTCGCCGTTGGCGAAATAGCAGTCGTGGATCACCTGCGCGGTCTGGTCGACCGCCCACGGCACCATGGTGATGGTGGTCGGGTCGGCCTTCAGGATCATGTCGCGGTCGGTGGCCGAAATGGCGCGGTCGTAGGCTTCGTCGTCGAGCGGCGAGTTGCCGGTGACGGTCATGCCGAGCACGGCTTCGGGCAGGCGCATGCCGCGCTCTTCGGTAAATTTAGTGCGCGGCAAGATCTTGCCGCGGGCGACGCCGGTCAGGTCGGGGACCAGGCATTCGATTTCGGTGACGCGCTTGGCATTGAGCCACTCGTCCATGTCGGTGTAGGAAAAATTCTCGCGGATTGCCATCATTGCCTCTTGTCTGTTCAGGGTTCGCGGAGCGCACTGCGGCGCCCCGCACGTATGCGGGGGAGGGAACGAGGCAAGCTAAGGGACGGGACGCGCCGCCCAGCGCACTTCCCATTTCGTGCAGGCGGTCATGGGCGTCCCTGTCTTTTGGCGCGGTAGTCGCGGCAAGCCTGGCCGAAGGCGCCGAACATCTTCATCGAATACGGGTTGTGCGTGATGCGCCATTCGGGGTGCCATTGCACCGCCAGCGTGAAGCCGGGCGCGGCGCCGACCGAAAACGCTTCGACCAGGCCATCCTCGGCAACGGCCTCGACGGCCAGTCCCGGCGCCAGTTCGTTGACGCCCTGCCCGTGCAGCGAATTGACGGGAATTTCATCGGCGCCGACGATCCCGTGCAGCATCCCGCCCGCGGTCAGCCTGATCTTATGGGCGTCGCCGTATTGCTCATCCATGCCGAGCTCGGGTTTTTCGCGGTGGTCGAACTTGCCTTCCACCAATTGCACCGCCTGGTGCAGCGAGCCGCCGAGCGCCACGTTCATCTCCTGGAAACCGCGGCAGATCGCGATGATCGGAATACCCCGTCCGACCGCCGCCCGGATCAGCGGCAAGGTCGTTTCGTCGCGCGCAGGGTCTTGCGGCAAGGACGGGTCGAGCACCTCTTGCGAGTAATAGCTGGGGTGCACATTCGAGGCTGACCCGGTGAGCATGATCCCGTCGCACAGCTGCAGCATCGTCTCCAGGTCGAGATCCTTGCCCAGCGAGGGCAGGATCATGGGCGCGCAGTCGGCGCCGAGGACGATGGCGTCCACATACTTGTGCTGGGCCGCATGGTACGGGTGTTCGCCGAAGTCACGCGTGCAAGCTGGAACGATAACGATGGGGCGCATGGTTTCTACCTTGTCTCGAAGCGCACTGGGACCATCATACGAGCAATCTGGTCGGAGCGCGAGTAGCCGTTAATCCAGATCAAACACGGTGCCTTTAACTCGCAAGCATTGTGTCGACCTGCTAAAAAATCTGCGGTTTCATAACAAAATTTTAACGTTAACTCAAGAATGCTGCCAACACGAACGGGCGCGCCGCGCGCCAGCGCGCCGGGAACCTTGCTCTGGCCAACCCGATATTTGATTTAGATCAATGACAAGCTGCCGTGCAAATCACTATCTTGGCGTCCAAGCTTATTCTTTTGGATTCCGCCCCGCGCCATGCCTTCCCCGTCAGCGCAGTCCCTCGCGCCCATGCTGGTACGCCGCCTGTGCCCCGTCCTGTTCGTCCTCGTCCATGCACTGGCCGCCGCGGCGCAGGCGCTTGCGCCCGCACCGGAGGTACCGTGGCTGGCCGATGGCGCCGCGCAGGCGCGGCTGGCCGTGCGCCTGCTCGGCCAGGCCGGGGCGCATGGCCTCAATCCCGAGCGCTACGGCGCCGCCGACCTGGCGCGCCGTCTCGATGCGCAGCGCGACGCAGCCGCCGAGATCGCGCTCGAGCGCGATCTCGGGAAAGCGATGCTGCGCTACCTCGAGGAGCTGCATGCGGGCCGCACGCCGTCCGCGTACCGCGCGCCGGACCGGGAAGGCGCTGCCGACCTGGCGCCGCTGCTGGCCCAGGCCGTACGCGCCGGCCGCCTGGAACAGCTGGTGGACGATGCCGCGCCGGCCTTTCCCCTGTACCGCAGGGTGATGGCCAGCCTGGCGCACTACCGCGCGCTGGCGCGCCTGCACCCGGACTGGCCGCCCCTGCCGGCGGCCGCGGGCGGGGTCGCCGCGGGCGACCGCTATCCCGGCGCGGCATCGCTGGGCGAGCGGCTCCAGGTGCTGGGCGACCTCGACGCCGCCCCCGCCGGCGGGGACATCTACACCGAGGAACTGGCGGCGGCGCTCAGGCGTTTCCAGGCGCGCCATGGCCTGGCCGAGGACGGCGTGCTGGGGCCGCAGACCCTGGCGGCCCTGGCGGTGCCCCCGCGGCACCGGGCCGCGCAACTGGCGCTGACCCTGGAACGCCTGCGCTGGCTGCCGCCGCTGCCGCCCGGGCGCGCGGTGGCGGTGAACCTGCCGGCCTACCGCCTGTGGGCCTTCGACAGCAGCGCGGACGCGGACGCGCCGCCGCTGGAAATGCGCATCATCGTCGGCACCGCGGCGAAAACGCCGACGCCGCTCTTCATCGGCCAGATGCGCTACCTCGAATTGAATCCGTACTGGAACGTTCCGCGCAGCATCGCGCTGGGCGAGATCCTGCCCAAGCTGGCGCGCGACAGCGCCTACCTCGCCAGGAACGACATGGAACTGGTTGGGCCCGACGGCCGGGTCATTGCGCACCCGGACGCGGCCCTTGCGGCGCTGCGCGCCGGCACCGCGCGGATCCGCCAACGGCCGGGCGAACGCAATGCGCTCGGCGCCCTGAAATTTGCCATGCCCAACCCGATGAACATCTACCTGCACTCGACCTCTGCCAAGGAGTTGTTCGAGCGCCGCCGGCGCGACCTCAGCCACGGCTGCATCCGCGTCGAGCACCCGGTCGCGCTGGCGCAGTTCGTGCTGGCCGATACGCAGGCGTGGCACGCGGACGCCATCGAGGCGGCCATCCGCAGCGGCAAAACGAGGACCGTGGCGCTGCCGGCCCCGGTGCCGGTGGTGCTGTTCTATGCGACCGCCATTACCGAACGCGATGGCCGCATCGTCTTCGCCGAGGATATCTATGGACGCGACGGCCCCCTGCTCGAAGCGCTCGCGCGGCCCTGACGCGGGACGGCGGCGCGGACCTGCCTGTCGCGCCGCACTTTCGGCCGGCCAGGGCATCTAACTTGAATCGACGCCTTTTTCCAGCACGTGGAGGTCATCATGAAGAGGATTGCAATCGACATGCCCGTGGTCGGGGAATGCCTTGTCGCCGAGTGCGCCTACAACACGGGCAACTGCTGCCGCGCCCGCGCCATCACGGTCGGGGATGGCATTCATCCGGGCTGCGACACCTTCCTGGACGCGACGCCGCATTCGCGCGCCAGGCAAGGCCAGGCGGGCGTGGGCGCCTGCAAGGTAGCGGCCTGCCAATACAACGACGATTACGAATGCATGACCGACCAGATCGCGGTAGGCCATGCCGACAATGGCGTTTCCTGCCTGACATACCGGCAACGGGCTGCTCCTTGACAAGGCGTGCACGGCGCACCCCGGCCAGACCCCGGCCGGGAGACAGCCTGCATCAGCCAGCCATGCCCGGGGACGCCGCCTGCGGTCCGAGGGTGGCGCGGATGGCCGCGGCCGACCGGACCAGGCTTTCCGTTTCCTCGCTTGACAGCGGAACCGGAATGACCTGGCGCACCCCCGAGCGGTCGATGACGGCAGGCAAGCTCAGGCACACATCGCGGATGCCGTAGTGGCCGTCGACCAGGGTCGATACCGTCAGTACCGATGCCTGGTCGCGCACGACCGCTTCGATGATCCGGGTGAGCGCGACGGCGATCGCGAAATTGGTGGCGCCCTTGCGGCGGATGATCTCGTAGGCCGCATTGCGTACCCGCCCCTCGATCGCCGCCATGTCGCGCGCATCGCAGCACATGCCGGTCAAGCGGCAGAATTTGTCGAGCGGCACGTTTGCCAGCGTGGCCGTCGACCAGGCGACGAATTCGCTGTCGCCATGTTCGCCCAGCACATAGGCGTGGACGTTGCGCCCGTCCACCGCGTAATGGGCGGCCAGCTCGGAACGCAGGCGCGCGGTGTCGAGCACCGTTCCCGATCCGAAGACGCGCGAGGCCGGCAAGCCGGACAGGCGCAAGGCGACCCAGGTCAGGGCGTCGACCGGGTTAGTGGCGATCAACAGCAGGCCGTCCGGATTGCAGTGCGCGACGCGCGGCACGATGCTTGCGAGCACTGCGGTATTGCGCTGCAGGAGCGCCGGCCTGCTTTCGCCCGGCTGTTGCGCAACGCCGGCGGCGATGACGGTGACGCTGGCGCCGGCGGTGGCGGCCAGGCCGGCGGCGCCGACGCGTACCGGCGCGTGAAACGGCGCGCCATGGGCAATATCCATCGCTTCCCCTTCGGCGCGCTGGACATCGTCGTCGATCAAGACGATCTCGCGCGCGATGCCGGCGCCGGCGAGCGTATAGGCCAGGGTGCTGCCGACGCGACCGGCGCCGACGATGGCAATCTTCGTTCTCTCGTCCATCGGATGTCCTCCGATCGTGCACGTCCGCCCGCGCCGACCGCGCTTGCCGGCTGCACGCCCCCATGATCGCACCGGCGGCCTGCCGGTTCAAGGACCGCCGCACCGTATCCCGCGTGCGCGCCTGAAAAGGTCTACCATGTGACACCGAACATGACTCAATGCCAACGAGGAGACCCATGCTGACCCTGAACGACCCTTCCCTGCTGCGCCAGCAAGCCTATATCGACGGCGCATGGTGCGATGCCGACGAATCGGCCACGGTCGACGTGATCAATCCCGCCACCGGCGACAAACTGGGCACGGTGCCGCACATGGGCGCCCGGGAAACCCGGCGTGCGATCGAGGCCGCCGCCGCCGCCTGGCCGGCCTGGCGCAAGAAAACCGCGCGCGAGCGCAGCCTCGTGCTGCGCAAGTGGAACGACCTGATGCTGGAAAACGCCGACGACCTGGCGCGCATCATGACGGCCGAGCAAGGCAAGCCGCTGGCCGAAGCCAAGGGCGAAGTTGCCTATGCCGCCTCCTTTCTCGAGTGGTTCGGCGAGCAAGCCAAGCGCGTTGCCGGCGAGACCCTGCAGTCGCCCTGGCCGGACCGCCGCATCGTCGTCACGAAAGAGCCGGTCGGCGTCTGCGCGGCCATCACGCCGTGGAATTTTCCGGCCGCGATGATCACCCGCAAGGTCGGCCCGGCGCTGGCCGCCGGCTGTCCGATCGTCCTGAAACCGGCCGAGCTGACGCCCTATTCGGCCCTGGCCCTGGCCGTGCTGGCCGAGCGCGCCGGCGTGCCCAAAGGCGTGTTCAGCGTTGTCGTCGGCGATGCGAAAGCCATCGGCGGCGAGCTGACGGGCAATCCGACCGTGCGCAAGCTCAGCTTCACCGGCTCGACCGCCGTCGGCCGCCTGCTGATGGAACAATGCGCGCCGACGATCAAGAAAGTCTCGCTGGAGCTGGGCGGCAACGCTTCCTTCATCGTGTTCGACGACGCCGATCTCGACGCGGCCGTGGAAGGGGCGATCGCCTCGAAATACCGGAATGCCGGCCAGACCTGCGTCTGCGCCAACCGCATTTATGTGCAGGATGGCATCTACGAAGCCTTCGCCGCGAAGCTGGTCGCGGCCGTGGAAAAATTAAAAGTCGGCAATGGCGTCGAGGCAGGGGTGAACCAGGGCCCGCTGATCGAAGAAAAGGCCGTCCTGAAAGTCGAGCAGCACATTGCCGATGCCCTCGCCAAGGGCGCGCGCCTGCTGCTGGGCGGCAAGCGCCACGCGCTCGGCCACAGCTTCTTCCAGCCGACCGTGCTGGCCGACGTGACGGCCGACATGGCCGTCGCGCGCGAAGAAACCTTCGGCCCGCTGGCGCCGCTGTTCCGTTTTAGCACCGAAGACGAAGTCATCGCGCTGGCGAACGATACCGAGTTCGGACTGGCCTCCTATTTTTACTCGCGCGACATCGGGCGCGTCTGGCGCGTCGCCGAGCAGATCGAGACCGGCATGGTGGGCGTCAACACCGGACTGATCTCGACCGAAGTGGCACCCTTCGGCGGGGTCAAGCAATCCGGTCTCGGCCGTGAAGGGTCGATCTACGGGATGGACGACTACCTGGTCGTCAAGTACATCTGCATGGGCACGTGATCGTGGCCGGCGTGGTCGATGCGCCGCTGTTCGTCGTGCCGCGGGTGCTCGACGCGCTGCGCGCGTACCAGGCGAGTGCGCCGCCCGGCTTGCCCGATGCGCTGGCGGCCACGCTGCTGGCGGGAATCGAAGCGCATCCGACCAAGTTCTGGGTCATGACGCAGTTCCAGAAGACGCTGGCGCGGATTCCCGCCGGCGATGCGGCCACGCGCGATCACGTCTGCAAGGAACTCGAAACGCTCATGGATCTTCTCGGCATCCGCAGTTCGGACGGGGTCCTGGGCCCGGAGCGGCGCTGACAGGCGCGCGGCACGGCCTGCCACCCCTCTTCCTTTCTTCTGCGTATTTGCTCCGCAGCCAACAATAACCAGATATGATCAATTGAAAATAAACAATTGGTCAACCTCGCTACGCCCTTACCCAACGTCAACGAATCAGGAGACACGCAGTGAACAAGAAAGCGTCGAAACACCCCCGCCAACTCAACGCGGTACTGGCCTCGGGCGTCGCGGCGGTGCTGGCCGCCTGCGGCGGCGATTACTCCGACCCGAGCAGCGCGATGGATGTCGTGCGCACCGCCGGCGGCGAAGTGCGCGCCATCGACCGGCTCGGCATGCGCAGCTATTTCGCCATTCCCTTCGCCGCGCCGCCGGTCGGCGCGCGCCGCTGGACGGCGCCGGCCGCCCCGCAAGCATGGACCACGGCCCTGGCGAACACGAAATCGGCCGCACCCTGCCTGCAGACCAGCGCCAGCCCCTTCCGCCTGCCCGGCGACAGCGAGGATTGCCTCTACCTCGACGTGCACGTGCCGACCGGGCTCGGTCCTTTCCCGGTGATGGTCAACCTGCACGGGGGCGCCTTCAATACCGGCGGCACGTCGGTGTATGCGGACCCGTCGCCGCTGGTGAACAAGGGCGTGATCGTCGTCAACGTGGCCTACCGGCTCGGCGCCATGGGCTTCCTCGCGCATCCGGCGCTGGCGCTCGACGGCGCGGCCGGCAACTACGGCATCATGGACCAGCAAGCCGCCTTGAAATGGGTACAGGACAATATTGTCCAGTTCGCCGGCGAGAAGAACAATGTGACCCTGTTCGGCGAATCGGCCGGCGGTTTCAGCGTGATGACGCATCTCGCCTCGCCGGGATCGAAAGGCCTGTTCAACAAGGCCATGATCCAGAGCGGCAACTACGGCAACGACCGCCAGCTGAGCGCGGCGCAGATGGGCGCCGCCAGCAGCGCCATCGTCGACACGGCGATCAATGCCGCCACCGCCGCGGGCGTCGCCGGCATCGGCTGCGCACCGGGCGCGGTCACCGCGGCCTGCCTGCGCAGCCTGCCGGACTCGGTGATCCGCACCCATCTGGCCACGGCCATCAACACGGCGCTGCCGATCATGGTGCCGTCGGTGGACGGCAAGGTGCTGACCAAATCGGTCAAGGCGACCTTCGCGGCCGGCGAAAACATCAAGGTGCCGACCGTCAACGGCACCAACGAAAACGAGTACACGCTCTATGTTGCGATCAATGAAGCGGCGCGCCGGGCAGCGGCATCGCCGCCGAATTTCGATCCGGCCAACACCAGTTTCGCGCTGCCGCCGGCGGGCTATGCGCCGACGGTGGCCGGCTTGACGGCGGGCTCGGGCGCCAACGTCGCCGACATCGTCACCAGGCTGTATCCGCTGGCCGCTTACGGCAGCAATCCCGCCTTGCAGCCGAGCCTGGCGGTGTCGGCCATGGCGACCGACCTGGGCTTCGCCTGCCCGGCCTTGCGCACCTCGCAGCGCATCGCCGCCCAGGGTTCGCCGGTGTGGATGTACGAATTTCGCGACCAGACGGCCCTGCCCACGGTCGGCGTGGCCAACGGCAGCTACTACCTGAGCTTCCCGCAAGGAGCGGCGCACTCGTATGATTTGCAGTACCTGTACAACCTGGGCGACCTGGGCAATGCCGAACGGCGTGAATTGCAGATGGCGATGACGCGTTACTGGAGCAATTTTGCGAAGACGGGCAATCCGAACGGCGGCGACGCGGTGCCGGCGAACTGGCCGGCGTTTACGGGGCCGTCGACCGTGCTCGGACTCGATGTGGCGTCGGGCGGGGGTGTTGCGCCCTTGACCAGCTTCGATGCGGACCACAAGTGCACGAGCGCCTGGAATAACATCGTGACGTTTTGACGAAGCGGGGTGGGCACTGCGTGCCCACCCTCGATCCACCGCCGCCTGTTATTCGTCGCTGGTCGCGTCGTCTTGGTAAGCGCGGTACTTGCGCGCGTCGCCGCGCACCTTGTCCGCCGGGTATTTGGCGCGGTTCAAGACCATCTTTGCTTCCACCGCCGCCATCAGGTCGACGTCGAGTTTATCGGCCAGGCGCACCAGGTAGACCAGGACGTCGGCCATCTCGTGGCGCACCTGTTCCAGCCCGGCGGCGCCGAGCTCGTCGCTGCGGCCGTGCTGGAGCCACTGGAAGTGTTCCAGCAATTCGGCCGCCTCGACCGACAGCGCCGCCGCCAGATTCTTCGGCGTATGGAACCGGTCCCAGTCGCGCTCGTCCACGAAGACGCGCACGAGCGCGCGCAGGCGGGCCAGGTCGCCCTGCCCGGCCGGCGCGTTCACTGGCCGTCCGCGCGGTCGCGGTAGCCGTCGAGCACGACCGCCAGCTTGGGGGCGATTTCCTCGAAGCTGCTGACCGTGACGCCGAGGTCGCGCAGCAAGCCGTCGTGGACACCGTAGACCCAGCCGTGGATGGTCAGCGGCTGGCCGCGTTCCCAGGCGTCGCGCACGATCGTCGTTTGCGCCACGTTGATGACCTGTTCGGCCACGTTCAGTTCGACCAGGCGGTTCGTCGCCGGGGCGCCGGCCACGTTGCCGAGGTATTTGCCATGCTTGTCGCGCACGTCGCGCACGTGGCCGAGCCAGTTGTCGGCCAGGCCGACGCGCGTTCCCGTGAGTGCCGCGTGCACGCCTGAGCAGCCATAGTGGCCGCAGACGATGACATGCTTGACCTTCAGCACGTCGATCGCGAATTGCAGCACGCTCAGCGCGTTCAGGTCGGAATGCACGATCACGTTGGCGATATTACGGTGCACGAACAATTCGCCCGGCGCCATGCCGAGCAATTCATTGGCCGGCACGCGGCTGTCCGAGCAGCCGATCCACAGGTATTCCGGGGCTTGCTGAGCAGCCAAAGATTTGAAGAAATTCGGGTTCTCTTCGACCATCGAGGCGGCCCATTTGCGGTTGCGTTCGAAGAGATCGGCGGCCGTCAGGCCAGTGGTTTTGTTATCCAATGTTTTCCCCTATGTTTGTACATGACACGGCCCGGCGGCGCCGTGAGGTTTGGTGAGAATCCAATATTGTAGACGCAACCGCGCATACGGATGGGGCATAAAAAAACCGCCGAGGGCTTGCGCCACTCAGCGGTTATCGAACAGGTGCTTATTCGAAGAAGTCTTTCACTTTATCCATCCAGCCCTTGCTTTGCGGACTGTGCTTGGCGCCCCCTTCGTTGGTCAGGCGGTCGAACTCGCGCAGCAAGTCCTTCTGCTTTTCGGTCAGCTTGACCGGGGTTTCGACGACCATGTGGCAGAACAAGTCGCCCGCATAGCCCGAACGCACGCCCTTGATGCCCTTGCCCTTCAAGCGGAAGGTCTTGCCGGTCTGGGTGCCTTCCGGCACCGTAAACGAGACCTTGCCGGTCAGCGTAGGCACTTCGATTTCGCCGCCGATGGCCGCCTTCGTGAACGAGATCGGCATTTCGCAATGCAGGTCGTCGCCCTCGCGCTGGAACACGGCATGCGGCTTGATGTGGATTTCCACATACAGGTCGCCCGACGGGCCGCCGTTCGTGCCCGGTTCGCCGTTGCCGGTCGAGCGGATGCGCATGCCGTTGTCGATACCGGCCGGGATCTTGACTTCCAGCGTCTTGTTGCGCTTGATGCGTCCGGCGCCGCTGCAGGCCGCGCACGGTTCCGGAATCATCTTGCCGCTGCCATGGCACTTCGGGCAGGTCTGCTGGATGCTGAAGAAGCCCTGCTGCATGCGCACCTGGCCATGGCCGGCGCAGGTGGTGCAGGTGACGGGCTGGGTGCCCGGCTTGGCGCCGCTGCCGTGGCAGGTGTCGCACTTATCCCAGCTCGGCACGCGAATGGTCGTGTCGAAACCGTTGGCGGCCTGTTCCAGCGTGATTTCGAGGTTGTAGCGCAGGTCGGCGCCCCGATAGACCTGGGGGCCGCCCGCGCTTCGGCCGCCCCGTCCGCCACCGAAGATGTCGCCGAAGATATCGCCGAAGGCATCGCCGAAACCGCCGGCGCCGCCGCCAAAGCCGCCACCGCCGCCCATGTTCGGGTCGACGCCGGCGTGACCGTAGCGGTCATAGGCCTCGCGCTTTTCCGGATTGGTCAGCATCTCGTAGGCCTCTTTGACCTCCTTGAACTTCTCTTCCGCTTCCTTGTTGTCCGGGTTGCGGTCAGGGTGGTACTTCATCGCCAGTTTGCGATACGACTTCTTGATCTCTTCTTCCGAAGCACCCTTCGCGACCCCAAGGATCTCGTAAAAATCACGCTTTGCCATTTGGCACCTTGCTGTTATCTACTGAATCGAACTGTCTGAGCAAAAAAACCGAGCCGCGCAAGAAACATTGCATCGGCTCGGCCGTTCCAGGAGGGTTTCCCCGCCCGCGACGCGCTTACTTCGCGTCCTTCACTTCCTTGAAGTCGGCATCGACGACGTCGTCAGCCTGGGCCGACGATTCGCCACCCTGCTGCGCGCCAGCCTCGGTGCCCGCGCCACCGGCCTGCTGCGCCTGCATGTCGGCGTACATCTTCTCGCCTAGCTTTTGCGCAGCGCTCGTCAGCGCAGCCGTCTTGTTGTCGATGTCGGCCTTGTCGCCGGACTTGATCGAGCCTTCGAGGTCGGCAATCGCCGCTTCGATCTTTTCCTTCTCGCCCGCTTCGAGCTTGTCGCCGTATTCGGTCAGCGACTTGCGGGTCGAGTGCACCAGCGCGTCTGCCTGGTTGCGCGACTCGGCCAATTCCTTGACCTTCTTGTCTTCCTCGGCGTTCAGCTCGGCGTCCTTCACCATCTTCTGGATCTCGTCCTCGGTCAAGCCCGAGTTCGCCTTGATGGTGATCTTGTTTTCCTTGCCAGTGGCCTTGTCTTTCGCGCCGACGTGCAAGATGCCGTTGGCGTCGATATCGAAGGTCACTTCGATCTGCGGGGTGCCGCGTGCCGCCGGCGGAATGCCCTCGAGGTTGAATTCGCCCAGGCCCTTGTTGCCGGCCGCGATTTCACGCTCGCCCTGGTAGACCTTGATCGTCACGGCCGGCTGGTTGTCGTCGGCCGTCGAGAACACCTGCGAGAACTTGGTCGGAATCGTGGTGTTCTTGTGAATCATCTTGGTCATCACGCCGCCCAGGGTTTCGATACCGAGCGACAGGGGCGTCACGTCCAGCAGCAGCAAGTCCTTGCGCTCGCCCGACAGGACCGAGCCCTGGATGGCGGCGCCGACGGCGACGGCTTCGTCCGGGTTCACGTCCTTGCGTGGATCCTTGCCGAAGAACTCTTTCACCTTTTCTTGCACCTTCGGCATGCGGGTCATGCCGCCGACCAGGATGATGTCGTCAATGTCGGTGACCTTGACGCCGGCATCCTTGATGGCGATACGGCATGGCTCGATGGTCTTGGCGATCAGTTCCTCGACCAGCGACTCCAGCTTGGCGCGGGTCATTTTCAGGTTCAGGTGGACCGGCGCGCCGTTCGCCATGGCGATGTACGGCTCGTTGATTTCAGTCTGCTGCGACGACGACAGTTCGATCTTGGCGCGCTCGGCCGAAGCCTTGATGCGCTGCAGGGCAATCGCATCCTTCGACAGGTCGAGGCCGTTGATCTTCTTGAATTCGTCGATGATGTAATCGATGACGCGCTGGTCGAAGTCTTCGCCGCCGAGGAAGGTGTCGCCGTTGGTCGACAGCACTTCGAACTGCTTCTCGCCTTCCACGTCGGCGATTTCGATGATCGAGACGTCGAAGGTGCCGCCGCCGAGGTCATACACGGCGATCTTGCGGTCGCCCTTTTCGGTCTTGTCCAGGCCGAAGGCCAGCGCGGCTGCGGTCGGCTCGTTGATGATGCGCTTGACGTCCAGGCCCGCGATGCGGCCGGCGTCCTTCGTTGCCTGGCGCTGCGAGTCGTTGAAATAAGCCGGCACGGTGATGACCGCTTCGGTGACTTCCTCGCCGAGGTAGTCTTCGGCGGTCTTCTTCATCTTGCGCAGGATTTCAGCCGAAACCTGCTGCGGCGCCAGCTTCTTGTCGCGCACGCCGATCCAGGCGTCGCCATTGTCGGCCTTGACGATCGCGTAAGGCATCAGCGAGATGTCCTTCTGGACTTCCTTTTCGTCGTACTTGCGGCCGATCAGACGCTTGACGGCGAACAGGGTGTTCTTCGGGTTGGTGACGGCCTGGCGCTTGGCCGGTGCACCGACGAGGATCTCGCCATCTTCCTGGTAAGCGATGATCGACGGCGTGGTACGCGCGCCTTCCGCGTTTTCAATGACCTTCGGCTGGCCGTTTTCCATGATCGCAACGCACGAGTTCGTGGTGCCCAGGTCGATACCGATGATTCTGCCCATGATTTTGTTCCTTTAAATGTACTAAGTTTCGGATGTATTTGAATATTGGGAAAAACTGCGTGCTTTCAAGGGCCGGTCATTCTCACCTTTTGCCGATCAGCACCGGATGTTTTTCTTATTTTGGCTGCGCCGCAGTGACGATGGCCGGACGCAGCAGGCGGTCGGCGATCATGTAACCCTTTTGCAGGACGGCGACCACGGTGTTCGCTTCCTGGTCGGCCGGCACGACGGCCACGGCCTGGTGCTTGTTCGGATCGAGCTTGTCGCCCGGGGCCGGCATGATTTCGACCAGACGGTTTTTTTCGAACGCGGCAGTCAGTTGCTTGAGCGTCATTTCGACGCCTTCCTTGATCGACTCGACCGTCGGCGCCTCGACCTTCAATGCCATCTCGAGGCTGTCGCGCACCGGCACCATGGCTTCGGCGAAGCTTTCGATCGCAAACTTGTGGGCCTTGCTGACGTCTTCCTGGGCGCGGCGGCGCATGTTCTCGGCATCGGCCTTGGCGCGCATGAAGGCATCATGCATTTCAGCCAGCTTCGCCTCGGTTGCGCTCAGCTGTTCTTCGAGGCCCGGTGCGGCGCCTGCCGCGCTGGCCTGGTTAGCCTGGTCAGCCGAAGCGGCATCGCTCTCCGGCTGGGAAATCACCTCTGGATTTTCTTGATCGTGCATCGAAAAGACTCCTGGAATCAAATACTTGGCTGAATTATGAGACGGACACACCTCGTCGTACAGCGCCGCATATGGGGCGATCTCCTACAAATTCAAGGGGTACTGAACAGAGGTCGGCAGAAGTCCGACAACATTTGTTACAAGATTTACCGATGAGCTGATTCTTTCCGCGGCTGCGAGTCTTACCATGTTCACAAGACGCGTCAGGACGTCATCGAACCAGCCACAGGACCAAGGGAACCAGCATGAGATTGCAGTTGATCAGCAGCGCCGTCGTGATCTATACCGCGCTCGCAGTAGCGTGCATCTGCTACGCGGGGCTGTAGGGCACGCCGCCGGAACCTGCCATTCTAGCAGGTGGCGCCGGCCGGCTAACCGACGCGGCACTCAAGCGCCGAGACGCCGGGCGTTTTCGCGGCCGAGGTCGGCGTCGCGCCGCTCGGCTTCGCGCTGGGACGGGCTCATCATCGTCGGCCACCCGATCAGGTGCTGCTCGGCGATTTCGGCCAGGCCCACGATCCAGGTCGGTGACTCGTTCAGGCAAGGGATGTAATGGAATTCCTTGCCGCCCGCGCTTTCGAAATCATGCTTCACTTCCATCGAGATTTCTTCCAGGGTTTCCAGGCAGTCGCTGGTGAACCCGGGGCAAATCACGTCCACGCGCGCCACGCCCTGGCGGGCGAGCTCCTGCACGGTCGGCGCCGTATACGGCTGCAGCCACTCGGCCTTGCCGAAGCGCGACTGGAAAGTGACGACATAATCGTCGGGCCCCAGGCGCAGGCGCGTGGCCAGCAGGCGCGCCGTCTTCTGGCATTCGCAGAAATAGGGGTCGCCCAGCATCAGCGTGCGCTTCGGGACCCCATGGAAACTCATCACCAGCTTCTGGCCGCGTCCGTGCGCTTCCCAGTGCGCCAGTACGATGTCGTGCAGCGCGTCGATATAGCCGTCGTGGTCGTGGTAGTGCTTCACCAGGCGCAGCTCGGGCACGTTGCGCACGCCCTTGTAGTGGTCGAAGACGGCGTCCCAGATCGAGGCGGTGGTGGTGCCGGAATACTGCGGATAGGCCGGCAGGACGGCGATGCGGTCGCAATTGTGCGCCTTCAGTTCGTCGAGCACCTGCGCGATCGACGGCGAACCGTAGCGCATCGCCATGCGCACCTGCACGCCCTCGTGGCCGCGTTCCTCGAGCGCGTCGGCCAGCAGGTTCGCCTGCTGCTGTGTGTGCACTTTCAAGGGCGAACCCTCGCGCGTCCAGATCGTCTGGTATTTCCTGGCCGAGGCACCGGAGCGCAGCGGCAGGATGATCAGGTTCAGGATGAACCACCACACCAAGCGCGGAATTTCGACCACGCGCGGGTCCGACAGGAATTGCTTGAGGTAGCGCTTGACGGCGGCGCGCGTGGGCGCATCGGGCGTGCCGAGATTGACCAGGACGATGGCGCTCCGGGCAGGGCTGCCGTGGGTGTGGGGGGGTTCTTGTCGAAAGGCCATAAACTTGAAAAATAGCAAAAGAGCTCATTATAAGTGCGATGTGCACGCCATTTTGCCGATACTGCCATATATGACGATCAGATCAGCGACTTCATGCTGCGGTTACACAGCGACCCTTATTCCTGGTAACCTTTATATATTGCCAACTTCCAATAATGTGGCGATCATGTCCCAGCCGACAGGCTCGTGGACAGGCATTAACCTGACATGAACTGGCTTGCATGACCGATTCGATGGAGGGGCGCACGGGCGCCACCGAGCTGTTCCGGCTGGAGCGGGTCGGCAAGCAATACCATGGCGGCGGCTGCACGATCCACGCGTTGCAGGATGTCTCGCTGAGCCTGCATGCCGGCGAAATCCTCGGTCTATTGGGACCGAACGGGGCCGGCAAGACGACGATGATCAAGCTCCTGGCTTGCCTGCTCGAGCCCGACAATGGCCAGCTGTACTGGCGCGGCGCGCCGGTGCGCAACAAGCGCCACCTGGGCCAGGTCGGCCTGGCGCAGGAAGGCCGCGGCGCCTTCAACGAACGCCTGTCGACGCTGGAAAACGCCCGCTATTTCTGCAACCTGCGCGGCGAACGGTTCGATCCGGCCTATTGCGCCGAGCTCGGCGCCCTGCTCGAAGCGGCCGACCTGCGCGCCCCGGTGTGCGGCGCCAATTCGGCCGCCTATCTGGCGCTGGGCCTGCTGCTGTTCGCGTGGATGGAAAGGCGCGCACGCCGCATCGGCGTGCGCGGCCACTGGTAGCGGCAGCCCGGCATGGCGCCGGGCCGGGGTGAGGTCAGGTCGTCACCTTCAGGCGCACGTCGATGTTGTTGCGCGTGGCATTCGAATACGGGCAGACGATGTGGGCCTTGTCGACCAGTTCCTGCAATTGCTGTTGGTCCATGCCGGGACCGTGGATCGCCAGGTCGACCTCGATGCCGAAACCGGTCGGGATGGGGCCGATGCCGACTTCGCCCGTCACGGTCAGCTCTGGCGGCAGCGTCACCTTGGCCTGGCCGGCGACGAACTTCAGCGCGCCCAGGAAGCAGGCCGAATAGCCGGCCGCAAACAGTTGTTCGGGATTGGTGCCGGTGGCGCCGTTACCGCCCAGTTCCTTCGGCGTGGTCAACTTCAGGTCCAGCACGCCGTTGTCGCTGCGCGACGTTCCCTCGCGGCCGCCTTGCGAGGTGGCCTTGGCGCGGTACAGGACTTTGTCGATGCTCATGGATTCCTCCGTGGTTGGGTTGGAAAGAGATTGTGGCAGATGCGGCAGGCGCGCAGCGCTCGCCAGCGCGGCTGTGCCGGGGACCAATTTTTTTTGTACCTTTCCCTATGCCCGGCACAACAAAATTCATGTAAATTCGATCTCGATACCCAGTCGGAATACGAGGCAAGTCCTGGCCCGAACCGACCGCGCGCGTTGAACCGCCGACACGAACCAATGTCTTCGCCACCACCCGACCGTTCTTCCGATCCAGGCCATGACGTGCGCAGCGCGCTGGCATCGCTCGGCTTGCACAAAGGCATCGAGGGCAGCGTCCTGTCCTTCCTCCAGCATCAGATCCGCGACGTCATCTTCGTCCTCGAGGTCACGCGGCAGGAAGAACTGCACTACCGGTTCGTCTACGTGAACGCCGCTTTCGAAGCGACCACGGGCGTGCCGCCCGGCGCCGTCGTCGGCAAACCGGTCGAAGACGTCATCCCGGCCGAATCGATCGCCCTGGTCCGCGCCAAATACCGGCAAGCCATCGACACGGGCCAGAGCGTGCACTGGGATGAAGTAACGACCTATCCCACCGGTACCAAGGTCGGCGAAGTCACGGTCACCCCGGTCCTGGACGCCGCAGGAGCCTGTTCGATCCTGATCGGCAGCGTGCACGACGTGACCGAACGGCATCGGGCGCAGGCCCATCTGGCGGAGCTGGAAGAGCGCTCGCGCCTGGCGCTGGAAGCGTCCGGATCGGGCGCGTTCGACTGGCATGCCGATAGCAATCAGATCCTGCTCTCCAACCAGTGCTCCCGGCTGCTGGGCTACACGGCGGAAAAGCTCGATCTCGACACCTCGCGCATGCGCCGCCTCGTGCATCCGGACGACCTGCTCGATACGGTGGTGAGCCTGCGCCGGATACGCGCCGGCAGCCTGCCCACGTTTTCCGTCGAATTCAGGCTGCGGCACCTGTACGGGCACTGGATCTGGCTGCGCTGCCACGGGCGCGCGCTGAAGGACGATGCCGGCGAGGTCAGCCGGGTGTTCGGCACTCTCTCCGACATTACGCCGGCCAAGGACGCCGAAGAAATGATGACGCGCGCCTCGCTGGTGTTTGCCCATAGCAGCGACGCCATCGCCATCAGCGACGCCGCCGGGCGCATCGTCATGGTCAACCCCGGTTTCACCCGCATGCGCGGCTACGACGAGGACGAAGTCATCGGCCGCAGCGCAGGCTTCTACAATGTCGACCTGGCACGGGAAGGCCAGCACGAAGCCGTGCGCGCGCACCTCCTGGCCGCCGGCCACTGGCGCGGCGAAATCTGGAGCCGTCACAAGGACGGGCACCTGATCGCCGAAAACCGCTCGGTCACCGCCGTCAAAAGTGCTTCCGGCGGCGTGCGCAACTACATCGAAATCGCGAGCGACATCACGCGCGCCAAGAAAGACGAGGAACTGCTGTGGCGCCAGGCCAATTTCGACAGCCTGACCGGCCTGCCCAACCGGCACTTGTTCCTCGACCGGCTGCGCCAGGCGATCAAGGGCAGTCACCGCGGCGAACACCCGGCGTTTTCGCTGCTGTTCATCGACCTGGACCAGTTCAAGGAAGTCAACGACACGCTCGGCCACGCCTTCGGCGACCAGTTGCTCAAGGAAGCGGCGCATCGCCTGCTCGGCTGCACGCGCGAGACCGACACCGTTTCCCGCCTCGGCGGCGACGAGTTCACCGTATTACTCGTCGACATGCACAATCTTGCCAACGAGGATGCGTATGTCATCGAACGCGTCGCCCGCGAGGTCATCGACGTCATGAGCCGGCCCTTCCATATCGATGGCGAGAGCCTGTACCTATCGGCCAGCATCGGCATCACGCACTTCCCGGGCGACGCCGTTGACGCCGACACCCTCCTGAAACATGCGGACCAGGCCATGTACGAAGCAAAGCGCCTGGGGCGCAACCGCGTCGCCTATTTTTCGCCCGCCATGCAGGAGCGCGCCCAGGAACGGCGGCGCATGAGCGACGACCTGCGCCTGGCCATCGAACAGCAGCAACTGCACGTGTATTACCAGCCGATCGTGCACATGGACACCGGACGGGTGGTCAAGGCGGAAGCCCTGCTGCGCTGGCAGCATCCCGAGCGCGGCTGGATCAACCCTGCCGAGTTCATTCCGCTGGCCGAGGAAACCGGCCTCATCTTCGACATCGGCGAATGGATTTTCCATACGGTGGTGACCGATACGGCGCGCTGGATACGGGAGCAAGGGCAAACCATCCAGGTCAGCATCAATGTCTCGCCGGTGCAGATCGCCAAGGGCGGCGACAGCATGGCCCGCTGCATCGCCTTCTATGAAGCGCAGGCCTTGCCGCACCATTCGATCGTGGTCGAAGTCACCGAAGGGGCGCTACTGGAACACGACGAGACGGTCGAAGCGCGCCTGCGCCAGCTGGCCGAGCACGGCATCGCCCTGGCGCTCGACGACTTCGGCACCGGCTATTCATCGCTGTCGTACATCCAGCAATACCAGTTCGAATTCCTCAAGATCGACCGCACCTTTGTCGACAACATGAAGACCGCAAGCCGCCAGCTGGCGCTGTGCAAGACCATCATCGACATGGCGCACACGCTGGACATGCGCGTGATTGCGGAAGGCATCGGCAGCGAGCACGAGGCCACCTTGCTGCGCCAGGCCGGATGCGATTTCGGGCAGGGATATTTCTTCCACCAGCCAAAGACGGCGCAGGCGTTCGAGGGCTTGCTGTGTTCCCAGGCCGCGGTACCGGATCGAGGCTAAGGGCTCGCCTAGAGCGCTCGATGCGCGTGCAGTCGAGGCCGTGTCCGAATGTCAGACGTGACCCCACTTTTTCACCTCAAGACGCCAGCAATTCCCGCGCATGCTTGCGGGTCGTCTCCGTTATCTCGATCCCGCCCAGCATGCGCGCTACTTCTTCCACGCGTGCGCGGCTGTTGAGGATCTCGATGCGCGATACCGTGCGGCCCTCGCCGGTCGTGCCCTTGGCGACCTGGAAGTGCTGGTTGGCCTGGCTTGCCACCTGCGGCAAGTGGGTCACGCACAGCACTTGCCGTTCCTGGCCCAGGCGTTTGAGCAGGCGTCCAACCACTTCGGCCACGCCGCCGCCGATGCCGCTGTCGACCTCGTCGAAAATCAGGGTCGGCGTGGTGGTGGCGTTCGAGGTGATGACGGAAATGGCTAGCGAGATGCGCGCCAGCTCGCCGCCCGAAGCGACTTTCGCCAGCGGGCGCGGTGCCACGCCGGCATGGCCGGCGACCAGGAATTCGACCACTTCGAGGCCGTGCGCGCCCGGCTCGCCGGGAATCAGGCCGACCTCGAAACGTCCGCCGCCCATGCTCAACTCCTGCATCGCGTTCGTCACTTGCTCGCCCAGGGCGCGGGCAGCGGCGATGCGCCTGCCGGAGAGCCGGTCGGCCACCTTGCGGTAGGCCGCTTCGGCCTTGGCTTCCTGGCGCTTCAAGCCTTCCATGTCGCTGGCGTCGGCCAGCTGGCGCAGCTTGGCGCTGAGCGCCGCGTGTTCCTCGTGCAGTTCTTCCGGCGCGACATGGTATTTGCGCGCGGCGCTGTGCAGCGCGTCCATGCGCGCATCGACTTCGCGCAGGCGGGCCGGGTCGAGCTCGACCTTGTCGATATAGCTGTTGAGCGCATACACGGCCTCCTGGAGCTGGATGCGGGCCGGTTCCATGCAGTCGAGCACGGTTTGCAGTTCGGCGTCGACATCGACCAGCTTGCCCAGCCTGGTGTTCAGGGAGGACAGCTGCGACAGGATCGGGTGGTCCGATTCCGAGATCGCGGCCAGGGCTTCCTGCGCGCCTTCGATCAGGCTGGCGGCGTGCGACAGACGGCTGTGCTCGTTCGTGATCTCGATCCATTCGCCGGCCTTCGGCGCCAGCTTGTCGAGCTCGCTCACCTGCCATTCCAGGCGCTCGCGCTCGATCAGCACGTTCTTCGCGTTGGTTTCGTATTCCTCGCGCTGGCGCGACAGCGCACGCCAGGCGCGCCAGGCGGCGGCCACTTCCTGCGCTTCGGCGGCGGCAGCAGGGTCGCGCACGGCAATCTGGTTGTCGAGCAGCGCGCGCTGCGCGTCCGATTTCAGCAGCGACTGGTGCGCATGCTGGCCGTGGATGTCGACCAGCATCTCGCCGAGCTCGCGCAACTGGCCGGCGGTGGCCGCGATGCCGTTGATATAGGCTTTCGAGCGGCCGGCGTTGTCGATCACGCGGCGCAGCAGCGCCCCGCCCTCCTCGCTGGCGAACGCGTTCTGCTCGAGCCAGCACGTGGCGGCGTCGGTGAGCGCGAAGTCGGCCGTGATGTCGGCCTTGGCCGCGCCTTCGCGCACCATGCTGGCGTCGCCGCGGCCGCCCAGGGCCAGCTGCAGCGCATCGATCAGGATCGATTTGCCCGCGCCGGTCTCGCCGGTCAGGACCGAGAAGCCACGGGCGAATTCGAGTTCGATGGCGTCGACGATGACGAAGTCGCGGATGGTCAGTGTGCGCAGCATGAAAAAAGGGGTCTCCCGGAATGGAATTTATTTGAGCTTGCCGTCGTTCGACGGGTATTCGTGCCAATGCAGCTTTTCGCGCAGCGTATGGTAGTAGCTCCAGCCTTCCGGATGCAGGAAAGTGATGGTGTTCGGCGAACGCGAAATGACGATTTCGTCGCCATGCTGCAGCGAGGCGAAGGTCTGCATGTCGAAGTTCACCGAGGTGTCCCGGCCGCTGACGATCTCCACCACGATCTTGCTGGTGTCCGGAATGGCGATCGGCCGGTTCGAGAGCGCATGCGGCGCGATCGGCACCAGCACGATGCCTTGCAGGCTGGGATGCAGCAGCGGCCCGCCCGCCGACAGCGCGTAGGCGGTCGAGCCGGTCGGCGTCGACACGATGAGGCCGTCCGAACGCTGGTTGTACATGAAATGGCCGTCGACCGTCACGCGCAGCTCGACCATGCCGGCGCCGCTGCCGCGCGCCACCACGATGTCGTTGACGGCCACGCCGCAATGAATCATTTCGCCGCCACGCATCACGCGCCCTTCCAGCAGGGCACGATTTTCTGCGGTGGATTTGCCTTGCAAGATTTCGCCCAGCGCCGGCAGCATGCGCTCGACCGGGATGTCGGTAATGAAGCCGAGGCGGCCGAGGTTGATGCCGATCAGGGCGATCTCGTATTTGGCCAGCTGGCGCGCGATGCCGAGCATGGTTCCGTCGCCACCCATGACAATCGCCAGCGGGGCGTGCTCGCCGATCTCGGCGACCGTCATCGTCTCGACGCCGGGCATGCCGAGGTGGGCGGCGGTGTCCGCCTCGAACACGACGCGGTGCCCGGCCTCTTGCAGGAAGGCGACGATGCTGGCCACCGGCTCTTCGATGCCGGCCGTGTTTTGCCGTACCACCAGCGCGATGATCGATTGCGATTCGGGTGTAAGGGGCATAAGGTCTCTCGGCGATGGGTGGGCGAACACGCTGGAGATTAACCGATAATCACGGTCGCTGCCACCCGGCCGCGCATCGACTACTGTACAAAATAACAGTATAAATGCGGCGCACGCCATCCCGCAAGACCAGCCGGCCACGGCCGGTGCCGCGGCGGGACTTGCCGGCAAGTATAGAAAAGGCCGAGGCAGCGCTTTGGTTGCAAGAAGGAATCATCCAATTGCGCGACTGCGCACGAGACGACGCGTTAGGATTCAGGCAAGAGTCAGCACAGGAGAACCCCATGGTTATCGAAACCAAAGACCGCTTCGTCAACACCGCCACGAAGATCGAAAACGACGGCGTCAAGCGCTCGCCGCACGAGCGGGACGAGTCGCCCGACGGCCAGGACACGCGGCCGCGCGGCATCATGAAACAGGCGGCCGAAGACCTGGCGCAAGGCCTGGTCGACACCGACCTGCGCAATACGCCCGGCATCAGCGAAGCGGTCGAACCGAAAGCCGGCGCCACCGGCCAGGCCAATCCGCAACCCGACCGCCACGAATCGATGCGCGATCACGACGTGGCCGCGCCCGTTCCACGCAAACCCAACTAACGAGGACTTTTACTCATGACCATCAAACGTAACGGCAGCGCCGTCTGGAGCGGCGGCATCAAGGATGGCAAGGGCGCCGTCTCGACCGGCAGCGGCGCGCTCAAGGATGCGCAATACGGCTTCAACACCCGTTTCGAGGACGGCCCCGGCACCAATCCGGAAGAACTGATCGGCGCCGCGCACGCGGGCTGCTTCACGATGGCCCTGTCCGGCCAGCTGGGCAAGGCCGGCATGACGGCGCAGGAACTGCGCACCACGGCCACGGTGTCGATGGAAAAAGAGGGCGACGGCTTCACCATCACCGCCGTGCACCTGGACCTGGTGGCCAGGATCCCCGGCGCCAGCCAGGAAGCCTTCGACCAGGCCGCCAAGACCGCCAAGGAAAACTGCCCGGTGTCGAAGCTGCTCAATGCCGACATCACGCTGAGCGCGCGCCTGGAAAACTGATTCGCGGCCGCATACCGGGCCCGGCCAAATATGGCCGGGCCCGGCAGAGAATCGTCGGAGCGCATAAAATTGCCGTTTCGATTTTCCGGAAAGACCCTACCATGCGCTTCCTGCACACCATGCTTCGCGTCGGCGACCTGCAGCGTTCGATCGACTTCTATACCAAGGTGCTCGGCATGAAACTGCTGCGCACCAGCGACAATCCCGAATACAAGTACACGCTGGCCTTCCTCGGCTACGGCAGCAACCCGCAACACGCCGAGCTCGAACTGACCTACAACTACGGCACCGACCGCTACGACATGGGCACCGCCTATGGCCATATCGCCATTTCCGCCGAAGACATCTACGCCACCTGCGACGCCGTGCGCGCCGCCGGCGGCAACATCACGCGCGAGCCGGGGCCGGTCAAGGGCGGCAGCACCGTGATCGCGTTCGTGACCGATCCGGATGGCTACAAGATCGAGTTCATCCAGCGCAAGGACGACGGCGTACCCGGCGGCCTGGGCGCATAAGGCCTTGCCCGGCGCACCTGCACCGACGGCGCTCCGGCGCCGTTTTTCTTTTGCGAAGCTTTTTGCTGTTATTGCTTACCGTCAACAAGGCATTTGACCGGCGCCAAGCAAACTCTTCAATGTGTGAACAAAAGCGCGCGCGCACTCCTAGACTGAACCGTCAACTCGTCAATGGAGCGCGCCATGTTCTCTTCCCGTTCAGTCACCGCAACTTCCCTGCCCCGTCATGCGACCACGGCGTTCGTACTGGCGGCCTTGCTGGCCGCCTGCGGCGGCGGTGGCGGCGGGCATCCCGTCGCGCAGCCTGCGCCGCCGGCTGCGCCTGCGCCCCCGGCCGACGCTGGTCCGCTCTACGATTACAGCCCGCTCGGCCTGCCGGGCATCATTTACGGCGACGTTGCGCGCCAGGGCATCGCCAACGGCGGCCTGGTCGCGGGCACCTCGTGGGATGCGGTGGGCAATACGCGCGCCTTCTTCTACAACGGCAAGACGAATATCGATCTCGGCAGTTTGGGCGGCAACGCCTCGCGGGCGTTTTCGGTGAACCGCTGCGGCCAGGTCGCCGGCTGGGCCACCACCGCCGCCGGGGCGCCGCACGCCTTCTTCTACGACGGCACCCTGCGCGACCTGGGCACGCTCGGCGGCGCCGATTCGTATGGCAACGCGATCACTACCTGCGGCAAGGTGGTCGGCTGGGCCGCCAATGGCGCCGGCCAGTGGCATGCCTTCTACCACGACGGCAAGGCGATGCGCGACCTCGGCACCTTCGGCGGCACCAGCTCGTTCGCGCTCGCCGTCAACAGTGTCGGGCAGGTCGCCGGCTATGCCTACGGTCCGGGCAACGCCTGGTACCACGCCTTCCTGTACGACGCGCGCAGCGGCGCGCCGATCCAGGACCTGGGCTCGCTGAGCCAGGACTCGCTGGCGCAGGACATCAACGACGCTGGGCAAGTGGTGGGCTATTCGCGCGACGCGGGCGGCGACTTGCGCGCCTTCCGCTTCGACGCCGGCACGCTGCACGATCTCGGCCTGCCGCCAGCGGCGCTGGGCTCGGCGGCGCGCGCGATCAATGCCAGCGGCTGGGCCGCCGGTTATGTCTACTACCCCGACGGCCGCCAGGTCGCCTTCCTGCATGACGGTACCACCCTGCGCGAACTCGGCAGCCTCGGCGGTACCCGTTTTTCCGATGCCGTGGCGATCAACGCGGCGGGCCTGGTCGTGGGCTCGTCGATCGACCCGGCAACGCACGCCGAGCATGCGACCGCCTGGGGCGTCGGCTACGGCCTGGTCGACCTGAACGCGCGCGTGAAGGACTTGCCGAGGGACGTGGTGCTGGTGGCGGCGCTGGCGCTGGCCGACGACGGTGCGATCGTCGTGCGCACGAATGGCGGATTGGGACTGCTGCGTCCGCGTAAATAGCGGCGTGCCAAACAAGACGGCGCCGGTGCAATGGCACAGGCGCCGTTTTTTATTTGCCTCCGGAGCCCGGGCGGCAAATCTCGTGTGCACTCATTTTTGCAGCAGATTGTTCACCGGTACCAGATCGGCTTCGCGCAGCGAGCCCGAGGCCGCCTTCAGGCGCAGGCCGTTGAGGATGGTGTTATAGCGGGCGCGCGCCAGGTCGGTGCGGGTCGAGTACAGCTGGCGCTGGGCATTGAGGACGTCGATGTTGATGCGCACGCCGACTTGGTAGCCGAGCTTGTTCGACTCCAGGGCCGACTGGCTCGACACTTCCGCCGCCTGCAGCGCTCTGACCTGGGCCAGGCCGCTATTGACGCCAAGGAAAGACTGGCGGGCCTGGAGGGCGGCATTGCGGCGCGTCGTCTCGAGGTCGTTGCGCGCCTTGTCTTCGAGCGCGATTGATTCGCGCACGCGGCTGGTGACGGCAAAGCCGTTGAAGATCGGCACCGACCACTGCACGCCGATCGCATGGCTGCGGTTGTCGCCCGAGGCGCTCTGGATGCGCCCGCCCGTATCGCGGCGCGTCGAGCTGGCCACGAGATCGAGCGTCGGCAAGTGGCCGGCGCGGTTCTTCGAGATGTCGCGCTTGGCCGACTCAAGCGCGAGCTGCTGCACCGTCACGCCATAGTTCTGGTTTTCGGCCGACGACACCCACTGGTCGACGGTGGCCGGCTGCGGCGGCGCCAGCGTGATGCCCGACTGCAGCGGCGCCAGCGTGGCCGGTTCGGTACCGATGATCGCCTGCAGCGCGCTGCGCTTGTTGTCCAGGTCATTGACGGCGGCAAACTCCTGCGCCACCACCAGGTCATAGGCGGCTTGTGCCTCGTGCGTGTCGGTGATGGTCTGGGTGCCGACCTCGAAGTTGCGCTTGGCCGAGGCCAGTTGCTCGGTCACGGCGCTCTTCTGGGCGCGCGTCGATTCCAGCGTGTCCTGGGCCGACAGCACGTCGAAATAGGCCTGCGCCACGCGCGTGATCAGGTCTTGCTGGGCCTGCGCGAACTGGGCTTCGGCAATGGCTTGCGCCAGCTTGCTCTGTTCGTAGGTCTGCCAGCGGTCCCAGCGGAACAGCGGCTGGCTCAGCGCCAGCGTGTATTCCTTGGTCGTCAGGTTGGCGCCGCTCGCACGTACCTGGGTCGGCACGCCCGAGACAAGCACGGTTTCGCCTTCGTTGAAGGGCGAGAAATCGCTGTCGTTGCGCACGACCGAACCCGACAGGCCGACTTGCGGCAGCAACCCCGAACGCCCCTGGGTAACGCGCTCACGTCCGGCCGCGAGCGAAGCGCGGGCGCTGGCGAAGGTGGCGTCGTTGGCCAGGGCTTGCCGGTATACCTGGATCAGGTCGATCGCATGCGCATCGAGCGACACGAAAGCACTGGCCAGCAGCACGGCGATGAGGGGTTTCTGCATTGCGGTCTCCGTCGGAGTCATCGAAAATGGGGAAAACAGGTCAATACTTCGGCATTGCCGGATCGACCTGCACGGCCCAGGCGTCTATGCCGCCCGTCAAGTTTGTTACGTTCTCGAACCCGTTGCGTTCGAGGAAAGCGGCAACCTGCATGCTGCGCACACCGTGGTGGCAGATGCAGACGATGTCCCGGTCGTCCGGCAATTCCCCGGCGCGAATCGGGACCAGGTGCATCGGGATCTGGGTCGAGCCTGCTATATGGCAGGTGGCAAATTCCCAGTTCTCGCGCACGTCCAGCAAGAGCGGACGCGGCTGGCTTTCGTCAGCCAGGCGCGCGGCCAGTTCAAGCGCGGTCATGTGCTGCATGCTTGCATCCTCAAAAGGTAAAGCGCGACACGGCCGGCGCACCCGACAGCATCTTGACGTTGGTCTCGAAGATCGTGACCGTGTCATAGGCCGCCTCCGACACGCGCGTCACGAGCACGCACTGCATGGCAGGCGCCTGGCCGACGATGGCGGCGATGCGGCCGCCGACTTTCAACTGTTTCAGGAAGGTCTCCGGCATGTTCTCGAGCCCGCCCGAGATGACGATCGCGTCGTAGGGCGCGCCCTGTTCCCAGCCATTGGCGCCATTGCCTTCGGCCACGGTCACGTTGGTGATGCCGGCCTTGGCCAGGTTCTGCTCGGCCAGTGCCTTGATTTCAGGCGAGATTTCCACCGTCGTCACCTGGCGCGCCTGGTGCGCCATGAGTGCCGCCATGTAGCCCGAGCCGGCGCCGATTTCCAGCACGTTCTCGTGCTTCTTGAGGTTCAGTTCCTGCAAGATGCGCGCTTCGATCTTCGGGTTGAACATCGATTCGCCGCCTGGCAGCGGGATTTCCACGTCGGCAAAGGCCAGGTTCTGATAGGCCTGCGGCACGAACTGTTCGCGCTTGACGACATGCAGCAGGTCGAGCACGTCCTGGTCCAGCACGTTCCAGGGGCGGATCTGCTGTTCGATCATGTTAAAGCGGGCTTGTTCGATATTCATCTTAATACTCGGTGGACAAAGAAATAATCCGATATTTTATCGTTGAACTGCCTCGGGAAGCACATCTTATCGGGATGGCATCTCGATCGCGCGAAATTGCGACAGTCTGCAGTTTGAAGGGGGTGAACGATGGGAAACCGGCACCACGGCGGCGCCCGCCGTCACACGGCTGCCGGTGCCACCACATGCGTGGCCGGCAGCAGCCCGTGCAACGCCATGTCGAGGAAGGTGGCAAGAAAGGCCAGCGGTTCGAGTTCGCCGCGCTCGCAGGGCCCGATCGAATGTTTCCAGGTGACCAGCATGAGCATGGGCGCGATCAGCACCTGCGTCATTTGGGTGACATTGACTTGCCGAAATTCATTGCGCGCGATACCGCGCTCGAGCATGCTGGAAATCATGCGCGTGCCGCGGTTGATGACTTCATCCTGGTAAAACTTGGCCAGTTCGGGGAAATTGCCCGCTTCCGCCGTGACGAGCTTGACGATGCCGGACACCTTGTTCGCGCCGATGCGTTCCCACCAATCCTGCATCACCTTGCGCAGCAAGTCGGCGCTGTGGCCTTCGAATTCGGCGACCGAGGACTCGGCTGCGCCGATGACGGGCACGATGCTGGTGCGCACGACGGCCTTGAACAGCTCTTCCTTGTTCTCGAAATACAGGTACAAGGTGCCTTTCGAGACGCCGGCGCGGCGCGCCACGTCTTCCAGGCGCGTCGAAGCGAAGCCGCGCTCGACGAACAGGTCGATCGCCGCGGCCAGAAGTTCATGTGGACGAGCATCCTTGCGGCGCTCCCAGCGCGGCTTGGTGTCAAAAGGGCATTCCATGCTTCCGTCCGACAACTTAGTATTAAGTCATCGAATATAGACCCGGGTTCAAGCGTAGTCAAGCGCGCCTTCGCCTTGGCGTGCAGTATCCGGCGCGCACGTGTCCAGCAGTTCAGGGCGCCTTGCCGCCACAGCCGTAGATGCGTCCTGCGGCGCCGGGCCGATACAGGGTGCCGGCCGGGTCGCGCGGCGCGGCCCCGGTTTGCTGACGCGGCACCTGGAACACGGACAGCAGGTCGACCACGCCCGGCATCAGCTTTTCCATGGTCACGTCGATGCTGGCCATGGCGCCGACCTTCAGGTTGCGCGTCGGCGTCGTCGCCGCCTGCAGGATGGCGTCGGCCACCTGGTGCGGATCGAGCCGCGGCGCCGGCAGCTTCGGTTCGTGTGCCAGGTAGTTGCGCGCATGCTGGGGCAGCGGCGTGTCCACCGCCGTCGGCTCGATCAGGGCAATCGACACCGCTGCCCCGTCGACGTGCTCCACTTCGATGCGCAGCGCATCCGTAAACCCCTTGACGGCATGCTTGCTTGCCGAATACATGCCCTGCAGGGGAATGGCCAGTTCCGACGCCTCGCTGCCGACATTGACCAGGGCGCCGCCCGTCATGCGCAGGTGCGGCAAGGCGGCCAGCGAACCATTGACCATGCCCCAGAAATTGATGTCGAACAGGCGCCGGCTGTCCTGTTCGCTCACTTCGTCGAGCCGGCCATAGATCGTATTGCCAGCGCAATTGACCCAGGTATCGATGCGGCCGAAATGGGCGATCGCGCGGCGCGCCACTTCGTCGACCTGGGCCCGGTCGGCCACGTCGGCCACCACGTGGATCGCTTCGTGGCCGCCGGTGGCAAGAGCGTCGGCGATGGCTTCGAGCACTTCTCCGCTGCGCGCCACCAGCACCAGCGTCGCCCCGCGCGCGGCCGCGTCCTGGGCGGTGGCCAGGCCGATACCGCTGGAGGCGCCGGTGATGACGATGACTTGCTGGTCGAGTGGTTTGAGCGAACTTGCCATTGAAAAAAACTCCGGTAACTGACGGGTGCGCCAACCTTAGCAGGATCGAAAGCGCCGCAGCGCCCGCCTGCTGGCCACAGCTGGCCGCTGGTGGCGGCGCGGCGGGCGCGTTATACTGCGCGCTCTTCCATGCCCCCGCGCCCGATGAACTGCCGCGACCACTGTGGTGCCTGCTGCACCGCCCCTTCGATCACCAGCCCGATCCCTGGCATGCCCTTCGGCAAGCCAGCCGGGGTGCGCTGCGTGCAGCTCGACGCGGACAACCGCTGCCGCATTTTCGGCAAACCCGAGCGGCCGGCGTTTTGCGGCGGCTTGCAGCCTTCGGTGGAAATGTGCGGGGCGAGCCGTGAGCAGGCCATTGCCTGGCTCGACGACCTGGAACGGGCGACGGCACCGGGCTGAGCGGAGGGCCGGTCGAGCCTTCATTCTGGCACGGCCGATGGATGAGCATCGGCCGTGCCCGTCCAGGGCGCCGTCCCTAGTCAGGCGATCCGCAGATCATGCGGCGCCATGCCTGGCTGCATTGCGCTTTTGCTGCTGCACGTGGGCGAACAATGCGCCCAGGGTCATGCGTTCGTCCCAGATGTCGGCCAGCGCCACGCCATAACGGCTGCGCAATTGCTTGGCCAATCGTTCGACTTCGCGCGAGTCGGGAATCCATTTGGCCGGATTCACGGCGCGATAGACGCCGAGCAACTGGTCGTCCGGGCGGAATTTCTGGGTTTCGGTGGGGCGGAAGGAAAAGGCGTCGGCGAACAGGGCGAGGAATTCACCGATCTGCCGCTTGGAAGCCGAAGGAAACGCACGGCGCCAGAGGCGAACCTGGGAAGTGCGTGCACGGAAAGGATTGTGGATCTGTCCCATGGCAAGGGCGGACCATGCAACCGCCAGCAAGACCAGGATTACAACAATACTCATCGTCGAACGGCAGAGTGAATCATGAATCCAGTCTAGCACGCGAATCGGCGCCGTGACGCAGTTTGTGGCGCTATCGTGCAAGGCGCTGCCGGTCACGGGCGGGCGGGCTGGTCCGGGGCATGCCCGCCCCGTTGGCTCTGCGGTTGAGGCCGTGCTCGTGGTAAGCTTCGACCCCGCGCAGTTTCTTCCATCCCGCACCTCTTCATTACACGATAAAAGCAATTCATGGACATCCTTCTCGCCGTCAAGGCAATCATCATGGGCCTGGTCGAGGGTTTCACCGAATTCCTGCCGATTTCCTCGACCGGCCACCTGATCCTGGCGGGCAGCCTGCTCAATTTCACGGGCGAAAAAGTCAAAGTGTTCGAGATTGCGATCCAGGCCGGCGCCATGCTCGCCGTGATCTGGGAATACCGCGTACGCATCGCGCGCGTGCTCTCCGGCATGTTTACCGAGCGGCGCCAGCAGAAGTTCCTTGCCAACCAAATCGTCGCCTTCCTGCCGGCCGCCCTGCTCGGCCTGGTGTTCGCCGAGGCCATCAAGGCCGAGCTGTTCAAGCCGGTGCCGGTCGCGCTCGCCTTCATCGTCGGCGGCCTGATCATCCTGTGGGTCGAGCGCAAGCCGAAGGGCGTCCAGGAAAATGCGCAACTGGGCCTGCCGCATGCCTCGCGCGTGGAAACCGTCGACGAAATGAGCGTGCTCGATGCCTTGAAAATCGGCTGCGCCCAGGCCTTCGCCCTGATTCCCGGCACCAGCCGTTCCGGTGCGACCATTATTGGCGGCATGCTATTCGGCCTGTCGCGCAAGGCGGCGACCGAGTTCTCGTTCTTTCTTGCAATTCCAACCTTGCTCGGCGCCACCGTCTATTCGGTCTACAAGGAACGCGCCCTGCTGTCGATGGCCGACCTGCCGATGTTCGGCCTCGGCGCCCTGGCCGCGTTCGGGTCGGCTTTCCTGTGCGTGCGCTGGCTCCTGCGTTACATCAGCTCGCACGACTTCACGATCTTCGCCTGGTACCGTATCGTGTTCGGCGTGATCGTCCTCGTCACCGCGCATTACGACCTGGTGAACTGGGCGGAATAAAACCGGCAGCGACATCGACATCTACCCATGACCACCGAACTCGAGGCGCGCGCGCTTCACCTGCTGGAAACCGTCTTCGGTTACCCTGCCTTCCGCGGGCAGCAGGCCGACATCGTCCATCATGTCGCCAGCGGCGGCGACGCCCTGGTGCTGATGCCGACCGGCGGCGGCAAGTCGCTGTGCTACCAGATCCCGGCGCTCCTGCGCGAGGGCGTGGGCGTGGTGGTCTCGCCGCTGATCGCGCTGATGCAGGACCAGGTCGATGCGCTCGAGGAAGTCGGCGTGCGCGCCGCGTTCCTGAACTCGACCCAGACCTTCGAGGAAACGCTGCGCATCGAACGGCTCGTGCGCACCGGCGAAATCGATCTCGTCTACGTCGCGCCCGAGCGCCTGATGACGCAGCGCTGCCTCGACCTGTTCCACGATGCGCGCATTTCCCTGTTTGCGATCGACGAGGCGCACTGCGTCTCGCAATGGGGCCACGATTTCCGCCCGGAATACATCCGCCTCTCGATCCTGCACGAGCAATTCCCCGACGTGCCGCGCATCGCGCTCACGGCCACGGCCGACCAGCAAACGCGCGACGAGATCGCGCACCGCCTGCAGCTCGACGACGCCCGGAAATTCGTCTCCTCCTTCGACCGTCCGAACATCCGCTATTCGATCGTCGAGAAGACCACCGGCCGCAAGCAGTTGCTCGACTTCATCAGCACCGAGCATCCGGGCGACTCCGGGATCGTGTACTGCCTGTCGCGTAAAAAGGTCGAGGAAACGGCCGACTTCCTGAACGAAAACGGCATCCGCTCCCTGCCCTATCACGCCGGCATGGAATACGCGAAACGGGCCGAGCACCAGGCGCGTTTCCTGCGCGAAGAAAATATCGTGATGGTGGCGACGATCGCCTTCGGCATGGGCATCGACAAGCCGGACGTACGTTTCGTCTGCCACCTGGATTTACCAAAAAGTATCGAAGGCTATTACCAGGAAACGGGCCGCGCCGGACGCGACGGCGGCCCCGCCAGCGCCTGGATGGCGTATGGCTTGCAGGATGTGGTGCTGCAGCGCCGGATGATCGACGAATCCGAAGCCGACGAAACGTTCAAGCGCGTGCTGGGGGTCAAGCTCGACGCCATGCTCGGCCTGTGCGAAACGCTGAGCTGCCGGCGCATGCGCCTGCTCGACTATTTCGGCGAGCCGTCTGGCCCTTGCGGCAATTGCGATACCTGCCTGATTCCGCCGGTCAGTTTTGATGCGACCGTGCCAGTGCAAAAGCTGTTGTCCACCATCTACCGGGTCGACCAGCGCTTTGCCGCCGGCCACGTGATCGACGTGCTGCGCGGCGTGCAGACCGACCGCATCGGCCAGTGGCACCACGATGCCCTGTCCGTGTTCGGCATCGGCAACGACCGTGGCGAACAGGAGTGGCGCGCGATCGTGCGCCAGACCATCGCGCTCGGGCTGATCACGGTCGACCATGAAGCCTACAGCTCCCTGAAACTCACCGACGCCGCGCGTCCGGTGTTGAAAGGCGGGCAAAAGGTGCAGCTGCGCCAATACCAGAAACCGGTCAAGCCCAAGCGCGCCTCCTTCTCTTCCTCGAAGGGCTACGACGAACTGGAACTGTCGAAGTCCGAACAGGCGATTTTCGACCGCCTGCGTTCCTGGCGCATGGGCAGCGCGCGCGAGCACGGCGTGCCGGCCTATGTCGTCTTCCAGGATGCGACGCTGCGTGAAATCGCCAAGGTCAAGCCGACCTCGCTCGACCAATTGCGCGGCGTGACCGGCGTGGGCGAAAAGAAACTGGTTTCCTACGGCGAGGACATCGTCGGTATCATCAACGAAATGCTGTAGCATCCCGCCGCGGCACTCCCCGTCCCTCATGCATATCGACTCCCCATCGGCCGCGGCCACCCATGGCGTGCCGGCCAATGCCGCCAGCCTGCAGACCTTCGTCTTCGCCCTGTTCTTCATTTTCGGCGGCATCACCAGCCTGAACGACGTCATCATTCCAAAGCTGAAGGACTTGTTCACGCTGACCTATGCCCAGGCCATGCTGGTGCAGTCGGCCTTTTTCGCGGCCTACTTCATCGTCTCGATTCCGGCCGCCGCCATCGTGCGCCGCATCGGCTACATGCGCACCGCCGTCGTCGGCCTGCTGACCATGACGGCCGGCTGCCTGCTGTTCATCCCGGCATCGTCGTCGGGCGTATTCGCCACCTTCCTCGTCGCGCTGTTCGTGCTCGCCTCCGGCATCACGATCGTGCAGGTGGTCGCCAATCCCCTCATTTCCCTGCTCGGGGCGCCGGCCACCGCGCACAGCCGCCTGACCTTTGCCCAGGCCTTCAACGCGCTCGGCACCACGGTCTTTCCCTACGTGGGCGCGATCCTGATCCTCGGCTCGCTCGCCACCGTCGACCCGGCCAGCCTGTCCGGCGCCGCGCTCGACGCCTACCGCGCCGACGAAACGCGCGTCGTGGTGCAGACCTATATCGGCCTGGCCATCGCCCTGGTCGGGGTGGCGGCACTGGTCTGGCACAACCGGCGCAAACTGATCGAGACGCCGGCGCCGGAAGCGAGCATGCTGCGCGCCTTCGAACTGCTGGGACAACAGCGCTTTGCCTTCGGCGCGCTGTGCATTTTCCTGTACGTGGGCGCGGAAGTGGCGATCGGTTCGCTGATCGTGAATTACCTGATGGAAGCAAACGTGCTGGGGCTGGATGCGGAAGCGGCCGGCAAGCACGTGCCGCTGTACTGGGGCGGCGCCATGGTCGGCCGCTTCGTCGGCGCCGCCCTGCTGCGCATGTTCTCGCCGGGCAAGGTGCTCGCCTGCGCGGCCGCGGTGACGATCGCGCTGCTGCTGGTGTCGGCGAATACGACCGGCATGGTGTCGGGCTGGTCGCTGCTGCTGGTGGGCCTGTTCAACTCGATCATGTTCCCGACCATTTTCTCGCTCGCTTGCGAAGGACTCGGCGAGCGCGCGGCCGAAGGGTCGGGCCTGATCTGCATGGCCATCGTCGGCGGCGCGATCGTGCCCCTGCTGACGGGGCACGCGGCCGATGCCGTGGGCTTGAAGATGGCGCTGGCCGTGCCGGTGCTGTGCTATGCGCTGATCCTGTGCTTCGGGGTGTATGCGCGGCGCCCGCGGCTGGCCTGACTACCCGAACCGTATTTCCAGGGAGGCTGCAGGGCCGTCACCCTGCATCCTGCCGCTTATGCGTGCGATGATTTCTTCGTAAACACCAAATCCCACACGCCGTGCCCCAGCTTGAGGCCGCGGTTCTCGAACTTGGTCAGCGGCCGGTACGCCGGCTGCGGCGCATAGCCGTCGGCGGTATTGGCCAGCTGCGGCTCGGCGCCCAGCACCGCGAGCATCTGCACCGCGTAATCTTCCCAGTCCGTCGCCAGGTGAATATAGCCGCCGTCTGCCAGTTTCTGGCACAGCAAGGCCACGAAGGCGGGCTGGATCAGGCGGCGCTTGTTGTGGCGCGCCTTGTGCCAGGGGTCCGGAAAATAGACGTGCACGCCGGCCAGCGAGGCATCGGGAATCATGTGGTTCAGGACTTCGAAGGCGTCGTGCTGGATCAGGCGCAGGTTCGCGATGTCCTGCTCGCCGATCTGCTTGAGCAGGCTGCCCACGCCCGGCGTATGCACTTCGACGCCGATAAAATTCTTGTCCGGCATCTGGCGCGCGATATGGGCCGTGGTGTCGCCCATGCCAAAACCGATCTCGAGGATGGTCGGCGCCTGGCGCCCGAAGGCGGCCGCGTAGTCGAGCATCTCCTTGTTATATGCGATCAGAAATTGCGGCCCGAATTCCTCGAACGCGCGTGCCTGCCCCGTCGACAGGCGGCCGGCGCGGGTGACGAAACTGCGGATGCGGCGTTCGGTCGGGTCGTACAGCATCGTACGGGCCGGGCTGTTGTCGGGAGTGTCTGCAGACATGGAGAAATAGAGTGAGGAAAGAACGGCGGACATTATAGCCTACGCCTGCGCGGCCATTCGGCGCCAGCGCGGCTGCCGCAATGCCGCACGGGTGTGTGATCATAAAGGCAATCTGCGCCATAATCGTCGCTTTCGTGCCAATCCTGCCGAGGCCTGCCGTGCATTCGACCAAACACCCGATCGCGATCGAAGACAACGTCGCCACTTTTCAACTGACCTCTTTCCACTACGGCACCCCCGGCCTCGGCAAGAAGGTGTATATCCAGGCCTCGCTGCACGCGGACGAAGTGCCGGCGATGCTGGTCGCCCATTTCCTGCGCCAGGAACTGGACCGCCTCGACGCCGCGGGACGCATCCGTGGCGAGATCATCCTGGTGCCGGCGGCCAATCCGATCGGCCTGTCGCAAACGATCCACGGCACGCCCTTCGGCCGTTACGACCTGTCCACCGGGGTGAATTTCAACCGCGCCTACAAGCACGTGGCGGCCGATCTGAAGCAGTCCCTCGAAGGCAAGCTCGGCAGGGATGCGGCGGCGAACGTCGCCCTGATCCGCGAACACGCGCGCAACTCGCTGGCGGCATGGGCGCCGGCCACCAGCGGCGGCCTGTTGAAGAAAATCCTGCTGTCGATGGCGATCGACGCCGACATCATGCTCGACCTGCATTGCGATAACGAAGCGGTCTTGCACATGTATGCCGGCGCGCCGCTGGCCGAGGCCGTGCAGCCGCTGGCCAGCCTGATGGGCGCGCATGCCGTGTTGCTGGCGCGCGCGTCCGGCGGCGAGCCCTTCGACGAGGCCTGCAGCCGCCTGTGGTGGGAGCTGGCCGAGCATTTCGGGCCGGAGGTCGCCATTCCCCCGGCCGGCGTCGCCATCACGGTCGAGCTGCGCGGCGAGAACGACGTGCGCTACGACCTGGCGCAGCCGGATGCCCAAGCCTTGCTGCAATACCTGGCCATCAACGGCGTGATCGACCTGCCGCTGACGGCGCTGCCGCAAGCGCTGTGCGCGCCGACGCCGCTCGAGGCGGTCGAGCCCCTGACCGCGCCCCATTCCGGGGTGCTCGTGTTCCTGAAAAAACTGGGCGAGAAGGTCGCGGCCGGGGAAGCCGTGGCCGAGATCGTCAACCCGGTCACGGGCCAGGTGTCGCAGGTACGCCCGACACATGCCGGCGTGCTGTTCGCCAGCACGGCGCACCGCCACCTGCTGCGCGGCATGCACGTTTGCAAGATCGCGGGGGCCACGGCCTTCCGCGCCGGCGACCTGCTCGGTTCCTGAGGCCTCATCGGGCGGCGCGGCGGGCGGCCAGCAGGCGCGCGCCCGCCGCCAGCACGGCCAGGATTGGCAGCATCCAGGCCTGGCCGGATTGCAATGCCATCAAAGTAGCCGTGCTGAGCGCGCACCAGAGCAGCGGAACGATCCACAGCGGCCAGCGCGCGCCACAGCAGCAAGGCGCCGAGCGTCAAGGCCACCGTCGGGTCCGGCGCCAGGCCGAACAGTTCGTATTCCATCCAGGGACGCCCGCCCAACGGCGCCAGCAGCGGATAGAGTGCCAGCGCAACGAGCGCGATCGCCAGCGCCAGCTTGCCCAGGGAGCCGATCGGTTCCGTCAGGCGCGGCGCCAGCTTGCGCGAAGCCAGCCAGAACAGCAGCACGGCTTGCAGGGCAAAGGCGATCGCAAAATACGGGGCGCCGGTATGGATGCTCGCATAGCGCTGCGCCAAATAACGCCACGCAACATGGAGCCAGGCCAGCGCCAGCAGGACAGCAGCCGCGCGCCCCGCCTTCGGGCCGCCATGCCAGAGGCAGCCGAACAGGGCGACGCCCGCGGCCAGGACCAGCAACTGGCTCGGCCACAGCGCCAGGTTATGCAATTCGAACAGGCGAAAATACGTCGCCTTTGAAAACATCAGCAGGTCCGACAGCGAATACGTCCACCACTGGCTCATGCGAGCCGCTTCGCGTCGGCGGCGATGCGCCGGCGCAGCGCCGCGTCCGGCATCGGGCCACGCGCGGCCAGCATGTTCTCGCGCGCATGCACCGGATTGGAAGTGGCGGGAATGGCGCAGGTGACAGCGGGTTCGGCCACGATGAATTTCAGTAAAGCCTGGGCCCAGCTGGTGCAGCCGATCTCCGCCGCCCAGCCCGGCAAGGGCTTGTGTGCCAGCGCCTGCGTCAGATCGCCCTGGCGGAAGGGCCGGTTGACGATGACGGCAATCCGCCGTTCGCGCGCCAGCGGCAGGATGCGCGACTCCACTTCGCGGTCGAGCACGTTGTAGCTGACCTGCACGAAGTCGAGCGGCTGCGTTTCCATGATCGTGACCAGTTCGTCGTGGCGCCGGCCTTCGGACGTGGTGATGCCGACATGGCGCACGCGCCCCGCCGCCTTCATTGCCTGCAGCGTGCGCAGGTGCTCTTCCCAGGCCAATAGATTGTGCACCTGGAGCAGGTCGAAACGCGGCACGCCCCACAAGGCACGCGAGCGTTCGATCTGGGCCGGACCGCGGGCGCCGGACCCGATCCACACCTTGTCGGCCGAGAACACGGCCTTTGGATGCCGCAACTGTTTGAGCGCATGGCCGATGACGGCCTGGGCCGAGCCATACATCGGCGACGAATCGATCAGGCGCCCGCCGCCGTCCAGGAAGGCACGCACGACGCCTGTGCAGTTGGCACGCGCGACGGGATCGTCGCCGACATTGAAGGTGATCCAGCTGCCCAGGCCGACGACCGGCAATTGCTCGCCCGAGGAAGCAATTGCGCGGGTGAGCAGCGGTGCGGGCACGGCGGGCGCGGCGTGCGCGGCGCCGCACACGGCAGTGCCGCCGCCCGCGAGCATGGCGCGCAACAGCATCCTGCGGTGTGTGGACATTTCCTGCATGCTCGCTCCCACGGCGCCCGGCCGGCCGACACCTTCTCACCACAGATTGGATGAGGAATCAATCGGAGCACGCCAGGGAGCGCCAGGTTCATGGCTCGAGTCCGAGCGCCGCCAGCCGCGCTTGCGCCTCCCGAATGGCAAGTTCAGCCTGCCGCTGCTCGCGCGCATCCTTGCGGATCATGTAAAACACGTTCAAGCCCAGTGTGACCAGACCCGACACGATGCCGAAGCCAACCCCGATCCGCTCGAGCGTCATCGCCGTTCCGATCGACGTCACCGCCCCTAGCATGCTCGTGATTTCCACCATATTCATTTTCATCGCCATCTCCTTGTTTCATTGTGGCATTGAGATAAATCAAAGCCGTATAGTTATCCTATACTTAATTGTAAAGTTTTTCTATACTTGTGCGTGTAGATTTCCTATACAATTTCACAATGGAACTTAAGACGATGATCGCCATCTGGATCAAGGAGGCACGGCGCGATGCCGGCCTGTCGGGCGAAGCGCTGGGAACGAAGCTGGCGTTCGAGCTCGGGACGGCGCGCGGCCATACCAAGGCGAACATCTCCCATTGGGAGACCGAGAAACACAGTCCGAGCCTGCAGCAACTGCTGGCAATTGCCAAGGTGACCGGCAAGAGCCTGCCTGCCGCCATCATCGACGGGCTGCGCGGCAGCGATCCGGCGGCGCTCTTCCCCGGCGCCATGCGCGTGGTCGTGTCCGACGCGAATGACACCGACTTCGTGCAAGTGCCAATGGTCAAGCTGCGCCTGTCGGCGGGGGTGACCGGTTTCCAGACCGAGCCTGAGCATCACGATGGCGGCACGGTCGGCATGCGCCGCGACTGGATCGAGCGCAAGTGCCTCAATCCGGCCAGCCTGATCGCGATCCTGGTCAAGGGGGAGAGCATGGAGCCGACCTTGTACGAGGACGACATCGTCGTCATCAATACCGCCGACCGCAAGCCGGCGGTGGGCGAAGTGTTTGCCGTCAATTTCAATGGCGAGCCGGTCGTCAAGCGCATGCAGAAGGATGGCGGCCGCTGGTGGCTGGCCTCGGACAACCCGGACCAGCGCACCTATTACCGCCGTGCCTGCGAGGGCGACACCTGCCTGATCATCGGGCGCGTCGTGCGCAAGGAAAGCGACCGCATCTGATGAAAATACAGGTCACGCAATTTGCGCCGCACGGCGCGCCCATCGTGGTGGCGATCGTCGAGTCGGGGCTGACCGTGGAAGGCGCCGCGGAACCGGTGCTGCAGAAAGTCGCGCAACACTTTCCGGCCCGGCCCGTCATGCTGGTGTCGGTCGAGCCGAACGGCTTTCGCGCCTTCGCGCCCTTCCAGACCGGGGAGTTGCTTGCCCTGCTGCAACTGGAGACGCTGGAATTCCAGGAAATCGATATCGCCTTGCCGGCGGTGAATGACCTGCCCCTGCCCTTTTAGATCCTATGCTTGTAGGCATGGTTAAGCCGCCGGTGATTGCTGACAAGCGCGGGCAAAGCGCGAGGATACCGCATGACCAGCCATGCAAAGACAAGCAACGAGGCACCCGCTTGTACACTGCCATATCACAGTCATCGTCGCCCACCTGCCCCCCCAGCCCGACCGTTGACGGTTAACAACTTGCGGTAGACCTAACAATGTGAAAATGACTTCCTTAATTTAAGGAGGTCACTATGGCAATCGACGTATATCTGCAGATCGACGGGATCAAGGGCGAGTCGACCGACGACACACACAAGGACTGGATCGAATGCCGTCAGTAGACTGGTCGCTCCGCCAACCGAAGTCTGCCACGGCATCGACTGGAGGCGGACACACAGCTGAGCGAGTCGAGCTGTCCGACATCAGCTTTCACAAAACGGCCGATCTGGCCTCTCCCATTCTGGCGCAGCACTGTGCGATGGGCAAGACGATCCCAAAGGCGAAATTTGAATTCATGCGGGCCGACGGCGACGGCGCCCGCATCAAGTATTACGAGATCGAACTCGAGAACGTGCTGATCAGCTACCTTGCGCCGTCGGTTATACCGGGCAACACAATGAGCGAAGCGGTGTCGCTTAAGTTTTCGAAGGTGAAATGGCGATATACGCGGCAGAGGGTTAGCGGTGGCGCCAGCGGCAACACGGCGGGCGGCTGGGATTTGGCCACGAACAGGATGGCGTAATGCGCGCCCTACAGATACTGGCCATTTCCGCCGGGCTGGCGGCCTCGGTCTTAACCCAAGCAGCGTTCTCTGCGCCAACCCTCAGTGGTGACAGGTTCGTTAACATGATGATCAGGCCCGAACCGCTCAGCAGCTACGACTACATGCAGCGGGAGAAGGCGTACAGCTATCTCGACGGCGCCCGGGACAGCGCGGAGGGTCGCACCTGGTGCGACGTAGACCAGCTGAAGACGCCGGATCTTGCCTACGAACTGGCTGACCAGATAGCCAAGTTGCCGCCGGCCGAGCGGAAGAAGAACGCCTCGGCATTGATCCTGCGTTTGCTGGGCCAGGCCTTTCCCTGCCAGCCAGCCAAGGGCGCTAGGCCATGAAGCCGTCTTTCCACATGGTGCACCAGCACTATCCCAAGGCCGGCAAGCGCGAGGAACTATACGCCTTGATCGGCTGGACTGATCTAGTCGACAACCCAGCATTCGCCGATACCTGCGCGATCCGCATGAGCATGGGGCTTCTTGGCGCTGGCATGGTGCTTCCTGGTGCGCGCATGATAGCGAATGCGGGGTCGCTGAGGGGAAAGCGACTCGAGCCTGGTCAGGCCCGCCTGTCAGGCATCCTTAAGCGAGTTTGGGGCGCGCCGGAAGTGTTCATGGAAGACAATAGCGCAAACCTCGGTATCGGTGTCCGAAGCGGAGTCGTTTCGTTTTTCCGGATTCACGGTGGGGGGCCGGCAGATGGTGGGCATATCGACCTGGTCTGGCCAGCAGGTGGAGGGTTCCATCGATGCGCCCGGAGTTGCTACTTCAGTGCGGTCGAGATCTGGTTTTGGCCGCTGGGGTAGCTGTCCAACAACCGACAGATGTGCATGGCTTTGTTGAGCAAATTGAGGGGAGACCGAGCTGACGCTTTTGTAGTTCGATTTACAACACCGGGACCGTGACCGGGGTGTCCAACCGAGTGAATCCGTTCAGCACCGCGGCCCGCACTTGTAGTTCGGCGACCTGACGGTCAACAAAGTCGCGCACTATGACGCGTTCGCCCAATAGTTTAAAACAGTGCATCTTGGTCTCTACGAGGCTGCGGTAGTGGAAGCCGCTCCATCTTTTCCAGATCGTCCGGCCCCGCCTGTGTGTCGTGTACAGGATGTCGTTTCGGGCGTCCGCTCCGAGGCGATTCGTCTTTCAGGGTTTGGCGTTCTTGCGGCGCTGAGCCATCGTGCACCCGACGCGATCGCCCAAGAGGTACGGCACCCACTCCATTTGACCAAATAATAGGCGACAAGGCCGAGATGGTGGAACCACGCATCTGACCAGTCGTCAGGATTCGTATTGATCCGATACAGCTGTCTTACTGGAGGATGTGCCACAGATTCCCCGTGATACGTTCCCGGGCAGTCAATTTTGTGGAGCGACGCTAATTTTGTGAAGCGGCGAAAAGACGTTTTCGGCTGATTCTTATTGGAGCGGGTGAAGGGAATCGAACCCTCGTCGTAAGTTGGGTAAGGAGAGCGCCTCGCGGCGCCCCCCTCCCCGTAGAACCGTACGGGCAAGTTTCCCTGCATACGGCTCGAGCAATCCGTCAGTACCCTATTTGAACATAGAGATACCGGCAGTGCCTTGTTTCTCTTTCGAGTGATGTTGCATGTGGCAATTCGGATGTAGCAATGCCAAGTTGGTCAGCTTGTCCGAACTGAATCGCCACGAGTTTACTAGACACTCGCGAGCCGCTGGAAATACTGCTTTTCATATTCGACCG
>NZ_JBHSMS010000003.1:0-179794 GCF_042656795.1 Massilia jejuensis | reverse complement strand
GGCTGCACCTGAGATATCAAAGCTGGCAGCATGAAGTGACACGACAACTTTGTTGACAACTACCGTGATCCAGAATGGCACGCCTTTGTACGACCTGCAGGAGATGGGCGGATGGAAGTCGGCGGCGATGGTGCGGCGGTACGCGCCCCTGGCGCCGGCGCATATGGCGCGTCACGCGGCCGTAGTCGACGGTCTGCTGCGCGTCACAAGTACGGGACAGTAGGCAAAAGAGCGAAGTGCTGCAGATACAAAAAAAGGCGTCACGATTGCTCGTAACGCCTTGATCTGATAGTACAAATTCGTGGTAGGCCGTGCGGGATTCGAACCTGCGACCAACGGATTAAAAGTCCGCTGCTCTACCAGCTGAGCTAACGACCCGAAAGAGGCAGCATTATAGCCGGCCATTGGCGTTTGCGCTAGTGCCGGCGCAGGTTGCTGTTAGCGCTAAGTAGTAATGTCCCCTCTCCGCTAAGTAGAGATGTCCCCTAGGATGCGTTCTAGGGGAGGATGGGATCGTGATCAAGATGACGGCCAAGGACGTGCTGCGTAGCCAGGTGATGGCACAGGTAGTGGAAGGGAAGCTGGATCAAGCCAGTGCAGCGAGCAGGCTGGGAATCAGCGTGCGACAGGTCAAGCGCTTGAAACGGCGCCTGCAAGACGAGGGGACGCTGGGCCTGCTGAGCAAGAAGCGTGGCGTGCCATCGAACCGGCGCACGCCGCCGGAGATGATGGCCAAGGCGGTCGCTCTGATTGGGAAGCACTACGTCGATTTCGGGCCGACACTGGCATGCGAGAAGCTGCAAGAGCTGCATGAGATCAAGCTGTTCGTGGAAACGGTGCGCCAGGCAATGCTGGGTGCAGGTTTATGGAAAGCCGGGCGCGGCGCCGGCATACGCACCCACGCGATACGTGAGCGTCGGGCAAGGCGTGGCGAACTGATCCAGATTGATGGCTCCTCGCACGACTGGTTCGAGGGGCGTGCGCCGCGCTGCTGCCTGCTGGTGTTCATCAATGACGCGACCAGCGAATTGATGGCGCTACGCTTTGTCGACACCGAGACGACCTTGGGCTACATGGGGTTGCTGGAGCAGTACGTTCTGACGCATGGCCTGCCAGCAGCGATCTACAGTGACCGCCACAGCATCTTCCAGGTCAACCGGGGCGACCGGCAGGACGTCAGCCACACGCAGACCCAGTTCGCGCGCGCGCTGGAGCAACTGGGCATTGAAGGAATACAGGCCAACAGCCCGCAGGCCAAGGGACGCGTCGAGCGGGCGAACCAGACGCTGCAAGACCGGCTGGTCAAGGAAATGCGTCTGCAAGGAATCGACAGCCAGGAGCAAGCCAATGCCTGGCTGCCGCAATTCATGCGGGCTTTGAACCGGCGTTTCGCCGTGACGCCGAGCTTGCCCAGCGATATGCATGTTCCCTACGTCGGCACGGTTGCGGCACTGCGTCGGATTCTGTCGATTCATTCCCTGCGACGCCTGTCGAGCAACCTGAGCTGCCAACTAGAGGGACTGCTGTACCAAGTGCAGCCCGCCGACCGTGGACTTGCGTTGCGTGGTGCCGACGTGACCATCGTAACCCACCCTGCCAGCCCAACCGAAGTGCTCTGGCAAGGGCGTGTCTTGCCCCATACGCTCAGCAGCAAAGCGATCAGGCAACAGGAGGCTGCCGACGGCAAGGAGGTCAACCGGAAGGTCGACCGCGCGCTGAGCCGGCGTACCCCACCGCAGCCGGTCGGCCACCCTTGGAAAAAGAAAATGTCCACCGCCCCGGGAAAGGCGCCGCCATGCGCTCAGTTCGAGCACACCAAGGCGCCTTTAGCCTTGGCTCCTGCTTCCTGAAGCGAGCCCCAGGGGACATTTCTACTTTGCAGAACAGGGGACATTTCTATTTAGCGTTGACAGTGCCGGCGCAGGTTGCCCTGCGAGAGGCTATGCGGCCGACAGCGCCGCCGTTACCTTGAGCACTTCCTCGGCCGTCGTCACGCCCTCGATGATCTTCATTGCGCCGGCAATACGCAAGGGTTTCATCCCATCCAGGACGCTTTGCTGGCGCAGGCCCGCCAGGTCGGCGGCGCCCCCGATCAGACGGGTGAATGCGTCCGATACCGTCAGCAACTCGTACAGCCCGGTCCTGCCGCGGTAACCGGTCTGGCGGCACTCGGGACAACCGATGGGGCGATAGACCGTCGCCGGCTTCGAAAGGTTCCACGACCCTCCCAGGCTGTTCCAGACGTCGTCGCCCAGTGCGCCGTCGGGCGCCTTGCAGTCGGGGCACAGCGTGCGCACGAGGCGCTGGGCCATGATGCCGATCAGCGTCGCTTCCAGCAGGTAGTCGGGCACGCCCAGTTCGAGCAGGCGCATCACGGCGGCAGGCGCGTCGTTGGTGTGCAGGGTCGAGAGCACGAGGTGGCCGGTAAGGGCTGCCTGGATTGCCATCTCGGCCGTCGCCAGGTCGCGGATTTCGCCGACCATGATGATGTCGGGATCTTGCCGCATCAGTGAGCGCACGCCGTCGGCAAAGGAGAGATCGATGCCGGGCTGGACCTGCATCTGGTTGAAGGAGGCCTCGACCATCTCGATCGGGTCTTCCACCGTGCACACGTTCACTTCGTTCGTCGCGAGCGCTTTCAGGGTCGTGTACAGGGTCGTCGTCTTGCCCGAGCCGGTGGGGCCGGTGACGAGGATGATGCCGTGGGGACGCTTGGTCAGCGCATCCCAGCGCGCGGCGTCATCCGGCGGAAAGCCCAGTTCCGGCAGCGTCTTGACGACCACTTCCGGGTCGAAGATGCGCATCACCAGCTTTTCGCCGAAGGCGGTCGGCATCGTCGACAGGCGCAGTTCGACCTCCTGGCCGCTTGCCATGCGGGTCTTGATGCGGCCGTCCTGCGGGCGGCGCTTTTCGATGACATCCATGCGCCCCAGCAGCTTGATGCGCGCCGTCATCGCCAGCATCACCGCCGCCGGCACCTGGTAGACCTGGTGCAGCACGCCGTCGATGCGAAAGCGGATGACGGCGATGTCGCGCTTCGGTTCGAGGTGGATGTCCGAGGCGCGCTGTTCGAAGGCGTAGCCCCAGAGCCAGTCGACGATGTTGACGATGTGCTGGTCGTTGGCGTCGAACTGCTTGTTCGCCTTGCCCAGTTCGACCAGCTGCTCGAAGTTGCTGCGCAATGCGAGGTCCTGGCTGTTGCCCTTGCTGGCGTCGCGGATCGATTTCGCCAGGCTGAAGAACTGGGAAATGTATTGCGAAATGTCGAGCGGATTGGCCAGCACCAGGTCGATGCGGCGGCGCGCCACCTTCGCGATTTCCGCTTCCCACTCCAGCGCGAACGGGTCAGCCGTGGCCACGGTCAGCGCCGCCGGGCCGATGTCGACCGGCAGGATATTGAAACGCGCCGCATAGCTGGCCGACATCATGTCCGCCACCCTGGTGAAATCGATCTTCAAGGGGTCGATGCGGATGAAGGGAATGCCGACCTTGGCCGCGCACCATTCGCTGAGGATGTCGAGCGTCAGCAGGCGGTGCGGCGGCTGGCCCGACACCAGCTTGCACTGGGCGACGGCGGTCAGGGGATGCATCGAGCCGGCCGCGTTTTTCAGGATGCCCTGGGCCTGGGCAAAATGCGCCTTGACCGCGTCCTTCTCGACGATGCCGTCGGCCAGCAGCCACGAAAAAATGACCTGCAGGTCGAGCTTGCGCGGCCGCGCGGGACTGCGGGGGAGGGAAGCGGGCGGGGGTGCGTCGGCGTTCATGTTCCCTCGCTGCGCCGCAGCCTAGCGCGCCGCGCCATGCGACGCCTCGATGCCCTTGACCCAGGATGCCGCCGGCAGCTTGGTGGCGGCGACGATGCGGGCGGCGCGTGCGGCCAGCTTTGCGCTGTCGAGCTCGGGGCGCGTCTTGAAGCAGAGGGCGACGACGTTCCCGTCATGCACTTCCGGCAGGCAGATCACGTGTTCGAACGCGAACGTCATGGCCTTGATGTTCTTGTCGTAGCTCGGGTGGTCGCCGAACAGGTTGACGGTCATGACGCCGCCGTCGGCCAGGCACGCGTTGCAGGCGGCGTAGAACTCGGGCGTGTCGAGCACCGGGCCGCGCGCGGTGGCATCGTACAGGTCGCACTGCAGTACGTCGTAGACGCCGTGGTTGGCCGGGTCGTCGACGAAGTCGAGGGCATCCATTTCCAGCACTTCCAGGCGCTCGTCCCGCGGCGGCATCTTGAACATCGTGGTGCAGATGGCGATCACCGACGCGTTCAGTTCCACGGCCGTGACCTGCGCTTCGGGGAACTGGCGGTAGCAATACTTGGTGAGGGTGGCCGAACCGAGGCCGAGCTGGGCGATCCGGCGCGGGGCCTCGATGAACAGCATCCAGGCCATCATCTGCTGCGCGTACTCGAGCTCCGGCCAATCCGGCTTGCGGATGCGCATGGCGCCCTGCACCCATTCGGTGCCGAAGTGGAGATAGCGTACGCCGTCCTGTTCGGACAGGGTGACGGGCGCGAACTTGGGCTTGCGCGCGGGGCGACGCGAGGATTCGGCTTGTTCGATGGATTTGCGTTTGATGAGCATAGGGCGACCTGGTTGAATCGACCTATTATCGCGGCAGGGGTTCCCGCTGCGCAAGCGCAACGGGAACGGCCGGTGCGGAGGAGGAGGGGGCTTCCCACGCGCCGGTTACGGCAAGGATAGGATCAGTACTGCGCCGGCTCGACCGACACACGCAGGGGAATACGGTTGCCCGGATCGCGCTGCATGAAGGCGATGTGGTTCTGGCCGCGGTATTCGTAGGTCACGTCGTAGCCGACGGTGCGCGATTCGAAGGCATCGACGGTGCGGCACTGGCGCACGGCCTGTTCCTGCACGCCGTTGTAATTCTGGCGGCCGTTGTTGTCGACGCGGTCGCCCACCATGGCGCCGGCGATCGCACCGGCAGCGGTGGCGGCCACCTTGCCGTTGCCGCTGCCGACCTGGCTGCCGAGCAGGGCGCCGGCGATGCCGCCGACGATCGAGCCGCCGGCGCTGCGCTGCTGCTGGACCGGCACCTGCTGGTACTCGGTGCGGCATTCCTGGCGCGGCATGCTGATTTGCTCGACACGCGGCTGCACCCGCACCACGCGGCCGAAATCTTCGAATTCGGCGGCCTGGGCGAGCGGCAGGGCGCACAGCCCAAGGGCGGAAATCATCAGTTTGGTTTGCATGTTCATCAAGAACCTCGTCATTGGCGCTGCTGGTTAGGTAGGATTCACGTCCTCCCATGTATGTTAATCCCGCAGCAGGCACAAGGGAGATCTGTGTGGCAACAAAATGTAACAGCCTTGCATAGTGACCGAGCGTGCGCCCAAAATGGAAAAACCGCCCAAACCGCTCCGATTCCACGTGAAAAACGGCAGTTTCTATCGAAATTATGCCGTAAGAATACATTCGGGTTGCTTCGGCTATCACAAAACGTTACCCTTACACACTCAAGGTTATTGGCGCGTGGAAACGATTAGGAGAACAGCGTTGCCGTCCGGGCGCGCATGGTGAGCGACCCCGGCGATTCGAACCACACACCAGGTCGACTTGAGGGAAAAATGAGTATGTTGATGAGAGTGCCGTCCAATCTTGTGCAGTCCATTCGCGCCTACCGTGTGCTGGAACTGCAGGAGGAGGCGGCGCGACTGGGCCACCATTTTCTGTACGCGCATTGCGCGAACACGCTGACCAAGCAACAGGTGTGCGCCCGCATCGGCGAAAATTTCTATTTCAGTAAGCCTTGCAGCAAGAACTTCGACGCCCTGCGCAACTGCCTGACCAACACGCTTGCGGAGGCCGGCTCCCAGCCCGGTTTTATCGCCGTGCTGGAGCAATTGCCAAATACTCAGAAATTCGACAAGGAAGCGCGCGAGACCCTGCTCGACGTGTTCCGCGACGCGGCCGAATTCTGGGCCGAGAAAAAAGTGCCGTTCCGCGTCTTCTATTCCTTCGAGTAGTCCGGGACCGCTTCCCGTTGCCATCGCCGGCCTCCCCGGGGCGCCGGTCGCCACAGGGGCTTGCGGTACAATGCGCGCTATGAAAAACATCGTCATCCTCATTTCCGGCCGCGGCAGCAACATGGAAGCGCTCGTGCGCGCGGCGCAATCGGAAGGGTGGCCGGCGAGGATCGCGGCGGTGATCAGCAACCGGCCGGACGCGCCGGGACTGGCCTTCGCGCAAGGGCGAGGCATCGCGACCGCCGTCGTGCCGAGCAAGCAATTCAGCAACCGCGCCGACTTCGACGCGGCTCTGCAGCAGGAAATCGACCGTTTCGCTCCCGACCTGGTCGTGCTGGCCGGTTTCATGCGGGTCCTGACGGACGCTTTCGTGGAGCAGTATGCGGGCCGCATGCTCAATATCCACCCGTCGCTGCTGCCGGCCTTTCCCGGCCTGGCAACGCACCGCCAGGCACTCGATGCCGGCGTGCCCGAGCATGGCGCGACGGTGCATTTCGTTACCGCCGAGCTGGACCATGGCCCGGTCGTCGCCCAGGCGCGCGTCGGCGTGCTGCCCGGCGATACCGAAGCCACGCTGGCGGCCCGTGTGCTGGTCGAGGAGCACAAGCTTTACCCCTATGCCGTGCGCCTGTTCGTCGAGGACAGGCTCAGTATCGAACATGGCGAAGTGCGCGTGTCCGACGCGCGTGTCGCCGACGCCATCCGTCATTAATTCGTAGTTCATCAAGGATTTTCATGAGATTGCCACCAGCAATTCTCGGCAGTACCGAAGAGGTATTGCGCGAGATCTTGCGCTTTACGGCCCCGGCCGACGTTACCCTGTCGCGTTATTTCAAGGACCACCAGCGTCTCGGTTCGCGCGAGCGCGGGGTCGTCGCCGAAGCGGTGTATGCCGTCCTGCGCAACAAGACCTTCTTCACCGATTTCGGCGGCACCGGCGGCACCCCGTCGATGCGCCGCCTGGCCTTGCTGGGCCTGGCCGAAACGGCCGGCATCGAGTCGCTCGCCGGCTTGAGCGACGAAGAAACCGAATTCCTCACCCGCATCCAGGACATCGACCGCGCGCTGCTGCCGCCCCTGGCGCAGGCGAACATGCCGCAGTGGCTGTACGACAAGCTGGTGGCCCAGTACGGCGAAACGGAAGCGCAACAACTGGCGGCCGTGCTGAACACGCCGGCGCCGCTCGATTTGCGGGTCAATTCGATCAAGGCCAACCGCGACGACGTCATCGCCAAGCTGGCCGAGGCGCCGATCGTGGCCGAACCGACGCCGTATTCGCCGCTCGGCCTGCGCGTCAAGAAAAAGCCGACACTGCAAAACCTGCCGCTGTTCAAGGATGGCGCGATCGAGGTGCAGGACGAGGGCAGCCAGGTACTGGCCCAGATCCTGGCCGCGCGCCGCGGCGAGATGGTGGTCGACTTCTGCGCCGGCGCCGGCGGCAAGACGCTGGCCCTGGGCGCGACGATGCGCAACACCGGCCGCCTGTATGCCTTCGATGTGTCGGAAAAGCGCCTGAGCAAGCTCAAGCCGCGCCTGGCGCGCAGCGGCCTGTCGAATGTGCACCCGGTCCTGATCGCGCACGAGCGCGATGCCAAGATCAAGCGCCTGGCCGGCAAGATCGACCGCGTGCTGGTCGACGCCCCATGCTCGGGCCTGGGCACCCTGCGCCGCAATCCGGACGTCAAATGGCGCCAGCCGGAAAGCGCCGTGGCCGAGATGCAGGAAAAGCAGGCCGCGATCCTCGACGGCGCCGCGCGCCTGCTCAAGGGCGGCGGACGCCTGGTGTACGCCACCTGCTCGCTGCTGAACGAAGAGAATGAATTCATCGTCGAGCAATTCATCGCCTCGCACCCGGATTTCGACCTGGTGCCGATGAGCAAAGTGCTGGCCGAGCAGAAGATCGATCTCGAGATGGATCAGTACCTGAAGCTCTTGCCGCACAAGCACGGTACCGACGGCTTCTTCGCCGCCGTGCTCGAACGCAAGCCCATGGCCGCGAAAAAGCCGAAGACCGAGGCGGCCGAAGCCGGCGACGCGGCGCCTGCCGCCGACGCTGCGCAGGCCTGACCGGGGAGCCGCGCCCAGATGCCCTTGACCGACCTGCTGCAGGAACTATTCGAAGACATCAGCAATCCGCGCATCCTGTGGCAGGCACTGGCCATCGCCGGCGCGGTCGTCGTCGGCCTGCTGCTGTCGCGCTTCATCCGGCGCAGCTGGCTGCACGAGGATCAATCGCGCAATGCCCTGCAACGCATCGGCGTGGAAGGCTTCGGCCGGGTGCTGGCGCCGCTCCTGATCGCGGCCCTGGTCTGGGGCGCCAAGCTGTTACTGGCGCGGCAACAGAGCGTCCACCTGTTGAACGTCGCGTTGCCGTTGTTTACGTCGATGGCCTTGATCCGCATCGTGTTCTACCTGCTGCGGCGCGTGTTCGCGCGCCACGGGCAGATCGGCACGGCCCTGCAGACCTTCGAGAAAATCCTGGCCCTGGTCGTCTGGCTCGGGGTGGCGCTCTACCTGGTCGGCCTGTGGCCCGACATCCTTGCCTTCCTTGACAGCAAGGTCATCAAGATCGGCAAGAACCGGCCGTCCCTGCTCGACATCCTGCAGGGTGCCGTCTCGGTCGTGGTCCTGATGATGCTGGCCCTGTGGGCGGGCGCCGCGCTGGAAGAGCGCCTGATGCGCCTGGAGGGCCTGCATACCTCGTCGCGGGTGGTACTTGCACGCATGAGCCGTGCGGTGCTGATCCTGGTCTCGGTGCTGGTCAGCCTGCGCCTGGTCGGGCTCGACCTGACCGTGCTGTCGGTCTTCGGCGGCGCGCTCGGCGTCGGCCTCGGCCTGGGCATGCAGCGCATCGCCAGTAACTATGTATCCGGCTTCATCATCCTTCTCGAACGCAGCCTCTCGATCGGCGACCCGATCACGGTCGACAAGTATTCGGGCCGCGTCTCGCGCATCAATACGCGCACGACGGTCTTGCAGGCGCTCGACGGCACCCATACCCTGCTGCCGAACGAAATGCTGATCACCGGCGTCGTGCTCAACCAGGCTGCGACCATCAAGGCGGTGCGCCTGAGCACGCGCTTGACGGTCGCCTACGACAGCGACTTGAACGAAGTCATGGACTTGCTGGTACGCCAGGCCGACGGGGTCGAGCGCGTCATCGCGGATCCGGCGCCGGCGGTGCAGCTGAACGCCTTCGGCCCCACGGGCTATGAACTGGAACTGGGATTTTCGATCGAGGATCCGGAAAAGGGTACCGGCAACGTGGTGTCGGCTGTGAACCAGAATATCTATGCCCTGGTCCATTCCGGGGCCATCCGCCTGGGCCTGCCGCCACAAATGTCGCAGGTTTAATGCATATCTGGCATGAATGTGGCGCACATTTCGCGCTTGAGCGCAATTTACTGCGTCCGTCGTGCCGTGCGTCATGAGAAGTGCGTAGAATGCGGATAGCGGCCCGGTCCTCGACCGGCCCTGCGCGACCTTCTCCCAGAAAGGACGGCGCGCCCAGACAGCATTTACCTTGGAGCCTTAATGAGCTTTAGCAACACCATGCATTCCGTACTGGAATTCCTGAACACCGGTCTGGTCGGCCTTTCCGGCTGGGAAGTTGTGGTTTACACATTGATCGTGACCCATATCACGATCGCCAGCGTGACCATTTACCTGCACCGTCACCAGGCGCACCGCGCGCTGGAGCTGCACGCCTTGCCGAGTCATTTCTTCCGCTTCTGGCTGTGGCTGACCACGGCCCAGATCACCAAGGAGTGGGCGGCGATCCACCGCAAGCACCATGCCAAATGCGATACCGAGGAAGACCCGCACAGCCCGGTCACGCGCGGCATCAAGAAGGTGCTGCTGGAAGGCGCCGAGCTGTACAAGATCGAAAGCAAGAACGCCGAAACCCTGGCCAAGTACGGCCATGGAACGCCGGATGACTGGCTCGAGCGCAATGTGTACAGCAAGCACAGCCTGGCCGGCGTGATCGCGCTGCTCATCATTAATTTCACGCTGTTCGGCGTCATCGGCATCACGATCTGGGCGATCCAGATGATGTGGATCCCGATCACGGCCGCCGGCATCATCAACGGCCTGGGCCACTGGTGGGGCTACCGCAATTACGATTGCGCCGATGCCGCCACCAACATCTTCCCGTTCGGCATCCTGATCGGCGGCGAGGAATTGCACAACAACCATCACACCCACGCTACCTCGGCCAAGCTGTCGAGCAAGTGGTACGAGATCGACATGGGCTGGGGGTATATCCGCGCCCTGGAGATGCTGGGCCTGGCGAAAGTGAAGAAAGTCGCACCGGAGCCGAAGTTTGCCAAGGGTAAAACCGTAGCCGACCACGACACGCTGCAGTCGGTGATCACCAACCGCTACGACGTGATGGCCAAGTATGCCAAGTCGGTGAAAAGCGCCTTCCACGAGGAGTTCGAGCACCTGAAGGACCAGGCCGAGCTGGAAAAGCGTTTCCTGAAGTCTTCGCGCAAGTTGCTGCAGCGCGAGCCGGGCAAGCTGGAACTGTCGCAGAAAGAACAGCTCATCGAACTCTTCAAGCACAGCAAGGCGCTGGAAACGATGCACCACATGCGCGTGGAACTGGGCGCGATCTGGGAACGTTCGCACTCGACCCGCGACCAGCTGCTGCAGCAGTTGCAGGACTGGTGCGCGCGTGCCGAAGCCTCGGGCATCAAGTCGCTGCAGGAATTCTCGCTGCGGCTGCGCAGCTACGCGTAAGGCACGGCATCGTCTGACGAACAAGGCTCCTGCGGGAGCCTTGTTTCATTTCCGCTTTCATATTTCCACATGCGCTTCACATGCGCTTCACATGCGCAATATGCTGGCGCGTCAGCGCGGCCTTGACCGAGGCGAGATCGGTGCGCAAGTTTGCCGCTGCAAGGAAAGGGCCCCAGGCGTCGCGGTAGGCAATCCAGGCGCGTTCGACCTTGCGCATGTGCGCGCGTGCCGCCGGCGCGGCGCCGCTGCGTTGCCGATGCTGTTCCTGCCCGGATGGGGCGGCCATCGCCTTGCGGTATTCCCACTTCAACTCACGGTCGATCTCCGCCAGTTGGGCCGCATTGGCGCGCGGCAGCTGGCCGTTGGCCGCAGCCAGCAGGGTCTCCATGAATTCGTTGTCGCGCCGTCCCGCGTGGCGGATCGACAAGCCGGCCCCCGCGCCGCCGCGCGAGTCGACGTCGCCGGCCGAACTCCGGTTGAATGCCGTGGCCGCCTCGCGCAGGCGCGCAAAGGGCCGGCGCGCCGCCGGCGGCAAGCCGGCCGCGAAGCGCGCGAGCCGTAGGTCGCGCACGCGCGCGGCGCGGTCTTCCTGGATGCCGGCGCACATGGCGACCATGCGTTCGCTCGTCACGTGGTCGCACAGGTCGAAGGGCACGGCGTCCGAGGCGGCGGCGGGCGAAGCGAGGTAGCCGACGCGTCCCTCCATCTCGGCCTTGGCCGTGTCGAGCTTGCACGCGTAATACAGGGCCTGCTCGGGATCGCGGGCCGTGCCGTAGCCGTTTGCATGCAGCATCATCAGGACGGCGTCGTCGCCGCTGGCCTCGGCACACGAGCGCACCTGGCGCCACTCGGCGGGGGTGGCGTGGTTCTGATCGCGTTTCCGGTAATAGAGCTCGCTCGCATCGCAGCGCATCCTGGCGCGCCTGGCAGGCGCGCGCGCCGGTTCCGGGCGCAAGGCGCGCATGCAGTGGCGGTACCACTCCTCGCTCTGCTCGAACGCGATGCCGAAGCCGTCGGTGTTCGGATAGGGCGCGGCGGCCGGCTCGGCCGCACCCGTATTGCATGACCACGCCAGCAAAGCGGCCAGGGCGGCATAGCGCAGGGCATCGGGAGGGCGCGGCATGGAGGGTCGTGTCAGTTCGAGAACCCCTACTATACGCTTCGGGGCTTGCTAAAAAATCACCGATTGTCACGGCGGGCGTACAAATACAAAAAAGCCGCGCACTTCCGTGGCGGCTTTTCTTGTACGGCGGCAAGATCGATTACTTGATCTTGGTTTCCTTGTATGCAACGTGCTTGCGTGCTTTCGGGTCGAACTTGATGATTTCCATCTTCGCCGGCATCGTACGCTTGTTCTTGGTGGTGGTGTAGAAGTGACCGGTACCTGCGGTCGATTCCAGCTTGATTTTGTCGCGGCCAGTTTTTGCCATGATAGCTCCCTAATTAAACTTTGATGCCACGAGCGCGCATGTCGACCAGAACCGCATCGATGCCCAGCTTGTCGATCACGCGCAGGCCGGCGTTCGACAAACGCAGCGAGACCCAGCGGTTTTCCGATTCAACGTAAATACGGCGGTTCTGCAGGTTAGGCAGAAAACGGCGTTTCGTTTTGTTGTTTGCATGGGAGACGTTGTTGCCAACCATCGGACCCTTGCCAGTAACTTGGCAGACACGTGCCATAGCGCACTCCTTAGATAAATAAACTTCCGAATTCGGAAAAAACGAGAGTATAGCGTGAAAACCATCACGGAATCAAGCACTTGCAGAAAACAAGTGTGTCATGCTCATGCGCTACAATTTAACAATTGTAAAATTGCCGCCGGCGCCTTGTTTTCATGCGGCCGGTCGAGCGGCGGCGCCACGCCAGCGGCCGAGACAAACGTCGATTCGGGCAGCAAAAACCGCGATTCCTGGTCTTAAAGCTGGCCATGCTCGGCGAAGGAATGCACCCGTGTCCCGGCCACCACGAAATGGTCGAGCACGCGCACGTCGATCAAGCCTAGCGCCTGGCTCAAGCTGCGCGTGAGCCGGATATCCGCCTCGCTCGGCTCGGCCATCCCGGAGGGGTGGTTGTGCGCCAGCATCACGCCAGAGGCGTTGCGGCGCAGGGCGGCCATCACGACCTCCCGCGGGTAGACGCTGGTGTGGGTGAGGGTGCCGCGAAACATTTCCTGCGCATCGATCAGGCGGTTCTTGACGTCGACGAACAGGACGACGAAGGATTCGTAAGCCTGCAAGCCAAACTTGCCACGCAAATAGGTCTTGACGACGTCGGGCGAACACAGCGCGTGGCGGAAGAATTCTTCCGAGATCGCACGGCGCGACAATTCCATCACCGCTTGCAGCTGCGCGTACTTGGCCAGGCCCAGGCCATGTACCTGCGAGAATTCCTGGGGCGTCGCATGCAGCAAGGCTTGCAGCGAGCCGAAGTGATCGAGCATGTGGCTGCCTAGCTGGACCGCGCTGCGCCCGCGCACGCCGACGCGCAGGAAAATGGCCAGTAATTCCGCGTTCGACAGGGCGGCCGGCCCTTCGCGCGCCAGCCGTTCGCGCGGCCGGTCCTGTTCCGGCCAATCGTTGATGCCCATGGTGCTCCATTATCGTCAAAAGAGAGGGCTGATTATGGGCATCGGGCAGGAAGCGGTTCTGATCTGGCGCGCATCCGCTGCATGCGCGGCGCCGGCGCCAATGCGGCAGCGGGGACCGTGGCAGGATACGCAGCCTGCGCGATTGCTCGCTCGTCATCATGCCGATGCGCGCGCGCGACACTCGGGTGGGAAACGATTTCGCCAGCCCCGCCGGCTGCCGAAAAAAGCGGCGCCCGGACGCGGGAACGGGCGCCAGGCTTTACAATAGCGGTTTGCCCGTCATAACGCATACCAAGCGCATACCATGTCCAACGCTTCCCCTGTTGTCACCGAATCGGCCTACCTGACCCTGCACTACCGCCTCGCCGGCGCGGATGGGACCGACATCGTCACGACCTTCGGCACCAATCCGGCCACGCTGATGCTGGGCCAGAACCAGCTCGCGCCTTTCCTGGAAGAGCGCCTGCTCGGCATGGCGGAAGGCGAACACAAGACATTTATCCTGAGCGCGCAGGAAGCGTTCGGCGAGCGCAATCCGGAGCTGGTCCAGTGGGTGTCGAAACAGACGCTCGACGACAACTCGGTGCCGGACGCCGACTACAAGGCGGGCGACCTGGTCGACTTCGCCGCCCCGGGCGGCGGCCGCTTTGCCGGCATGCTGCGCGAAATGCGCGAGGACGCCGCCTTGTTCGACTTTAACCACCCGCTCGCCGGCCAACACCTGCATTTCGAAGTCAAACTGATTTCGGTGCTGTAAAGGAGTGACGATGGAAAACGTGGAAAACGAGATTCTGCTTGCCCAGCCGCGCGGCTTTTGCGCCGGCGTCGACCGTGCCATCGAGATCGTCGAACGCGCCCTGCAGCAGTTCGGCGCGCCGATCTACGTGCGCCACGAGATCGTCCACAACGCGTACGTCGTGGAAGACTTGCGCAACAAGGGCGCGATCTTCATCGAAGACCTCGACGATGTCCCGGCCGGCAATACGCTGGTATTTTCGGCCCACGGCGTCTCGAAAGCGGTACGCGCCGAAGCCGAGTCGCGTGGCCTGAAGATTTTCGATGCTACCTGTCCCCTGGTCACCAAGGTGCACGTGGAAGTGTCGAAGATGCGCAAGGGCGGCGCCGAGATCATCATGATCGGCCACGACGGCCACCCGGAAGTGGAGGGCACGATGGGCCAGGCCGAAGAGGGCATGCACCTGGTCGAGACGGTCGAGGACGTGGCGACCCTGCAGGTGGCCAATCCCGACAACCTCGCCTATGTCTCGCAGACCACGCTGTCGGTCGACGACACGGCCGAAATCATCCTGGCCCTGAAACGGCGGTTCCCGAACATCATGGAACCGAAGAAGGGCGACATCTGCTACGCCACGACCAATCGCCAGGAAGCGGTGAAGTTCATGGCGCCGCAGGTCGAGGTCGTGATCGTGGTCGGCAGCCCGAACAGCTCGAACTCGAACCGCCTGCGCGAGCTGGCCGACAAGCTGGGCACGCCGGCTTACATGGTCGACAACGCGGGCATGATCGACTCCGCCTGGATCGCAGGCAAGAGGCGCATCGGCGTCACCGCCGGCGCTTCGGCCCCGGAAGTGCTGGTGCAGGCCGTCATCGACCGCCTCAGGCAGCTGGGCGCGGCCAGTGTGCGCGCGCTCGAGGGCGTGGAAGAGCATGTCACCTTCCCGCTGCCGAAGGGACTCGACGGCATCAAGGTCGGGGTCGCTTGAGTCGTGCATCCGTGTCGATAACCGGCGCAACAATTTTCCGTTGTTAGTTTTTCAAAAACCTCGCTATGATGGCGACGCTCGGAATTTTTGTCGTGGCAACTGTTTTCTCCCAGCAGGAAGCAGTGCGCAGTCGCAGCAATGCTGTTAGCGGTGGCGTGCCAGTGTCCCGCTAAGTCAACGACGTCAGGCCAAGGAGCGGCACTTCGGGTTTTCCGGGGTGCCGTTTTTGTTATCGAAATAAAGAGGTGCGCAAACGATGGAGACTTTTGTCCAGCAGATACTCAACGGGCTGGTGCTAGGCAGTATGTATGCACTGGTCGCGCTCGGGTACACGATGGTCTACGGGGTGCTGAACCTTATCAACTTCGCCCATGGCGACGTCCTCATGATCGGGGCGATGGTCGGCTTGTCGATCCTGCAATTGCTTGAAGCTTATTTCCCCGGCTTGCCCGGCTACGTCCAGCTTGCTGTCGCCATCCTGGGCGCGATCCCCGTGGCGATGCTGGTCAATGTCCTGATCGAACGGATTGCCTACCGCCGCCTGCGCAATGCGCCGCGCCTGGCGCCGCTGATCACCGCCATCGGCGTCTCCATCCTGCTGCAAACCTTCGTCATGGCCATGCCATGGTGGGGCCGCAGCCCGCTGCCTTTCCCGCAACTGCTCTCGTCCGAACCGATCATGATCGGCGGCGCCCTGATTTCGCAGACCCAGGTGCTGCTGCTGGTGCTGGCCGCGCTGGCCATGGTGGGGCTCGTGCTGCTCGTCGAACGCACCAAGATGGGGCGCGCGATGCGCGCCGTGGCGGAAAATCCCCGCGTGGCCGGCCTGATGGGCGTCGATTCGAACAGCGTCATCGTGGCCACCTTTGCCATCGGCGCCGCGCTCGCGGCCGTGGCCGGCGTGATGTGGGGCGCGAATTACGCCTCGATCACGTTCACGATGGGTGTGTTGCCCGGCTTGAAAGCCTTTTGCGCCGCAGTGCTGGGCGGGATCGGCAATATCTACGGCGCCATGATCGGCGGCCTTTTGCTCGGCATCATCGAGGCGCTCGGCGCCGGCTATATCGGCGACCTGACCGGGGGCTTCCTCGGCAGCCATTACCAGGACATCTTCGCCTTCGTGGTGCTGATCCTGGTCCTCACCCTGCGTCCGTCCGGCATCATGGGCGAGCGCGTGGCCGACCGCGCATAAAGGACCCGCCATGGCAATCCTGACTTTCGACGTCCACCACAAGCCGCGCCAGGCGCATCTCACGCTGGGCTTGCTGCTGGCCCTGCTGCTGGCCTTCCCCTTCGTCGCCAGCCAGTTCGGCAACTCGTGGGTGCGCATCATCGACATCGCGCTGCTCTACATCATGCTGGCGCTGGGCCTGAACATCGTGGTCGGCTTCGCCGGCCTGCTCGACCTCGGCTACATCGCCTTCTTCGCCGTCGGCGCCTACATGGTCGGGCTGTTTTCCTCGCCCCAGTTCGCGGCCCTGCTCGAATCGGTGGTCAATTATCATCCGGCGATCGGCGAGTCGCTCGTCGCCCTGTTCGGGCCGGACATCCAGCAAAACGGCATCCACCTGTCGGTGTGGGCGATCGTCCCGCTGGCCGGCCTGGTGGCCGCGTTCTTCGGCGCGCTGCTGGGCGCGCCGACGCTCAAGCTGCGCGGCGACTATCTCGCCATCGTCACGCTCGGTTTCGGCGAGATCATCCGCATCTTCATGAACAACCTGAACGACCCGATCAATTTCACGAACGGGCCCCAGGGCATCAACATGATCGATCCGATCCGCATCTTCGGCGTCTCGCTGGCCGGTGAAGCCGGGTCCCAATCGACGGTGTATATCGGCGGCTACGGCATGCCCTCGGTGAACGCCTATTACTTCCTTTTCCTGTTCCTGTGCATCGCCACCATTTTCGTCACCAGCCGCTTGCAGCATTCGCGCCTGGGACGGGCCTGGGTCGCGATCCGCGAAGACGAAATCGCGGCCAAGGCGATGGGCATCAACACGCGCAACGTCAAGCTGCTGGCGTTTTCGATGGGCGCCTCCTTCGGCGGCGTGGCCGGGGCGATGTTCGGCGCCTTCCAGGGCTTCGTTTCTCCGGAATCGTTTTCGCTGACCGAATCGATCGCCGTGCTGGCGATGGTGGTGCTGGGCGGTATCGGCCACATTCCGGGCGTGGTGCTGGGCGGCGTGCTGCTGGCGGCCTTGCCCGAGGTGCTGCGCCACGTGGTCGAACCGGCGCAGATGGCGCTGTTCGGCAAGGTCGTCATCGAAGCCGAAGTGCTGCGCCAGTTGCTCTACGGCCTGGCGCTGGTCGGCATCATGCTGGTGCGTCCGGCGGGCGTGTGGCCGTCGCCGAACCGCGAAGACCGGCCAACGGCCGCGCTCGCACGCGACGAGGAAAAGGAGGCGGCTGCCTGAGGCGCCGACACCATGAGCGAACAACTTCTTCTCAATATCGCCGGCGTGAACAAGCGCTTCGGCGGCCTGCAGGCGCTCACCGATGTCGGCATCCAGATCCGCCCCGGCCAGATCGTCGGCCTGATCGGTCCGAATGGCGCCGGCAAGACGACGTTCTTCAACGTCATCACCGGCCTCTACCAGCCCGACAGCGGCACCTTCGAGCTGGCCGGCAAGCCGTATTCGCCCTCGGCGCCGCATGCGGTGGCGAAGGCGGGCATCGCGCGCACCTTCCAGAATATCCGCCTGTTCGGCGAGATGACGGCGCTCGAAAACGTCATGGTCGGGCGCCACGTGCGCTCGAAGCAGGGCGTGTTCGGGGCGATTTTCCGGCACAAGGCCGCGCGCGACGAGGAGGCATCGATCCGCGCCCGCGCCCAGGAATTGCTCGATTTCGTCGGCATCGGCCAGTTCGCCAGCCGCACGGCGAAGTTCCTGTCCTACGGTGACCAGCGCCGCCTGGAAATCGCGCGCGCCCTGGCCACCGATCCACAACTGCTGGCGCTGGACGAGCCGGCGGCCGGCATGAACGCCACCGAAAAACTGGCGCTGCGCGAATTGCTCGTCAAGATCAAGGCCGGCGGCAAGACCGTGCTGCTGATCGAGCACGACGTGAAACTGATGATGGGCCTGTGCGACCGGATTACCGTGCTCGAGTATGGCAAGCGCATCGCCGAAGGAGTGCCGGCCGAGATCCAGAAGGATCCGGCGGTGATCGCGGCCTACCTGGGAGGTGCTCACTGATGAGTGAAACGAGGAGCGAAAGCATTCTGAAAATTGCCGGGCTGAAGGTGTCGTATGGCGGCATCAAGGCGGTCAAGGGCATCGACATGGAAGTGAACCGGGGCGAACTGGTCACGCTGATCGGCGCCAACGGCGCCGGCAAGACGACGACCCTGAAAGCGATTACCGGCACGCTGCCGGCATGCAAGGTCGAGGGCAGCATGTCCTACCTCGGCCAGCCGCTGGCAGGCACGCAATCGTTCCGCCTGGTGCAGCAAAAGCTGTCCATGGTGCCGGAGGGGCGGGGGGTGTTCACCCGCATGACGATTCACGAAAACCTGCTCATGGGTGCTTACACGCGCGACGACAAGGCGCAGATCGAAGCCGACATCGAGAAGTGGTTCGGCGTATTCCCGCGCCTGAAGGAACGGTCCGCCCAGCTTGCGGGCACCTTGTCCGGCGGCGAGCAGCAGATGCTGGCCATGGCGCGCGCGCTGATGTGCCATCCGACCCTGCTGCTGCTCGACGAGCCGTCGATGGGCCTGGCGCCGATCATGGTCGAGAAGATCTTCGAGGTGATCCGGGATGTGTCGAAGCAGGGCATCACGATCCTGCTGGTCGAGCAGAATGCGAAACTGGCGCTGCAGGCGGCGCATCGGGGCTACGTGATGGATTCGGGGATGATCACGATGACGGGCGACGCGAATGCGATGCTCGACGATCCGAGGGTGCAGGCGGCGTACCTGGGCGAGTAGACGTCGCTTTCGTTGTCCGCAAATAAAAAAGGGCCGCCTGACGATGCAGGCGGCCCCTTTTCTCACCACCCGCCGAAGCGGGTCGTCCATCTTCAGGCAGCAGCAGCAGCGGCGGCTGCAGTGGCGCTGGCGCCCGGTGCCTTGGCAGCGGCTTGCGAGAACTGCGACACGGCCGCGTTCACGTTGGTTTCGATGGCTTCGACGGCTTGCTTGGTCGTCTTGCTGAACTGCTCGTAGCCTGCGTTGGCGTTGCTGATCGCGGTCTTGACGGCGGCGACGAAGTTTTCCGAACCGGCAGGGGCGTTCTTGCTCACTTCGTCGACCAGGGCGATGACCTTGCGGTTCGCTTCGACGATCTGGCCTTCAGCGGCCTTCGAGAACTCGGCGCCGGTGCCGGTGGCGATGGCGGCCAGCTGGCGGTTGTAGGCGACGGCTTTCTCGGCAACAGGCTGAGCGCGGGAAGCCGACAGCTGGAAGAACTCTTGCGGGTCCTTGGCGGTCAGCAGCTGGCGTGCGACGTTGGAGCTGTCGGCCAGGGTAGCGCGGGCGGTGCTGAGGTTCAGCTCGACCAGCTTTTCCATGCTTTCGAAGGTTTTCGCGGTCAGCGACGAAAACAGGGCGAATTGGGTTTCGAAATTGGCTTTGGTGGCATTCGAGAACTGCTCTGGGATTGCAAACATGGGAATCTCCAAACAAACGTTATAGGAAGGTATGCTGCTAGAAACCGGTGCTTTTCCGAATGGTGCACCGCAACAGAACAGAGTTTTGCGCATTTTCGCGAGGCCGTCAAGCGATTTTGGTGCGTTGCACCATATCGATCGCGATTGTTGTTCCGTTACATCGGAATAAATATTTTTATACAATTAGTGTAATGCCTCTGCCATCGGGCCAGTGGTCCGGATGGCAATCGGAAGAGTTTTCCGGCCCATGTTAGACTTGCCATTACGCTATTCGCCATCCGGTGTTCCGGCGTTCGATTCCGAGATCATGGCCGATATCACCGCAACCGCAGGCGCCTCCGCCTCCGCCTTCACCGTACGCCACCGCTGGCTGGTGCCATGCTTTTTCGTCTTCCTCTGGAGTACCGGCTTCATCGTGGCCAAGTTCGGCCTGCCGTATGCGCCGCCGCTGACCTTTCTCCTCTTGCGTTGCCTGGGCGTGCTGCTGGTGCTCGTTCCCATCGTCCTGATCTGGGGCGCGCCCTGGCCGCATGGGCGCATCAAGCAGGTCGCGCTGGCCGGACTGCTGCTGCAGGCCGGTTACCTGGGCGGGGTCTGGTGCGCCATCAAGATCGGCATGCCGGCCGGGCTGGCGGCGCTGATCGTCGGCATGCAACCGATCCTAACGGCCGTGGCCTCGCCCCTGATCGGCGAGCGGGTGCGTCCGCGCCAGTGGATCGGCCTGCTGCTCGGCCTGGGCGGGGTGGCGCTGGTGGTGGGGGCCAAGATCGAGCTGGCCGGACTGTCGACGCCCGCCATCCTGTATTGCCTGTTCGCGCTGCTGTCGATCACGGCCGGCACCATGGTCCAGCGCCGCTATTGCCCCAGTTTCGATTTGCGCACCGGCACCGTGATCCAGTTCGCGGCGACCGTCGCCGCCTTGCTGCCCTGCGCCATCGTCTTTGAACAGCTGGACCCGGCCTTCTCCAACGTGGTGTGGACCGCCAACTTCGTCGGCGCGCTGCTGTGGTCGATCTTCGCGCTGTCGATCGGTGCGATCTTCCTGCTTTTCACCCTCATCCGCCGCAGCAACGCCGCCGAAGTGACCAGCCTGCTGTATCTGACTCCGCCGACCACCGCCGTCATGGCCTGGCTGCTGTTCGGCGAGTCGCTCAGCCCGCTCGGGCTGCTGGGCATGGCCGTGGCCGTCACCGGCGTCGCTTTCGTCGTCAAGAAAAAGGAGCTCCCATGATCTCAACCCCGCAACAAGCAGCGGTCGATGCCGCCATCACCTCGCGCCGCTCGATCCGCGCCTTCCTCGACAAGCCGGTGGAGCAGGACGACATCGCGCGCATCCTCGAGGTGGCGGCGCGCGCCCCGTCCGGCACCAATACCCAGCCCTGGAAAGTGTATGTGCTCACGGGCCAGGCGCGCGTCGACTTGTCGGAGGCGATTCTCGCCGCGCACACCGACCCCGAGCAGTCGCGCCAGCACAGCGAGGAATACGCCTACTATCCGCGCGAATGGGTTTCGCCCTTCATCGACCGCCGCCGCAAGGTCGGCTGGGACCTGTACGGCCTGCTCGGCCTGTCGCGCGAGGACAAGGCCGGCATGGCGGCCCAGCACGCACGCAATTTCCGTTTTTTCGATGCGCCGGTGGGCTTGATCTTCACGATCGACCGCATCATGGAACAGGGCTCCTGGCTCGACTACGGCATGTTCCTGCAGAACATCATGGTGGCGGCGCGCGGGCGCGGCCTCGACACCTGCCCGCAGGCGGCCTTTACCCAATACCATCGCATCATCGCCAGGCAACTGGCGCTGCCGTCGAACGAAACGGTGGTATGCGGCATGGCGCTGGGCTGGGCCGATCCGTCCCGCATCGAGAATTCGCTCGTCACCGAGCGCGAGCCGCTTGCCGGGTTTGTACGTTTTGTTAATTAAGGTGTTGCGCTCATCACACAATTCAGAGGAGAACAGTCCACCAAGCAAGCTGCTTTACGCTCCAGTCCGTTGTTGTGCGGCAAAATAGGCGAGGCGATGGTAAATTCGCTTGCAGTCGAGTTGTGGGCGAATACACTTTAGTAAAGGCCTCACCGGTTCGCGTAAAAAGGAAGTAGAAATGTTGAAGCTCCTGTTGTCTGTCCTGGTGTCGCTGTTCCTCGTTGCCGAACCGGTGTCGGCCGCCGGCGCCGGTGCCGGTGCCGGTGCGCAGGCCGCTGCACGGGAAGCCAAGCGCCCGGTAGTCAAGAAGAAACCCGTCAAGAAAGCCGCTGCCAAGGCAACCCGCAAGGGCAAGCGCAGGGACGTGGCGAGCATTCCCGCGGCCGACGGCCGCCAGCGCATCGTGCGCCGCGTGGTGTCGGTGCGCGGCAAGCGCCGGGTCCTGTATCAAACGGTACGGCGCGCCGCGCCGGCCGTGCTGGCTATACCCGCGGCACGGACCGCGGGCGATATCGCCGGCCTGAACCAGACGCGCGATCCGCTGTCGCTGGCCTCGAACGTCGCCTTCGTGATGGACCAGAACAGTTCGGAAGTGCTGTTCGAAAAGAACGCCAACGTGCCGCTGCCGATCGCCTCGATTACCAAGCTGATGACCGGCCTGGTCGTGGTCGAAGCCAATCTCGACCTCAACCAGACCCTGGTCGTCAGCGACGACGACGTCGACCGCCACAAGTTCAGCAGCTCGCGCCTGCCCGTCGGCGCCCGCATGACGCGCGGCAACCTGCTGCACATTGCGCTGATGAGTTCGGAAAACCGCGCGGCGTCCGCGCTCGGGCGCAACTACCCGGGCGGCATCCACGCCTTCGTGGCGGCGATGAACGCCACGGCGCGCGAGCTGGGCATGAACGATACGCGCTTTGTCGACGCCAGCGGCCTGTCGAGCCAGAATGTCTCGAGCGCGCGCGACCTGGCGAAACTGGTGGCCCATGCCCACCGAAAACCGTTGCTGCGCCAGTATTCGACCGATCCGAACTGGGTGGTCGAGGCGAGCGGGCGTCCGATGCGCTACAACAATACGAACTACCTGGTGCGCCTGCCGGACTGGAACATCGGCTTGCAAAAGACCGGCTTCATCAATGAAGCGGGGCGCTGCCTGGTGATGCAGGCGATGATCCAGGGCCGTAACGTGATCATGGTCTTCCTCGACTCGAAGGGGCGGATGTCGCGCACGGCCGACGCCGGCCGCATGCGGCGCTGGCTGGAGGCGCTCACGCCCGACACCATCGACGTGCCGCTTGCAAGCCCGGTGGGCATCGGCGAGTCCGCGCCCAGCTCCTTCTCTGCCGTTTCGGCGGCAACCGTGCTGCAGAAACGGTAACACGGCCACAGGCTGATACGACAAAGGCGCCCGCGGGCGCCTTTGTCGTGTCTTAGGCCATCGAGGCTGGCCGGAAGCCCAGCGTTGCCGAAATCTGTCCGGCGGTCTGCACCAGGTCGTCGAGCCAGTCTTCCTGCAGGCGGTCGGCCGGGGCCGAGATCGACAGGCCGGCCACCAGCTTGCCGCTGTCGTCGTAGATGCCGGCGGCCATGCAGCGCACGCCCAGTTCCAGTTCCTCGTTGTCGCGCGCATAGCCGCGCGCGCGTACCAGGCCCAGCTCGCGCTCGAGCTTGGTGAGGTCGGTGATCGAATTCTTGTTGTGGCCGGCAAGCCCGGTACGCGTGGCGTAGGCCCGGATCGCCTTGGCTTCGTCCACCGACAGGAACAGCTTGCCGGTCGAGGTGAGGTGCAAGGGCCCGCGTCCGCCGATCGCGCGCACCACCTGCATGCCGGAGCGCTCGGAGAAGGCGCGGTCGATGTAGACGATCTCGTCGCCCTGGCGCACCGACAGGTTCACCGTCTGCTGGGTTTTCTTGTGCAGGGCGCGCATGAAGTCGAGCGCCGCTTCGCGCACCGACAGCCGGCTTTTCACGACATTGCCCAGTTCCAGCAGGCGCATGCCGAGCCGGTAGGTGCCCGGCTCGACGCGGTCGACGAAGCGGGTGACGACCATGTCGTTCAGGATGCGGTGCGCGGTCGACGGATGCAGGCCCGAGACCTTCGACAATTCCTTCAGGCTGACGGGATCGGGATAGGTGGCCAGCGCATCGAGCAGGGCGACCATGCGTTCAATCACCTGGATCGAGGTCTTGGGCGGTTCAAGTGTTTCGATTTTCATGATGTGTTGGTGCAGTGCAGTATCATGCCTACTTTATACCATAATGCGAAAAGCGGCGACCTTTTCGCGCATGTCGTGCATCTTGGGAGCCAACCTGCGCATGTCGGCGCCGAACGGGCATAATGACAATTCTTAGTGTCTTCTTGGAAATATGATGGAACAACCGACCAGCGAATTCAAGAGCAAGGGCGGCTTCAAGCGCATCCTGGCCGCGTCGAGCTATACCGTGCAGGGCCTGGCCATGGCTTGGCGCATAGAACATGCGTTCCGCCAGGAAGTGCTGGTTTTCCTGCTCGGCCTGGTATTTGCCTGGGTGCTGCCGGTGTCGGGCTTCCAGAAACTGGCGCTGATCGGCGTCTTGCTGCTCGTGCTGATCGTTGAACTCGTCAATTCGGCAATCGAAGCGATCGTCGACCGTATTTCGCTGGAAAAGCATCCCCTGTCGAAAAACGCCAAGGACTTCGGCAGCGCCGCGGTCGGCCTGACGATGCTGCTTGCCGCGATCACCTGGGGCACGGTGCTGTATAACCGGTTCATGTAGGCGGAGCGCGGCAACGGCATGGCAAGCTTGTCGAAAATGCCTCAGAATAGCCGGATGGCTTGCGGCGACCTGATCTGTCGCCGCGGCCTTCCCTCGACAACTCCCGGAGATGACCATGACCTTACGCCTCGGCGACACCGCCCCCGACTTCGAGCAGGATTCCACCATCGGCCGCATTCGCTTTCACGAGTGGGCCGGCGATTCCTGGGTCGTGCTGTTTTCGCACCCGGCCGATTTCACGCCGGTATGCACGACCGAACTGGGCCTGACGGCCAAGCTGAAGCCGGAATTCGACAAGCGCAACGTGAAAGCGATCGCGCTCTCGGTCGACCCAGCCGAGCAGCACAAGGACTGGATCCGCGACATCGAGGAAACCCAGCAGACCGTGGTCGGCTTCCCGATCATCGCCGACGCCGATAAATCCGTCTCCACCCTGTACGACATGATCCACCCGGCAATGTCGGCCACGGCCACGGTGCGTTCGCTGTTCGTGATCGACCCGAACAAGAAGATCCGCCTGACCATCACCTATCCGATGAGCACCGGCCGCAACTTCGACGAAGTGCTGCGCGTGCTCGATGCGCTGCAGCTGACGGACGGTTATTCGGTGGCCACGCCGGGCAACTGGAAGGATGGGGACGACGTCATCATTCCATTGACGGTGCAGGACCCGGCGGTGATTGCTGAGAAGTATCCAAAAGGATTCACCGCGCCGCGGCCGTATCTGCGCTTGACCCCGCAGCCGAATAAATAATCACGGAGTGGACCGGGCGGCACCGCTTCCGGTCCACCCCGCGTCGAGCGGGTGATTTTTCGTGTCGCGGCGACCCCCGTCGCCCTGCACGCATAAGCAAATAAGAAACCCATCCTTTGCCCCACGGCTGACCCGGCTTACTCTTGGGCCATGCTGCTTACCTATATCACTGCCGGATTCGGCGTCGGCTTGCTTGTCGGAATGACCGGCGTCGGTGGCGGTTCGCTGATGACGCCGCTCCTGACCCTGCTGTTCGGCGTCTCGCCCACCGTCGCGGTCGGCACCGACCTTGCCTTCGCCTCCATCACCAAGGGCGCCGGCACCATCACCCACCGCCTCAACGGCACCGTCGACTGGGCCATCGTGCGCCGCCTCTGCCTCGGGGCGCTGCCCGCCGCCTTCGTCGCCACGCTCGGCCTGCGCCACTTCGGGGCGCTCGACGCCGGGATCGGCCAGCTCATCCGCTATTCGATCGCCGGTTCGGTCATGCTGACCGTGGTCGCGCTACTGTTTCGCAAGCGCATGCTGGCCTGGATGCACGCCAAGCCTTCGCGCCAGTTGCAGGGCAACAGCCTGGTCACGGCCACCGTGGTCTCGGGCGCGGTCCTGGGCGTACTCGTCACCGTTTCCTCGATCGGCGCCGGCGCCATCGGCGCGACCCTGCTGGTGATGCTGTATCCGAAGCTGACCCCGGCCGAAGTGGCGGGTACCGACATCGCCTACGCCGTGCCGCTGACGGCGATCGCCGCCCTCGGCCACTGGTGGCTCGGCTCGATCGACTGGACGCTGCTGCTGACGCTGCTCATCGGTTCGCTGCCGGGTATCACGCTCGGTTCGATGCTCGCCCGCAAGGTGCCGGAGCGCTTCCTGCGCACCTTGCTGGCCCTGGCGCTGACCGGTGTCGCCGCCAAGCTCATTTACTGACGCGGCCAGCCGGCGCACCAGGCATCCGGGCGCTAATAGCTTAATTCATCTATGCAAATGAAGATTCGTTCGTTTGGTTTATGAGATGACAGTGAGATTATGACGCTCCATTAGAAGAATTTGTAATAAGGACGCCATGAAACTAATTCAGCCGCGCGCGCCGGGCAGGGTGATCCCCGGCTTCGGCTTGTCGCTCGGATTCACGATCTTTTATCTCGCACTGATCGTGCTGATCCCGTTGTCGGCCGTCTTCCTGAAAACCTTCACCATGACCTGGGAAGCCTTCTGGACCGCGGTCACCTCCGAGCGCGTGGTCGCTTCCTACAAGCTCAGCTTCGGCGCCTCGCTGATCGCGGCCAGCCTGAACGTGGTCTTCGGCGGCATCGTCGCCTGGGTGCTGGTGCGCTACAAGTTTCCGGGTAAACGGTTTGTCGACGCCCTGGTCGACCTGCCGTTCGCGCTGCCCACCGCCGTGGCCGGCATCACGCTGACCGCCCTGTATTCGAACAATGGCTGGATCGGCAAATATCTCGAACAGTTCGGCATCAAGGTCGCGTTCACCCCGCTCGGCGTGGTCGTGGCGCTGACCTTCATCGGGCTGCCCTTCGTCGTGCGTACCGTGCAGCCGGTGCTGGAAGAAGCCGAGCGCGAGCTTGAGGAAGCGGCGGCCAGCCTGGGCGCCAGTCCGCTCCAGACGTTCTGGCGCGTGATCCTGCCGACGATCGTGCCGGCCTTGCTGACCGGCTTCGCGCTGGCATTCGCGCGCGCCACCGGCGAATACGGCTCGGTCATCTTCATCGCCGGCAACCTGCCGATGGTGTCCGAGATCACGCCCCTGTTCATCATCACCAAGCTCGAGCAGTACGACTACGCCGGCGCCACCGCGATCGCGGTCGTGATGCTGGTGTTCTCGTTCATCCTGCTCTTGACGATCAACCTGTTGCAGGCCTGGACCCGCAGAAGGGCAGGCAAGAAATGAGCGCCGTGCTGGACAAACCCATTGACGCGGCGGCACCCGCGGTGCGTCGCGTGAAAACCAATGCCTTCGAGCCGAACTGGGTGCGCTGGACCCTGATCGCCATTGCCCTGGCCTTCCTGACCCTGTTCCTGTTCGTGCCGCTGGTGGCCGTCTTCACCGAGGCCTTCAAGAAAGGCTGGGATACCTATGTCGCCGCGATCCTCGATCCGGACGCCGTTTCCGCCATCAAGCTGACCCTGATCGCCGCCGGCATCGCCGTGCCGCTGAACCTGGTCTTCGGCGTCGCCGCCGCCTGGGCCATCGCCAAATTCGAATTCCGCGGCAAGAGCGTGCTGCTCACGCTCATCGACCTGCCGTTCTCGGTCTCGCCGGTGATCGCCGGCCTGATCTACGTGCTGCTGTTCGGCGCCCAGGGCTGGTTCGGCGAGTGGCTGATGGAGCACGACATCAAGATCCTGTTCGCGGTGCCGGGCATCGTGCTGGCCACGGTCTTCATCACTTTCCCGTTCGTGGCGCGCGAACTGATTCCACTGATGCAGCAGCAGGGCACCGAGGAGGAAGAAGCGGCGCTGGTGCTGGGCGCGTCCGGCTGGCAGACCTTCCGCCGCGTGACGCTCCCGAACATCAAGTGGGGCCTGCTGTACGGCGTCATCCTGTGCAATGCGCGCGCGATGGGCGAGTTCGGCGCGGTGTCGGTGGTCTCGGGCCACATCCGCGGCGAAACCAACACCATGCCGCTGCAGGTCGAGATTCTCTACAACGAATACAACTTCACGGCCGCGTTCGCGATCGCATCCCTGCTGGCGCTGCTCGCCCTGGTGACGCTGGCCATCAAGTCCTTTATCGAATGGCGTCTGCACCTGTCCATGCGTGACGACGCCGGTACCACGGAGCGCACGCAATGACGATCGAAGTCCAACACATCCGCAAGCAGTTCGGCCAGTTCACGGCCCTCGACGACGTCTCGCTGCAGTTCCCCAACGGCGAGCTGACCGCCTTGCTCGGCCCCTCCGGCTGCGGCAAGACCACGCTGCTGCGCATCATCGCCGGCCTGGAACATCCGGACTCGGGCGCCGTGCTGCTGGACGGCCAGGATGCCTCCAGCAGCCACGTGCGCGAGCGCCAGGTCGGCTTCGTGTTCCAGCACTACGCGCTGTTCAAGCACATGACGGTGTTCGAGAACGTGGCGTTCGGCCTGCGCGTGCGCCCGCGCAAGGAGCGCCCGAGCGAGCAGCAGATCCGCGACAAGGTCAAGCAGCTGCTCGAACTCGTCCAGCTCGACTGGATCGCCGACCGCTATCCGCCGCAGCTCTCGGGCGGCCAGCGCCAGCGTATCGCGCTGGCGCGCGCCCTGGCCGTCGAGCCGCGCGTGCTGCTGCTCGACGAACCGTTCGGCGCCCTGGACGCCAAGGTGCGCAAGGAATTGCGCCGCTGGCTGCGCCGCCTGCACGACGACCTGCACGTGACCTCGATCTTCGTCACCCACGACCAGGAAGAAGCGCTGGAAGTGGCCGACCAGGTGGTCGTCATGAACAAGGGCCGCGTCGAGCAGCTGGGCACGCCGGAAAGCGTGTACAACGCGCCCGCTTCGCCCTTCGTCTACAGCTTCCTGGGCAACGTCAACCTGTTCCACGGCCGCGTGCACGACGGCGTGCTGGCCAGCGGCGACGCGCTGTTCGACGCGCCCGGCCATGTCGCGGTGCAGAACGCCGACGGCATCGGCTACGTGCGCCCGCACGACCTGGAAGTGGAACGCTACGTGGCGGGCCAGCCGGGCATCGCCGTGAAGCTGCGCCGCGCGCATGCGATCGGCCCGCTGGCCCAGCTCGACCTCGAACGGCTCGATACCGCCCAGCTGATCGAGGCGGTGATTCCCAACGAGCGCTTCGCCGGCCTGGGCCTGAAGGAAGGCGAGACCCTGCTCGTGCGTCCGCGCCAGATCCAGGTCTTCGTCGACGAGGGCGGCGGCATATGAACTTCCAGCAGCTGCGCTCGGTCCGTGAAGCCGCGCGTCGCAATTTCAACCTGACCGATGTCGCCAACGCGCTGTTTACCTCGCAGCCGGGCGTGTCGCGCCAGATCCGCGAACTCGAGGACGAGCTGGGCGTCGTGATCTTCGAGCGCAACGGCAAGCGCCTGACCGGCCTGACCGCGCCCGGCAAGGGCATCCTGAAGATCGTCGAGCGCCTGCTGGTGGAAGCGGAAAACCTGGCGCAGGCGAGCCAGGAATACTCGGCCCAGGACAGCGGCACGCTGACCATTGCCGTTACCCACACCCAGGCGCGCTACGCGCTGCCGCAGGTGGTGCAATCGTTCCGCAATGCGTTTCCGAACGTGCGCATCGCCTTGCAGCAGAGCGCACCGGAGCACATCGCCGAATACGTGCTGTCGGGACGGGCCGACATCGGCATCGCCACCGAAGGCCTGTCGACCTTCCCGGACCTGGTGTCGTTTCCGTGCTACCGCTGGAGCCATGTGGTGGTGGCGCCGGACGGCCACCCGCTGCTGGGCAAACTCCCGCTGCGCCTGGAAGACCTGGCCGAGCATCCCTTGATCACCTACGACGTCGGCTACACCGGCCGCGGCCATATCGACGATGCGTTCGCCGGGGCCGGGCTGGCGCCGGACATGGTCTTGACGGCCATGGATTCGGACGTCATCAAGCAGTATGTGTCGCTCGGGATGGGGGTGGGGATCATCGCCTCGATGGCCTTCGACGATGGCCGCGACAAGGGGCTGCGGGCGATCGAATCGTCGCACCTGTTCGCGCCGAACGTGACGCGCCTGGCGGTGCGGCGCGGGGCCTACCTGCGGGCGTATGCATATCATTTCATCGAGCGCTTCGCGCCGGGCGTGACGCGCTCGGACATCGAGCGCAGTTTGCAGGCGGATGAGGCGGTGGCGATCTAAATGCCCGGCGCGGCGCCGGGCGGCGCCGGCAAGGTCATGCGGCGCCCATTGCACTCATTGCGCTCATCGTGCGCAGCGTACTCATAGCGCGCATCGTGTTTATTGCCCGGGGTTGGTGATGCGCCCGTGGATCGCGTCGATCGCCGCGACCACTTCATCGCCCAACGCGATCTGCGCCGCATCGATGTTCTCCTCGAGCTGCGCCATGGTCGTCGCCCCGATGATGGTCGATCCCACGAACCAGCGCGAATAACACCACGCCAATGCCATCTGCGCCGGCGTGAATCCGTGCGCCCGCGCCAGTTCCGCATATGCGCGCGTGGCCTCCAGCACTTCCGGCCGCACGTAACGCGGACTCCAGTTCGGCGGAAAAATCGTCAGCCGGCCTTGCGCTTTCGGATCGTCCAGGTATTTCGCCGTCAACTGCCCGAAGGCCAGGGGACTGTAGGCCAGCAAGCTGACCTCGCTGCGGAAACAGGTCTCGTCCAGCAGCGAGGTCTCGAACCCGCGCGCCGTCAGGTTATACAGGTTCTGGATCGTGGCAATGCGCGGCAGCCCGCGCAGCTCGGCCTGCTTGACGTATTCGCAGACGCCCCAGCTGCTCTCGTTGGAAATGCCGATCGCGCGGATCTTGCCCGCCCTGACCAGTTCATCCAGCGCCCCCAGCGTCTCCTCGATCGGCACGCTGCTGCGTTCGCGCTTCGGGTCGAAACTGTTGGCGCCGAAAATCGGCAGGTTGCGGCTCGGCCAGTGGACCTGGTACAGGTCGATGTAATCGGTCTGCAGGCGCTCCAGGCTGGCCTCGACCGCGGCGCGGATGTCGGACGCGTCGAGATTGTGCGCAGGGCCGCGGATCCAGCCCATGCTGGCATTCGGGCCGGCGATCTTCGACGCGATGACGACGTCGTCGCGCCTGCCGCGCCTGTGCAGCCAGCTGCCGATGAAGCGCTCGGTCGACCCCTGGGTTTCGGCGCGGCCCATGACCGGATACATTTCCGCCGTATCGATGAAATTGATGCCGCGCTCGATCGCATAGTCGAGCTGGCGGTGCGCGTCGGGTTCCGTGTTCTGCTCGCCGAAGGTCATCGTGCCGAGGCACACCTTCGATACCCGTATATCGCTGCGTCCGAGCCGGTGGCGTTCCATCGTCTGCTTACCCCTTGATGGTTCTGAGCGCCTCGGCGCACTCGCGCACCAGCGACGGGCCGCGGTAGATCAGGCCACTGTAGAGCTGGACCATCCGGGCGCCGGCCTCGATTTTCGCCTGGGCGTCGCTGCCCGACAGGATGCCGCCGACGCCGATGATCGGGATCGCGTCGCCCAGTTCCCGCTTCATCGCGCGGATCACGATGTTCGACAGGTCGAACACGGGCGCGCCCGAGATGCCGCCGGTTTCCATGCCATGCCGGTAGCGCTCGACGTCGCGCCGGTTCAGGGTGGTGTTGGTGGCAATGACGCCATCGATCTTGTGGCGCAGGAGGGCGCCGGCGATGTCGCGGATCTGTTCGGCGTCGATGTCCGGCGCGATCTTCAGCACGAGCGGGACGTAGCGGCCGTAGTCGTCAGCCAGGCGCGTCTGCTCGGCCTTCAGTTGCGCGAGCAGGCTGTCGAGTTCCGAGGCGCCCTGCAACTGGCGCAGGTTCTTCGTGTTCGGCGACGAGATGTTCACCGTGACATAGCTTGCATACGGATACACCTTGCGCAGGCATTCCAGGTAATCGTCGGCGGCGCGCTCGATCGGGGTGTCGGCGTTCTTGCCGATGTTCAGGCCGAGCACGCCCTGCTGTTCCTGGTAGAAGCGCGAAGCCTGGACGTTGGCGACGAACGCGTCGACGCCGCGGTTGTTGAAGCCCATGCGGTTGATGATGCCGCGCGCGGCCGGAATGCGGAACATGCGCGGTTTCGGGTTGCCGGCCTGGGCCCGCGGGGTCACGGTGCCGATTTCGATCGAGCCGAACCCGAGGGCCGCGAGGCCGTCGATATAGGCCCCATCCTTGTCCAGGCCCGCCGCCAGGCCGACCGGGTTGGGGAAGGTGATGCCCATGACGGTGCGCGGGTCCGGCGCCGGCTTCTTGAACATGCCGGCCATGCCGCGCCGGGCGGCGCCGCGCAGGGCGGGCAGGGTCAGGTTGTGGGCAGTTTCCGCCGGCAGCGTAAACAGCAGAGGACGGGCGAGGGTGTAGAGGATTTTATCGGACATGGAGCGCTCGAAAATGGGGTCGCGCCAATTGTACCGTGAGCAGCCTCCTTACCGGTCGAGGATGCCCCAGACGCCGTTGATGCGCGCTTCCAGGGGGCGGAAATTGATTTTATAGGCCATTTTCGGACTTTGCTCGATCCAGTAGCCGAGGTAGACGAAGGGCAGGTCCAGTTCGCGCGCCTGGGCCACCTGCCACATCACGTTGTAGGTGCCGAAGGAGGCGCCCGCCACGTCCGGATCGAAGAAGGTGTACACCGAGGACAAGCCGTCGGACAGGACGTCGATGATCGAGACCATGCGCAGCGTGCCGTCGGGCTCGCGGAATTCGACCAGGCGCGTGTTGACCCGGCTTTGCAGCAGGAACTGGGCGTACTGGTCGCGGCTGTCCTGGTCCATGCCGCCGCCGACGTGGCGCGTGGTCTGGTAGCGCAGGTAGAGCGCGTAGTGCTCGTCCGAGAACGAGAGGTTGGCCACCATGGCGCTGAGCGTCTCGTGGCGCTTCCAGGCGCGGCGCTGGGCGCGGCTGGGCGTGAACGCGGCGCAGCGTACGCGCACCGGGATGCAGGCCTGGCAACCGTCGCAGTACGGGCGGTAGGTAAAAATGCCGCTGCGGCGAAAGCCGTTCTTCACCAGTTCGGAGTACACGTCCGCATTGATCAGGTGCGAAGGGGTGGCCACTTGCGAGCGCGCCTGGCGCGCATCGAGGTAGCTGCACGGGTAGGGTGCGGTCGTGTAGAACTGCAGCGTTGAAAAGGGCAGGTCATTAAGGTGCGTCATGCAGAGCTCTCGGGACGTGATGGGGCTATTCTAACGAAAGCCGGGCCGCGCACAATTCTCTACGTGCTAAACGGTGCGACGGGTTCCCACGGGCCGATGGCCGGCTCGCGTATTGCCGCGCGCAAGTGCTGCAGAAACACTGCCCGTGGAATGGGCGCCGCGCCCAGCGACGCCAGGTGGCCGGTTTCCTGCTGGCAGTCGACCATGCGCACACCGTGCGCGCGCAGGAAGGCCACCAGGTAGGACAGCGCCACCTTCGAGGCGTCCGACACCCGCGCGAACATCGATTCCCCATAGAACATGCGGCCGATGCACACGCCGTAGGCGCCGCCGACCAGTTCGCCATCGAGCCAGACCTCGGCCGAGTGGGCGTAGCCGAGCGCATGCAGGCCGGCATAGCCGGCGATGATGTCTTCGGAGATCCAGGTGCCGGGCCCGTCCTTGCGCGGGGCGGCGCAGGCGCGCATGACGGCGTCGAAATCGCTGTCGAAGCGCACTTGCCAGCGCCCGCCTTCGGTGCGGCTGCGTTCGACGCGGCGCAGGGTTTTCCTGAGGCTGTCGCTGATCTTGAACTCGTCCGTATGCAGGACCATGCGCGGATCGGTGCTCCACCAGAGGATGGGCTGGCCTTCCGAGAACCAGGGAAAGATGCCGTTCTGGTAAGCCAGCAGCAGGCGCCGCGGCGACAGGTCGGCGCCTGCCGCGAGCAGGCCGGGCGCGTCGATCGTCAGCGCCTCGGATACGTCGGGAAACGGCGTATGCGCGTCAAGCCAGGGAATCATGGCGGTTCTCGCCCCTCAGTCAGGTTCGCGTGGAGCAATCATCGGACGCCGGATGTCGTGGCTGTGCACGCCATACGATCTCGACACGCCCTCGCGCATTTTGACGCGGTCGGCAAAGAACAGTTCCAGCGTCGTGCGGATCGTCGGAAACGCCAGGTCGTCCCAGGGAATGTCGCGTTCGGCGAACAGCTGCACCTCGAGACTTTCCTCGCCGGGCGCGAAGTCGAGGTCGAGCAGGCGCGCCAGGTAGAACATGTGGACCTGGTGAACGTGGGCAACATTGAGCAGGGAGAACAGGTTGCCGATCTCGATGTTGGCGCCGGCTTCCTCCTCGGTCTCGCGCACGGCGGCCTCGCTGGTCGTCTCGCCGTTTTCCATGAAGCCGGCGGGCAAGGTCCAATAGCCATGGCGCGGTTCGATGGCGCGGCGGCACAGCAGCACCCGCGGCGTGCCGTCCTCTTCCCAGACCGGGATGGAGCCGATGACCATTTTCGGGTTCTGGTAGTGAATCGTGCCGCACTGCGTACATACATGGCGTGGCCGGTTGTCGCCTTCGGGAATGGCCAGCGCGACCGCATGGCCGCACTCGGAACAAAAGTTCATAGGGATGCATGAGAATGAATATGCGGCTACTTTACACCCGATTCGGGCAACAGTGCCGCGACGCCGGCTCGGCAGCAGGACGTTCGCGCCCTATTGAATCCGTCAATCGTTCATGCGTCCGGCATCAGGTTTGCCTAAACGGCCGAAGCCGCGTATAATTCATTTCACAGACGCGGGGTGGAGCAGTCTGGCAGCTCGTCGGGCTCATAACCCGAAGGTCACAGGTTCAAATCCTGTCCCCGCAACCAGATTCAGAAAAGCCGCAGATTCCTTGACAGGGGTCTGCGGTTTTTTCATGCCCGCTCCCTTTTCCTTGCCGGACTCGACCTGTATCAAGCAGCTTGCGGGTTGACGGCACTAGCCGAACTCGGCGCTGTCGAACAATCAGCTGGCCCCGGCCATGGAAATGTTTCCTTGGCACGCGCCGACACGTCCAACCTTCCATTGACGGGTTCACCATGATTACTGTTGAAGATATCAACGACGCCTGGGGCTGGATGGGCTTGCGGGCGGTCGAGATACTCGGCGCCAACGCCTTCGGCAACCTGATCCTGCGCGACGCCGACGGCACCTACTGGCGCCTGCGCCCGCAAGACCTGTGCTGCGAACCGGTCGCCGAAGACCGCGCCGCCCTCGATGCGCTTTCCTACAACCAGGACTTCCTCAACGACTGGTACATGCCGGAACTGGTCGACCTGGCCGAGTCCACGCTCGGGCCCCTGACCGACGACCGCACCTATTGCCTCAAGATTCCCAGTGCGCTGGGCGGCCATTACGGCAGCGAGAACCTGGCCACCGTGCCCTTGAGCGAACTGATCCGGTTTTCCGGGGAGGGCGCGCAGCAGCTGGAGGGGATGCCGCGCTGGACGTGAGGCCGGCAGCGCCGCTAGCCTGCCGTCCCGGCGAGACTGGCCCACAAATAGGCCGCCGCCATCGTCCGGTGCGGGCTGTACTGCGCCAGCCATGCCTGCGTGCGCGCGTGGTCCGGCTTTTCCGTTTCCCCCAATAAACGTCGCAGCGCCTCGCGCACGGCGACGTCGCCTTCGAGCGAACAGTCGGCATGGCCGTAACCGCGCAGCAGGGTGTAATTCACGGTCCAGGGGCCAATGCCCTTGATTGCCAGGAGGCGCGGGGCGGCGCGCGCCGGATCGTCGTCCTGCGCCAGATGCAGTGCGCCGTCGGCGGCCATGCGCGCCACACGCAACAGGGTCTCGGCCTTGGCGCGCGAGAACTTGCGCGACGTGAGCGTGTCGAGGTCGAGCCGCGCCGCGTCGGCGGCTTCCGGGTAGCACCACAAGCCGCTGCTGTGCGGCCGTCCGGCCTGGGCGATGAAGCTGCGGCGCAGGCCGATGGCAAACGGCAGGTTGATCTGCTGGCCGATGACGGCCCAGGTCAAGGCCTCGAACACGCTGGCGGACTGGACGATGCGCAAGCCCGGCCGGCGCGCCACCAGCGGACCGAACACGGGATCGGCGCGCACGCAGGCATCGAAGGGCGCCGGATCGATGCGCAGCGCCAGGATGCTGCGCAGTGCCTCGTGCACGCATGCCATCGCGGCCGCGTCGAGCGCGCCGTCGGCCTCGATCTGGCAGTGCGCCGCCTGCGGCGCGAGCGTGACGTCCAGCAGCACCGGCACACCGCGCATCAGCACCGCCTTGCGGATGCGCTCGCCGCTGACCTGTTCGGCCAGGCCCGCGCCGTCGCGCGCATGGAAAGCGAGCACGTCGGCGCTGCGGTAATGCGCGGGCAGCGCGACGGTCAGCGCCCGGGTCGTCATGGCCGGCCGGCGGCCGGCGCCGGACGCTTGACGCGCGGCACGAAGCCCGTCACCAGCGCGGTGCCGACCAGCACGATCGCCGCGCCCGCCAGCGTATGCCAGCCCACGGCCTCGCCGAGGAAGAGCGCGCCCCAGAGGATGCCGAACAGGGGATTGAGGAAGGTGACGGTCAGCGCCGAGGTCGGGCCGATGTCGACGATCAGGCGGAAGTAGATCAGGTAGGCGATGCCGCTGCACAGTACGCCCAGCGCCAGCACGGCCGCCCACACGCCCGGGGTCGGGGTGGCGGGCGCCGGAAAGAAGGGCAGGGCCGGCAGCACGAACAGCGCCGCCGCCCACATCGTGCCGTGGGCGTTGGCAAAGGGTTCGACCGTCCTGGCCGTCTTCGCATACAGGCTGGCGATGCTGTAGCACAGGGCCGCCGCCAGCGCCGCCGCCAGCGCCAGGCCGGCGCCCGGCCGGCGCGAGACGTCGTCGAAGCCCACCAGGAGGGCCACGCCAGCCGTGCCCAGCACGAGGCCGATGGCGCCCTTGACCGTGATCGCCTGGCGTGCCCACAGCGCGCCGATCAGCGCCCCCCACATCGGCGCCGTTGCGTTCAGCACCGATAGCACCGACGCGCTCAGGGTGCGTGCGCTGTAGGCGAACAGCAGGAAGGGCAAGGCGGAATTGAAGAAGCCCAGCATCAGGTAATGGCGCCAGTTGGCGCGCAGGTCGAGGCGCTTGCCCAGCAGCAGGCCGACCGCCGCCAGGAACAGCGCGGCGAACAGCACCCGGTACTCGACCAGCACGGCGGGGCCGAGCACGGGCGCGCCGATGCGCATGAACAGGAAGGAGCCGCCCCAGATGGCGGCCAGCAGCAAAAGGCGCAGGAAATTGATTGTGGTCATGTTCGACTCAGCACGCGAGGGCGCATGGTGGCCCGCGGCGCGCGGCCGCGCAAGCCGTTCCTTGCCCGCCTGTCGCGGCGCGTCCGCACATCAGAGCGTGCAGATGTCGCTCGTGGCCGGGGCCGGCGCGGCCGCGTGCGGCACCAGCATCGCCGCCGGTACGCCGTTCCTGACGGCGGTCATTTCGGCCAGGATCGCGATGCCGATTTCGGACGGCGTCTTGCTGCCGATGTACAAGCCGATCGGACCGTGCAGACGGCCGAGCTCGGCGTCGGAGAGATCGAACAATTTCAGGCGCTCGCGCCGTCTTGCATTGTTCAGGCGCGAGCCGATCGCGCCGACGTAGAAGGCCTCGGATTTCAGCGCTTCCATCAGGGCCAGGTCGTCGAGCTTCGGGTCGTGGGTCAGGGCCACGACGGCGCTGCGCGCGTCGAGCCTGGCCTCGATCATCAGGTCGTCCGGCATCGTGTGCACCAGTTCGGTGCCCGCCAGGTTCCAGTCGGCCCGGTATTCCTCGCGCGGGTCGCAGACGATGACGCGGTAATCCATCGCACCGGCCACTTGCGCCAGGAAGCGCGACAGGGGACCGGCGCCGATGATGAACAGGCGCCAGCGCGGGCCATGCACGGTGGTCAGCATATCGTCTTCGACGCGCAGCACGCTGCCGGGCGTGGCGCGCGCCAGCGTCACGGCGCCGCTGGCCAGGTCTAAGCGGCGTTCCAGCAGTTCGCCGCCCTCCAGGCGCCGCAGCAGTTCGCGCAGGCCGCTGGCGCCGCCCAACGGCTCGATGGCCAGTTCGATGGTGCCCCCGCACGGCAGGCCGAAGCGGTGCGCATCGTCGGCGCTGATGCCGTAGCTGACGAGATGCGGCTTGGCGTCCCGCGCGATGCCCCGGGCGCGCACGTTCTCGATCAGGTCGTCCTCGATGCAACCGCCGGAGACCGAGCCGATCACGCGGCCATCGCCGCGCACGGCCAGCGTGGCGCCGATCGGGCGCGGGCTCGAGCCCCAGGTCTTGACGACGGTGACCAGCTGGCAGCGATGTCCGGCATCGAGCCAGGCGGCTGCGGTCTTGAGTACGTCGAGGTCGAGGCTGTCCATGATTTAGCGCGGCGCTGCTGGTGAGGGATGTCAATGATACGGAAAAAGCGGGCGGGACGTCGGCACGGCGGCAATGGCGCAGGGTGGACGGGAACCCATCCACCCTGGCGGCCGGCGAAACGGCGTGCGAGCGAGTGTGACGTGCGATCGACTGCGGCGGCAACGGCCTTACGGCACCAGCGACTTCTTCCCGCCCTTCTTCGACTTCACGTCCTCGATCGCCAGCTCGATCGCCGTCAGCCGCGCCGCCGTCGACGGATGGTTGGCCGTGAAGCCATTGGCCACGCTTGCCGGATAGGCCGCCGCCAGGCGCTTCCAGAACCCCGGCGCGCCCTCGATATCGTAGTCGGCGCGGGCCAGCATGAAGATCGCCATGCGGTCGGCCGCGACATCCAGGTTGGCGGGCATGGGCTTGATGCCGGCGCTGCCGCCCAGCATGGCGGTGTCGGGTGTCATGCGCGTCAGGTTGTCGATCACGCTGCCCTGCGTGGCCTGGTTGCGTTGCACCTTCGCGTGCTCGAGCATGTTGTGCGCCATCGTGCGCGCCAGCACATAGGCCAGCTCGGTGTCGCTGCGGGTCACGCCCAGCATGCCGCGCGTGACCATGACGCGCGCGCCATCGGCGTAGGCGTTCACGTTGTCGGCGTTGCCCAGCTCGATGCCGAAGCCGCAGGCGCGCGTGACCGGGACGCTCAGATCGCGCGGACGGCCGTCGCGTTCGATCGACAGCGGCAAGGTGGACTGCGAGGCGACGATCGGACCGAAGATCGCGGCCGCGCCGGCCAGGGCGTTGGCGCCGGTCGGCAGCGGCTTGCCGCCGGCCGCGACCAGGTCGTCGCCCGGGCGCAGGCCGGCCTTGGCGGCGCCGCTGCCGGCCAGCACGGCCGTCACTTGCAGGCGTTCGTCCATGCCGAAGGCCACGTGCGCGGCCTCGTTGTAGATGCCCGGGTAGGAATGGCGGTTCTTGGCGGTAAAGCCGAGCAGGTTGCGCGCGTGTTTCGTGCACAGCGCCGCATTGTCGATCAGGAGCGGCGCCGCCACGCGATACAGGCGGTCCTGCAGCGCGGCCATCCTGGTGAGCGTCTCGGCGGCGGCCGACATCTGCGGCGTCAACGGCGTGCCTTGCGGCGTTTCCGTGATGGGTCCGGGCATGCCGGGCTGGCGGATCGGGGCTTGCGTGCCGCACGCGGCCAGCAGTACAGCAATGGCGACACCCAGCACGGCCGGGCGCAGGCGTTCAAAGCGAATCATGGTCCTCCTCGTTATTGTTTTCCGGTGCTGCCGAACCCGCCGGCGCCCCGTTCGCTCGATGCGAACTCGTCGACGACCTGGAAGCCGACCTGCAGGACGGGCACGATCACCAGCTGCGCCAGGCGCTCCAGCGGCTGCAGCGTAAAGGCGGCCTGGCCGCGGTTCCAGGTCGAGACCATCAGCTGGCCCTGGTAATCGGAGTCGATCAAGCCTACCAGATTGCCGAGGACAATGCCGTTCTTATGGCCGAGTCCACTGCGCGGCAGGATCATCGCCGCATAGCCGGGATCGGCAACGTGGATCGCCAGCCCGGTCGGCACCAGCACGGTCTGGCCCGGCTGGAGATCGATCGGCGCGTCGATGCAGGCGCGCAGGTCGAGCCCCGCGCTGCCGGGCGTGGCGTAGGCGGGCAGCAACTCCTTCATGCGCGGGTCGAGGATTTTTACGTCGATGGTTTTCATGCGTGTTCCTGGATCGTTGAATCAGGTGAGCAGCGAGCGCTGTTCGAGGCGCTTGCCGATTTCGGAAACGAGCTGGCGCGCCAGCGTCAGCTTGTCGGCGCGCGGCAGCACGGTGTGGCCGTGCTCGTCGAACAGGACGATCGCATTGTCGTCCTGGCCGAAGGTATGGTGGCCGATGTTGCCGACCAACAGGGGAATGCCTTTGCGTTCGCGCTTGGCTGCGCCGTATTCGACCAGGTTTTCCGACTCGGCGGCAAAGCCGACGCAGTAGGGCCAGCCCGACAGCGAGGTGGTGGCCGCGACCGCCGCCAGGATGTCGGCGTTCTGCACGAATTCGAGCTGGGGCGCGCCGCCGCCTTCCTGCTTTTTCAGTTTCTGGTCGCTGGCGTTGGCCACGCGCCAGTCGGCCACCGCGGCCACGCCGATGAACACGTGCTGGTCTTCGACGCCCGCCATCACGGCGTCGTGCATCTGCCGGGCAGAAACCACGTCGATGCGGCGCACGCCATGCGGTGTGGGCAGGGCGGTCGGGCCCGACACCAGCGTCACCTCGGCGCCGGCTTCGCGCGCGGCGCGGGCGATCGCATAGCCCATCTTGCCGGACGAGAGATTCGTGATGCCGCGTACCGGATCGATCGCCTCGAAAGTAGGCCCGGCCGTGATCAGCACCCGCTTGCCCAGCAGGATCTTGTGCTGGAAGGAGGCGATCAGTTCCTCGAGCAGTTGCTCCGGTTCCAGCATGCGCCCCAGGCCCGTCTCGCCGCAGGCCTGCTCGCCGGCGGCCGGACCGAAGATCTTGACGCCATCCTCGCGCAGGGTCGCGACGTTGCGCTGCGTGGCGGGGTTCTGCCACATCTCGACATTCATCGCCGGCGCGACCAGCAGCGGCACGCCGTGCGGGCGCGCAAGGCACAGGGTCGAGAGCAGGTCGTCGCAGGCGCCATGCGCGAGCTTGCGGATGAAGTCGGCCGAGCAGGGCGCGACCAGCACCGCGTGCGCGCCGCGCGTGAGGTCGATGTGCGCCATGTTGTTGGGCATGCGCGCGTCCCACTGGTCGAGCCAGACCGGGTTGCCCGAGAGTGCCTGCATGGTGACGGCGCCGATGAAGTGGGTGGCGGCCTCGGTCATCACGACGTGCACCTGCGCGCCCTGCTTGATCAGCGCGCGGCACAGTTCCGCCGCCTTGTAGCAGGCGACGCCGCCGGACAGGCCGAGGACGATTTTTTTACCTTGCAGGTCCATGTCGCGCTCCTTGCTGGTGTTCCGTATTCAGTTTTTACTCAGTTCTTGCTCAGTTCTTGCTCAGTGCTTGCTCAGTTCTTGTTCACGCGCCGCAGTTCATCGAGGATGAACAGGAAGGCGCCGACCGAGATGCCGATGTCGGCGACGTTAAAGGCCGGGAAATGGCCCCAGCCGCGCCAGTAGAAGTCCAGGAAATCGATCACGTGGCCATAGGCGATGCGGTCGATCACGTTGCCGATGGCGCCGCCCAGGATCAGGGCCAGGGCCCAGCAGAACAGGCGCTGGCCCGGATGGCGCTTGAGCAGGTAGAGAATGAAGCCGATCGCGCCGACCGCGATGGCCGTGAAAAACCAGCGCTGCCAGCCGCCCTGGTCGCCCAGGAAGGAAAACGCCGCGCCCGGGTTATACACGAGCACCAGGTTGAAGAAGCTGGTCACCGGCAGCGTCTCGCCGTAGGTGAACAGTTTCGAGACGGTGATCTTGGTGAGCTGGTCGATCAGGACGATGATGAAGGCGATGCCCAGCCACGGGGTCATGCCGGCGCCGGCGGACTTGTGGACGGTGGTGATGCTCGGTTTTTTCTTGGTTGCCATGGGATATCGGGTCGGATGGTAAAACCGCCATGCCGCTTCAAGGGCGGCATGGCGGCCGGGGTGCGACTGCTTACGCGAAGCGGCGTGCTTCGCCGGCGCCGAACAGGTTGCTCACGCAGCGGCCGCACAGGCCCGCGTGCGCCTGGTCGTGGCCGACGTCGCGGCGGTAGTGCCAGCAGCGCTCGCACTTGGGCGCTTCCGACGCCGTCACCTGCACCGCTTCATCGAGCGCGTTGGCCGCCTGTGCCACCGTCGCCTGCGAGGTGATGAAGACGAATTTCAGGTCGTCGTCCAGGCTCGTGAGCAGTTCGTACTTGGTGCCAGCCGCCTTGATCGTCAGTTCGGCCTGCAGCGACGAACCGATCGCACCCGCAGCACGCACTTCCTCGAGCTGCTTGGTGACGTCGGCACGCACGTCGCGCAAGGCCGCGTACTTGGCCAGCAGGGCTTCGGCGTCCGGCAGGTCCGGGAACGTCCACAGCGTCTGCGTGAAGATGGTCTCGTCGCTGTCCTTGTAGGCTTGCTCGTCCGCGAACACGGCCCAGGCTTCCTCGGCGGTGAACGAGAGCACCGGCGCCATCACGCGCAAGAGCGCATGCGCGATGTGCCAGAGCGCGGTCTGGGCCGAACGGCGCGCGGGCGAATCGACGGCGGTCGTGTACAGGCGGTCCTTCAGGATGTCGAGGTAGAAGCCGCCCAGGTCTTCCGAGCAGTAGTTTTGCAGGCGCGAGACGACCGGGTGGAATTCGTAGCGCTCGAAGTGCGCGGCGATGTCGTCCTGCAGGGCCGCCATCGAGGCGATCGCGTAGCGGTCGATCTCGACCAGCTGCCCGCTCGGGACCGCGTGCCTGGCCGGGTCGAAGTCCGAGGTGTTCGCCAGCAGGAAGCGCAGCGTGTTGCGGATGCGGCGGTAGGATTCGGTCACGCGTTTGAGGATCTCTTCGCCGATCGACAGCTCGCCCGTGTAATCGGTCGACGCGACCCACAGGCGCAGGATGTCGGCGCCGAGCGTATCCGAGATTTTCTGCGGCGCCATGGTGTTGCCGAGCGACTTGCTCATCTTCTTGCCGTTCTCGTCGACGGTGAAACCGTGGGTCAGCAGCGCCTTGTAGGGCGGGGCGCCGTTGAGCATCGACGAGGTCAGCAGCGACGAGTGAAACCAGCCGCGGTGCTGGTCCGAGCCTTCCAGGTAGAGGTCGGCCGGGAAGGTCGACTGCCGGGCGTGCGAGCCGCGCAGCACGGTCTGGTGCGTGGCGCCCGAATCGAACCAGACGTCGAGCGTGTCCTTGTTCTTTTCGTAGGCATCGGCGTCGTCGCCGAGCAGCGCGCGCGGGTCGAGCGCCTGCCAGGCGTCGATGCCGTCCGCCTCGATCAGCTTGGCCACCTGCTCGAGCAGCTCGGGCGTGCGCGGGTGCAGTTCCCCGGTTTCCTTGTGGATGAAGAAGGCCATCGGCACGCCCCACTGGCGCTGGCGCGACAGGGTCCAGTCCGGACGGTTTTCGATCATGCCGTGCAGGCGCGCCTGGCCCCAGTCCGGGAAGAATTGGGTCTTGGCGATGCCGGCCAGCGCCGTTTCGCGCAGGGTCGGGCCGCCGTCTTTCGGCGTGATGTCCATGCCGGCGAACCACTGGCTCGTCGCGCGGTAGACGATCGGGGTCTTGTGGCGCCAGCAGTGCATGTAGCTGTGGTCGAACATTTTCAGTTCGAACAGGGCGCCGGCGGCGGTCAGTGCGGCGCAAATGGGTTTGCTCGCTTCCCAGATCGTCAGGCCGCCGAACAGGGGCAGCGAGCCGGCGAAGCGGCCGTCGCCCATCACCGGTTTCAGGATCTCGTCGTCCTGCATGCCGTGCGCTTTGCACGAGACAAAGTCTTCCAGGCCGTAGGCGGGCGCCGAGTGGACCACGCCGGTACCGCTGTCGGTGGTCACGTAGTCGGCCAGGTAGACAGGCGAAGTGCGGTCGTAGAACGGGTCGGCCGCGTGCAGCGGGTGCTTGAAGCGCATGCCTTCGAGCTTGTCGCCGGTCGTGGTGGCGATCACGCTGCCGTCGAGCTTGTAGCGCGCCAGGCAGGACGCGACCAGGTCCTGCGCCAGGATCAGCAGCAGCGGCCGGCCGTCGCGCTCGGCCTGCACGAGGGCGTAGGTCACTTCGGGATTGACGTTCAATGCCTGGTTCGACGGGATGGTCCACGGGGTCGTGGTCCAGATCACGATGAAGCCGTTGTCCGGATCGACGCCGGCCGGCAGCGCCGGCAGGCCGAATGCGGCCGCGACTTGCCCGGGTTGCGCGAACGGGAAGCCGACGTCGATCGCCGGGTCGCGCTTGTCCTGGTATTCGACTTCCGCTTCGGCCAGGGCCGAGCCGCAATCGAAGCACCAGTTGACCGGCTTCAGGCCGCGGTAGACATAGCCCTTGTCGAGCAGCTTGCCGAGCGCACGCAGCTCGTCGGCCTCGTTACCGTAGGCCATCGTCATGTACGGGTTTTCCCATTCGCCGAGCACGCCCAGGCGGATGAAGCCGGCGCGCTGGCGGTCGATCTGTTCGAGCGCATAGGCACGCGCTTTCTGCAGGACTTCCGGCGTCGGTAGATTCTTGCCGTGCAGTTTTTCGATCTGGATTTCGATCGGCATGCCGTGGCAGTCCCAGCCCGGCACATAGGGCGCGTCGAAGCCGGCCATGGTGCGCGATTTGACGACCATGTCCTTCAGGATCTTGTTCACCGCGTGGCCGAGGTGGATGTCGCCGTTCGCGTACGGAGGACCGTCGTGCAGCACGAAGGTCGGGCGGCCTTTGGCAGCCTTGCGGATGCGGTGGTAGATCTGCTTGTCCTGCCATTGCTTGACCCAGCCCGGCTCGCGCTTGGCGAGGTCGCCGCGCATCGGGAACGGGGTGTCGGTCATGTTGACCGGGTACTTGCTCTCTGGTTTCTTGCCGGCCTTCTGGGCAGGCGCATGCTGGACGGGTTTGCTGTTTTCGGACATAAATTTCTTCGGTAAGGGAAGGGGGTGTGGCGGCACGGTTCCTGGCGTGCCGCCGCGCGCAACGTGGCGTTGCGCGTCAAATTCGGTCGGTGGCGGTCAGGGCGCCGGCGCGGGCGGCGCTGCGCGGATCGTGGCGCAACCGGTGCGCGGCAAACCAGGCGCGTGCCTGCTCGGCATCGCGATGGATCGCCGTGGTGAGCGTATCGAGGTCGACATATTTTTCTTCGTCGCGCAGTTTTTCCAGGAACTCGACCCGCACCAGCTTGCCGTAGCAAGGGCGGTCGTAGTCGAAGATGTGCACTTCCAGCAGCATGCGCCCGGCGTCCTCGACCGTCGGGCGCACGCCCAGGCTGGCGACCGCCGGCAGGGGCGTCTCGGCCAGGCCATGGACTTGCACCACGAAGATGCCTTGCAGGGCGGGGCGGTGCATGACGCGCAGGTTCAGGGTCGGGAAACCCAGCGTACGGCCGAGCTTGGCGCCATGGATCACGTGGCCCGAGATCGCATACGGGTGGCCGAGCAGGGCGCCGGTCGCCTGCAAATCGCCCGCGGCCAGGGCCGCGCGCACCAGCGAGGACGAGATGCGCTGGTCGCCCTGGTGTACCGTCGGCAGGGTCTCGACTTGGAAGCCGTGGCGGCGGCCCGCTTCCTTGAGCATCTCGACGTTGCCGGCGCGCTTGGCGCCGTAGCGGAAATCCTCGCCCACCATCAGCCATTTGACATGCAGGCCGTCGGCCAGCACGCGCCCGGTGAAGTCGTGCGGGGAGATCGCGGCGAATTGTTCGTTGAAGTGCTCGACGATGACGCGGTCGATGCCGGCGTTGGCCAGGTCGCCGAGTTTGTCGCGCAGATTGGCGATGCGCGCCGGTGCGCGGCTGAGGTCGCCGCTACGGCTGGCAAAGTATTCGCGCGGATGCGGCTCGAAGGTCATCACCGCCGCTTCCAGTCCCAGCACCTGGCTTGCCGCCCGGACGCGCGCCAGCAAGGCCTGGTGGCCGCGATGGACACCGTCGAAATTGCCGATCGTGAGGGCGCACGGGGCGCGCGCCGCGTCGTTGGGAAGTCCGCGAAATACCTTCATTGTGGGTTCCAGAATGCCCGGCAAGTCCGTCACGCATGTCGTGGCCGGCGCTGCCCCAGGGCGAAACCCTGATTATACGGTAAAGGCTTGTTGCATTGCGGAGAGAGACGGGGCGTCGGCGCGCACCGGCGGTGGGCGGCGGGCGAAAAAAAACGCCGCCTGCGGACAGGCGGCGCTGGATCTGGGCATGTACGCGGCCGGAGCGCGCAACGGACTCGGACCGCTTAGCCGGCCAGGGGCTTGTTGATGGCCATGATCCAGTAGCGTGCCAGGTCGGCCGTGCCTTCCTTGCCGCCGACGCCGCGCAGCGTGCTGATCGCCTGCTGCTTCTTGCCGGCCGCGGCATAGGCTTCGCCCAGGCGCAGCTTGGCTTCGTCGGCGTAACGCAGGCCGCCGGCCTTGATCGCCGTTTCCATCATCTTCAGGCCTTTGTCGGTCTGGCCCGACTGCACCAGGCCGTAGCCGAGGGCGACCAGGCCGTCGTTGTCCTTGGCCGCCACGTATTCGGCTTCCAGGGCGGCGCTGCCCTTGTTCTGCTCGGCGAGGGTTTTCTCGGCCAGATCCTTCAGGCGCTGGTGACGGGCAGCGTCGGGGCCGGTGCCCAGGGCGCCTGCCTTGTAGCCCTTGTCGATGATCTTGAGCGCTTCGGCCGGGGCCTTCGCCTGCAGCACCAGCTGGGCCATTTCCATGTATTCGCTCGGCTTCTTCAGCAGGCCGTTGGCCAGCTTCAGGCGGTAGACGTCGACCGCCAGGCGGCTCGAGAAACCGGGCTTGCCCTGTACGCGGTTGAGCAGGTCGTTCCAGTACTGGGCTTTCGGATAGTTCGCCGCCAGCTTTTCGATGGTGTTGACGTAGCCGGCCTTGTCGTTCTTCTTGAGCTGGATGTTGGCCAGCATGCCGAGCATGTCTTCGCTCATGCGGCCCGATTTCTCGGCGTTGCGCAGCTCGGTTTCCAAGGCGGCGACATTGCCCTGCTTGTAATAGTTCTGCATCAGGTAGCCACGCAGCTTCGGATCGTCGCCGTTTTTGAGCTGGCGCTGGATCGCTTCGTTTGCCTTGTTCAGCTCGCCGCCACGCATGTAGATGCCGATCAGGCCTTCCGAGAACTGGCTGCGTTCGCTGGCCGACAGCTTGCCCGAGGCAATCAGGGATTCGAATGCGTCGGCGGCGGTACTGTAATCGCCGGCCGACGAGGCGGCCGAGGCGCGTACGCGCTCGATCAGGTAGCTCTCGTGGGCACTCTTGCCGGCGATTTTGTCCGCTTCGCGCAGTTTTGCCAGGGCATCCTTATGCTTACCCTGTTTCATCAATGCCTGGGCTGCCTGCAGTTGCTTGCCGACTTCGGCGCGTACTGCTTGCGCATGTGCCGGGGCAAGGCCAACGATCGGCGCTGCTGCGGTGAAGCCGAGGGCGGCCAGTGCGAGGCCGAGGTGTGCGAGTCGGAATTTGATCATCGTGGAAAATCCTCTTTGAAAATGGACACGGCAGGGAAACCCTGCCGTGTTATCAGTCAAGCATGATGCGATTACTGGAACTGCTCGTTACCGACCATGCCGATCTTCGTGACGCCGAGACGTTGGGCCGTCGCCATGACACCGGCAACCACCTTGTACTCGACCAGCTTGTTCGGACGCAGATGCACCTCCGGCTGGTTTGGCTGGGAAGCCACTTCATTCATCTTCGCTTCCAGCGTGGCGCGATCAGGAATCGCGGCGCCGTCCCACATGATGGTGCCGTCGAAGTCGACGTCGATCGTGACAACGCGCGGCTCTTCGGTCTTCGGCGGTGGCGTACCCACCGGCATGTTCAGATTGACCGAGTGGTTTTGCTTCGGAATCGTGATAATCAACATGATAATCAAGACCAACAGAACGTCGATCAAGGGCGTCATGTTCATTTCCATCATCGGTTCCGGATCGGCTGCCTTGGCGGAGCCTGAACCTACGTTCATACCCATGGTGTTTCCTTTTCTAATGACTGGGGTGCAATCGCGGCACCAGGCTTGCGCCCGGCACCGCGGGGAGGGTGTTAGCCCTTGTCAGGCGGTTCGATAACGAAACCGACCTTTTGCACGCCAGCACGTTGTGCCGTATAGATGACCCGACCGATCGATTCGTAGCGGGTTGCCTGGTCGCCACGAACTTTCACTACAGGTTGCGGCACCTTCACCGACTGCTCCGCGAAGAACTTGAACAGCTCGTCCGTGTTCGCGATGCGGCGCTGGTTCCAGAACATTTCCCCGTCTTTATTGACGGTGATGTTGATGTCTTCCGGCGCGGTCTTGGTGACCTGGTTCGTTTCCGCCGGCAGAGCAACCTTTTGCAACTGCAGGACCACCGGGCTGGTGATCAGGAAGATGATCAAGAGAACCAACATGATGTCGACAAGCGGCGTCGTGTTGATCTCTGACATCACGGCATCTTCATCTCCGCTATCGGAGCCGACACTCATTGACATGATTTATCCAATCTTCTTGGCCGACGTCGCAGCGCGTGCGGCTTCCGAGGTGTTCATCGCGCCCGACACCAGGACCGAGTGCACGTCGGCGCTGAACGAACGGACATCTTCCATGGCCGACTTGTTGCGGCGCACCAGCCAGTTGTAACCCAGAACGGCTGGAACGGCGACGAACAGGCCGAAGGCGGTCATGATCAGTGCTTCGCCGACTGGACCTGCAACCTTGTCGATCGATGCGTTACCCGACATACCGATGTTGACCAGTGCGTTGTAGATACCCCAGACGGTACCGAACAGGCCGATGAACGGCGAGGTCGAACCGACGGTTGCCAGGAACGACAGGCCATCTTGCAGACGCGACTGAACGCGGTCCACGGCGCGCTGAACTTGCATCGTGACCCAGGTCGACAGGTCGATCTGCTCGAGCAGGGCGCCGTCGTGGTGCTGGGTCGCCTTGGTGCCGGTTTCAGCGATGAAGCGGAATGGCGAGCCTTCTTTCAGGGCAGCCGAACCAGCAGCGATCGAGTTGGCTTTCCAGAATTTCTGGGAAACTTCCTTCGACTGGCGCATGATCTTCGACTGGTCGATCAGCTTGGTGATGATGATGTACCACGAACCCATCGACATCAGCGACAGGATGATGATGGTGCCCTTGTTGACGAAGTCGCCTTCTTCCCACATGGCCTGGAACCCGTATGGGTTGTGCACTTCTTCCTTGGTCTCGCCAGCGGCAGCGGCAGGCGCAGCGCCTTCGGCTGCGGGTGCCGCGGCGGCTGCGTCAGCGGCCGGAGCTGCTGCTGCGTCTGCCGGTGCTGCGGCTGCCGGTGCTGCGGCTGCCGGAGCGGCTGCTGCCGGTGCGTCAGCGAAGGCTGGTGCCGAGACCAGGGCCGATGCTGCCGTCACCGAGAACAGGACTGCCGCCAGTACAGCGGACAAACGGGTATTCTTAAACATGCTTCCTCCAGAAATATAAAAATAGACAGTTCGCTGATCCAAAGACAACGAAAATCATAGTTGTGAGACGATCTTCTGTCTCGGTTATTGTTCCAGCGACCAGACGTACTGTACTGGGACCCATGCCTGTTCAGGCTGACCATTGACCATCGCCGGTTTGAAGCGGCACTTGCCGATTGCAGACTGCGCTGCGCGGTCAAGATCACGGGAACCGCTCGATTTCGTGATCTTGGAATCGACCATCCGACCATCGACGCCGATCAGGAACGAGATCGTCGTCGTGCCTTCTTCTTCGTTACGAGCCGAGGCCTTCGGGTATTCCGGTTTTGCACAGGTACTGAAGTCAGCCACTGCCGCGGTACGGCTAGGACCCGCCGGTGCTGCTGCCGGCGCGGCCGCCGGTGGCGCCGGCGGTGCCGGAGGAGCCAGGCTGGTCGTCGGTGGCGGCGTGCTCGTCGTGGCCGCGATTGCGTTCTGCGGCGGCGGCGGCTGCTGTACCTGCACCTCGACCGGCGGGATGAACGGAGGCGGCGGCGCCTTCATTTCAGGCGGCGGCGGCGGCGGAGGAGTCTCCGGTGGCGGTGGTGGCTTCACCTCTTCGATCAACTTCGTTTCCACTGCTTCCTGCACCTTCGTGATCACCTTTGTTCCGAGACCATTGAGGATCCCCCAGCCGACCAGGACGTGCAACAGGACCACAATGGTGATACCAGTGATGTTCTTCCCCGGTTCCTTCTCATGTGAAAAATTCATGCCTGCTTTCTCCAATACCAACTCTTTTTGTTGCTACTAAACCCACAAAACACGACGAACAGACAAGGCCGTATCCGGGACATCGGCGAATTATACCTACGAATTCTTTTTTGCACAGGTATTTTTGACGCACTGAAACGGGCATAAATGCCTGTAAAAACAAGCGATACGGCGAATTCCAAGCCTCAAAACGGTGCGCAAAAACCCAGCCAAACCATATACAAAATTACAACATTGCAGCCTGATACTAATGCACTGTAGAAGATGTGTAAAAACAAGTATTTCGCCGAATATTGCATGCCAAATTTGCCAATTTACAAATAACATATAGTGCGATGCTCAGCTTTCGCAAACTATAGCCAATTCTGGCGCAGCCAGGCGTTCGCCAGCGAACAGAATAAGCGCGAACACGGGGCAAGGGGGGAGGAGGGGAGGTGGTGGCTCGCAGCCGAGACGTGATGACTTGACCTGCGTCAGTGCTAAGCTTGCCTTCGGGCAGCGCCGGGACCGTACCGGCGCTGCCCTGTCTAAAAGCTGTAATTTGACTACAAAAATCAGCGATGGCGCTTTTCGCGCCGGCAGTCGAGGAAGCTGACGACATGCCCGCTGGTATCGACTGTTTCCAGGCGAACGTCGAAGCCCCAGAGCCGGGCAACGTGCTTGAGCACTTCCTGCGACTGGGCATTCAGGGGGCGGCGCTGGAACTGGGTGTGGCGCAGGGTCAGGGCCCGGTCATCGCGGGTATTGACCTGCCAGACCTGGATGTTCGGTTCGCGGTTGCCGATGTTGTACTGCTCAGCCAGCTGCTGGCGCACATAGCGGTAGCCGGCTTCGTCGTGGATGGCCGAGATGGTGAGCTTGTCGCTGCGGTCGTCGTCGAGCACGGCAAAGAAGTGGAAGTCGCGGATCAGCTTGGGCGACAGGTATTGGGCGATGAAGCTTTCGTCCTTAAAATTGCGCATCGCGAAGTCGAGCGTCTTGACCCAGTCGCTGCCCGCCATGTCCGGGAACCAGGCGCGGTCTTCCTCGGTCGGGTTTTCGCAGATGCGGCGGATGTCGCTCATCATCGCGAAGCCCAGTGCGTAGGGGTTGATGCCGCTGTAATAGGGACTGGTGGCCGCCGGCTGGTAGACGACATTGGTATGGCTTTGCAGGAATTCGAGCATGAAGCCGTCGCCGACGATGCCCTCTTTATACAGTTCCTGCAAGATGGTGTAGTGCCAGAAGGTGGCCCAGCCTTCGTTCATGACCTGGGTCTGGCGCTGCGGATAGAAGTACTGCGAAATCTTGCGCGTGATACGGACCAGCTCGCGTTGCCAGGGTTCGAGCAGCGGCGCGTACTTCTCGATGAAGTACAGCAGGTTTTCCTCGGGCTCGAGTGGAAAGCGCGGCGGTGGGGCGTTGCGTTCTTCTTCCTCGCGCCGCGGCACGGTGCGCCACAGGGCGTTGACCTGCGACTGTGCATATTCTTCGCGTTCTTTCTGGCGCGCTGCTTCTTGTGCCACCGACAGCTTGGCCGGCCGCTTGTAGCGGTCGACGCCGTAATTCTGGATGGCGTGGCAGGAATCGAGCAAGTCTTCGACGGCATCGATACCGTAGCGCTGTTCGCACTCGGCGATATAGTTCTTTGCGAACACCATGTAGTCGACGATCGCCTCGGCGTCGGTCCAGGTGCGGAACAGGTAATTACCCTTGAAGAAGGAGTTATGCCCGTAGGCGGCGTGGGCGATGACCAGCGCCTGCATCGTCAGGCTGTTTTCCTCCATCAGGTAGGCGATGCAGGGATTGGAGTTGATGACGATTTCGTAGGCCAGGCCCATCTGGCCACGCTTGTAGCTCTTCTCGGTCGACAGGAAGTGCTTGCCGAAGGACCAGTGGTTATAAGACACCGGCATGCCGACCGAGGTGTAGGCATCCATCATCTGCTCGGCGGTGATGATCTCGAGCTGGTTCGGGTAGGTGTCGAGGCCAAATTTCCTGGCCACGCGGCGGATTTCCTCGTGGGCTTGCTCGATCAGGTCGAAGGTCCACTCCGACTGTTCGGGCAGGGCACGGGGGTTTTTGATGAGGTCGTCTGGCATATGCGTGCCTCTGCTTTACTTGGGCTGCTTCTTGAACAGCTCGCGGAAGACCGGATAGATGTCGGCCGGCGTCACGATTTTCTGCATCGCGAAATTGGCATGGTGCGCGGCGACCTCGGTGTATTGCTCCCACAGGTTCTGCGGCGGCCCGTCGGTGATTTCGACATAGGTATAGTATTGCACCTTGGGCATGATGCCGTGGTCGAGCAATTGCTTGCACAGCAAAGAATCGTTGTCCCAATTGTCGCCGTCCGAGGCCTGGGCAACATAGGCGTTCCAGTCGGAACTCGAATAACGCTCGCCGATGACTTTCTGCAGCAGGTGCAGGGCCGAGGAGACGACGGTGCCGCCGGACTCGCGCGAGTGGAAGAATTCGTCCTCGTCGACTTCGGCCGCGGCCGTGTGGTGGCGGATGAAGACGACGTCGATGCGTTCGTAGACGCGTTTCAGGAACAGGTAAAGCAGGATGAAGAAGCGCTTCGCGGTGTCCTTGCGCGTTTCATCCATCGAACCGGACACGTCCATGATGCAGAACATCACGGCCTGGGTGCTCGGTTTCGGCACCTTGATGCGGTTGCTGTAGCGCAGGTCGAACGGATCGATGAAGGGAATCGCGTTGATGCGCGTGTGCAGGTGATGGATTTTCTTCCTCAGTTCGAGGACGCGCGGATCGTCCTCGGGGACCTCGGCATCGAACAAGGCTTCGAGTTCGAGCTGGAGTTCGCCTGCCGCGCGCCGGCTCGGGCCGCCGACCGCGATGCGCCGGCCCAGCGCGCCGCGCAGCGAGCGCAGCACATGGATGTTCGAGGGCGTGCCGGAGACGTTGTAGCCGGCGCGCTGGGTCTTGAAGTCGATCGTCTGCGTCAACTGGGTCTTGACCATGTTCGGCAGTTCGAGGTCTTCGAAGAAGTAATTCATGAACTCTTCGCGCGACAACTCGAAAATGAAATCGTCCTCGACCGTCTGGTCGCTGTTGCCGGCGCGGCCACGGCCGGAACCGCCGCCGCCGCTGCGCGGCCGGTTGAACTGGTCGCCTTTCTGGTATTCGGTATTGCCGGGGTTGACGGTTTCCCACACGCCGCCATGGGCGTGGCCGAAATGCGGTTCGTTGACGTCCTTGACGGGGATCGAGACCTTTTCGCCGTTCTCGATGTCGGTGATCGAGCGGCCCTTGATCGCGCGGCCGACCGCATCCTTGATCTGCGCCTTGTAGCGGCGCAGGAAGCGTTCACGGTTCACCGCGGACTTGTTCTTGCCCTGCAAGCGTCGGTCGATGAGGTAAGTCAAAACATGCCTCCTGTTAAAACCGCGACGGACCGCCTGTTCGCGCGGTCCCCCTATCTTAATACGCGGCGTGCGTAAGCGGGTGATGCACGCCTGGCAGGGTACCCAAAAACGCGCGAAACGACGGCTGGCGCGTCATGTGCCGACGCTTTCGATGCTTGCGGCACATTCATGGAGCCGGACGGGCAGCGCGTGTTGGCGGCGCTGCCCGCGCAGCTGCGCTTAGGACGACTTCCTCACACGCAGATACCATTCGCACAGGAGCCGTACCTGCTTGGCCGTGTAGCCTTTTTCGACCATGCGGTTGACGAAGTCGGCATGCTTCGTCGCGTCTTCCGCACTGGCCTTGGCGTTGAACGAAATGACCGGCAAGAGTTCCTCGGTATTCGAGAACATTTTCTTCTCGATCACGGTGCGGAACTTCTCGTAGCTGGTCCAGGCCGGATTCTTGCCGCCGTTGGTCGCCCGGGCCCGCAAGCCGAAGTTGACGATCTCGTTGCGGAAATCCTTCGGGTTCGAAATCCCGGCCGGCTTCTCGATCTTTTCCAGCTCGGCGTTGAGCGATTCGCGGTCGAAGCTCTCGCCCGTGTCCGGGTCGCGGAATTCCTGGTCCTGGATCCAGAAGTCCGCGAAGGTCACGTAGCGATCGAAAATGTTCTGGCCGTATTCCGAATAGCTCTCCAGGTAGGCGGTCTGGATTTCCTTGCCGATGAAGTCGACGTAGCGCTGCGCCAGGTGCTCCTTGATGTAGGAGTGATAGCGCTGCTCGAGCTCGGGCGGGAACTGCTCGCGCTCGATCTGCTGCTCCAGCACGTACAGCAGGTGCACCGGATTGGCGGCCACTTCGGTATTGTCGAAGTTGAAGACCTTGGACAGGATCTTGAAGGCGAAGCGGGTCGACAAGCCGTTCATGCCCTCGTCCACGCCGGCGTAGTCGACGTATTCGTGCAGCGACTTGGCTTTCGGATCGGTATCCTTCAGGTTCTCGCCATCGTAGACCAGCATCTTCGAGTAGATGCTCGAGTTTTCCGGATCCTTCAGGCGCGACAGGATCGCGAACTGCGCCATCATGCGCAGCGTGCCGGGCGCGCAAGGGGCTTTCTCGAGCGAGGAATTGCGCACCAACTTATCGTAGATCTTGATCTCGTCGGAAATGCGCAAGCAGTAGGGCACCTTCACGATGTAGATACGGTCGAGGAAAGCCTCGTTGTTGCGGTTGTTGCGGAAGGTTTTCCATTCCGATTCGTTCGAGTGCGCCAGGATGATGCCCTCGAAGGGAATCGCGCCGAAGCCTTCGGTGCCCTTGTAGTTGCCTTCCTGGGTCGCCGTCAGCAAGGGGTGCAGCACCTTGATCGGGGCCTTGAACATCTCGACGAATTCCATCAGGCCCTGGTTTGCCAGGCACAGGCCGCCGGAATAGCTGTAGGCGTCCGGATCGTCCTGCGAGTAATCCTCGAGCTTGCGGATGTCGACCTTGCCGACCAGGGAGGAAATGTCCTGGTTGTTTTCGTCGCCCGGTTCGGTCTTTGAAATGGCGATCTGCTTGAGGATCGACGGGTAGCGCTTGACGACGCGGAACTTGTTGATGTCGCCGCCGAACTCGTGCAGGCGCTTGACCGCCCACGGGCTCGGGATCGAGCGCAGGTAGCGGCGCGGGATACCGTAGTCCTCTTCCAGGATGACCCCGTCCTCGTCCTCGTTGAAGAGGCCGAGCGGCGACTCGTTCACGGGCGAACCCTTGATCGCATAGAAGGGCACCTGTTCCATCAAGTGCTTGAGCTTTTCGGCGATCGACGACTTGCCGCCGCCGACCGGTCCCAGCAGATACAGGATCTGCTTGCGCTCTTCCAGGCCCTGGGCCGCGTGGCGGAAGTAAGAGACGACCTGCTCGATCACTTCCTCCATCCCGTAGAACTCGCGGAAGGCGGGATAGACCTTGATGACCTTGTTGGCAAAGATGCGCGACAGGCGCGGATCGAGTCGCGTATCGACCAGCTTCGGCTCGCCGATCGCCGCCAGCATGCGTTCCGGCGCGCTGGCATAGGTCAGCGGGTCCTTCTTACAGAGGGCAAGATATTCGGACAGGGAATATTCTTCTTCGCGGGTGCGCTCGTAACGGGCTGCGTAGTTGTCAAAAATGGTCATGTGCATGTCCTTTAGTGTGCAAACAACGATCACTGTCACGACAGGCGGCATGAAGCCGACTGCCCAAAGGCCCGATTTTCTTGGCGTAGTTACGGATACCTCGTTAGACCTGCTGCCGCGCCAGATGTCAGCCGACCTTTGTCAGCAAAATCCGATCGCGACGGTTTCGCGAAGTTCCACCCGTTAGGCGGGTCGTCCTGGTAGCGCCGCTAACGCGCGCGGCGACTCAGGCGGATTGTTCTTTTTTGAACCGGCTTGTGGCCGGGTGTCCCGTGGAAGAAAGGGTCTTTTTATGTTTCTGAAATTTATTATGTGCCTATTAGTTCCCGAAGTCAAAGCACGATCGATTTCGCGTTTGTAACACATGTAAGTGTTTGATTATTCACGGGAAAAAATGTATTTGACGATCATTTCGCCAGCGCTGAAACAGCTGACTCCGTGAAATTGTTTATCCATTCTGTATAGCTATTTCCCTACGTCTTTACTGCTGGGGTGACAAAAGCCCTGAATCGATAGTGCACGATCCGGCAGGCCGGTGGCGCACGCCAAAGCCGCTCGTTTCAGTGGTTTATCCAATGAAAACAGCGCCCCGGCGGCATGCGGTACACTGTTCGGCCTTGCCCTGAACAACCGCCTTTGACGGAGAACCTCCATGCTGAACGAGCAGCTGCGCCGGACCATTGAACAGATGCCGAAGGCCGAATTGCACATCCATATCGAGGGCTCGCTCGAGCCGGAGCTGATCTTTGCGCTGGCGCAAAGGAACGGCGTATCGTTACCTTATCCGTCGGTCGAGGCGTTGCGTCAGGCCTACGCTTTTACCGATTTGCAGTCCTTCCTCGACATATATTACGCCGGTGCCAGCGTTTTGCTGGCCGAGCAGGATTTCTACGACATGACCGCCGCCTACCTTGCGCGCGCCGCGCGCGATAACGTGCGCCATGCCGAGATCTTCTTCGATCCGCAGACGCATACCGCGCGCGGCGTGCCGTTCGAGACCGTGGTCAACGGCATCTGGCGCGCCTGCCAGGACGGGCCGATCAGCGCCTCGCTCATCATGTGCTTCCTGCGCCATCTGTCCGAGGACGAGGCCCTGGCCACGCTGGACGAATCGCTGCCGCACCGCGACAAGATCCTGGGCGTCGGCCTCGACTCGTCCGAAGTGGGGCATCCGCCGGAAAAATTCGCGCGCGTCTTCGAGCGCGCCCGCCAGCTCGGCCTGCGCCTGGTGGCGCACGCGGGCGAGGAGGGGCCGCCGGCCTATATCGAAAGCGCGCTCGACGTCCTCAATGTCGAACGCATCGATCATGGCGTGCGCTGCCTGGAGAGCCCGGAGCTGGTCGAGCGCCTGGTGCGCGAGCAGATGGCGCTGACGGTCTGCCCGCTGTCGAACGTCAAGCTGCGCGTCTTCGACGTGATGGGCAGCCACAACCTGCGCACCCTGCTCGACAAGGGCCTGGTGGCGACCGTCAATTCGGACGACCCGGCCTATTTCGGCGGCTACATGAACGACAATTTCATCGCCGCCTTCGACGCGCTGCCGCTGGACGCCACGCACGCGCGCCAGCTGGCGCGCAACAGCTTCAGCGCGGCCTTCCTCGGACCGGAGCAAAAGCGTGCCTACCTGGCGGAGGTCGACGACTTCTTCGCCGCCCGCCAAGGAAGCTGAGCGATGCTGACCCAGGCCCTGCGCATGACCGCGCGCGATTGGCGCGCGGGCGAACTGCGCTTTCTCTTGGTGGCGCTGATCGTGGCCGTCTCGGCGCTGTCGTCGAGCGGCTTCTTCATCGACCGCATGCGCGCCGCCCTGGCGCGCGACGCCAACCAGCTGCTCGGCGCCGACCTCCTGGTCAATGCCGACAACCCGGTGCCGCCCGCCTGGCGCCAGGAAGCCGAACGGCGCGGCCTGCTGCTGGCCGATACCGTCACCTTCCCCAGCATGGCGCAAGGCGGGGAAGGCGAGGCTTCGCGGGCCCAGCTGGCCTCGATCAAGGCGGTCTCGCAAGGCTATCCGCTGCGCGGCGTCCTGCGCATCACCACCGATCCCGCGCAGGCCGGCGCCGCGCGCGGCGTCGCGGCCCGGTCGATTCCGGCGCCCGGCACCGTGTGGGTCGACGCCAACCTGCTGCCGGCCCTGAACGTGAAGGTGGGCGACGCGCTGCAGGTGGGCGAGCGCCGCTTCACGATCGCCCAGCTGGTCGCGGCCGAACCCGACCGCGGCGCTTCCTTCGCCAACTTCGCGCCGCGCGTGATGCTGGCGCTACCCGATTTGAAATCGACCGGCCTGGTGGACGACTTCGCGCGCGTGACCCACAGGCTGCTGGTGGCGGCGCCCTCGAACAACGACCTGGCGCGCGTGCGCGCATTCGAAACCTGGCTGCGCGCGCGCATCGCGCAAGACAACGTCAAGGGCGTGCGCATCGAATCGATCGAGAACGGCCGCCCGGAGATGCAGGCCACGCTCGAACGCGCCGACCGTTTCCTGTCGCTGGTCGGTCTCCTGTCGGCGATGCTGGCGGCGGTTGCCGTCGCCATGGCGGCGCGCCGCTTCATGCAGCGCCATCTGGACGCCTGCGCCATGCTGCGCTGCCTCGGCATGACGCAAAACGGCGTCGGCGCCATGTACCTGGTCGAATTCGCCCTGGTCGGCCTGGCCGGCAGCATCATCGGCGTGCTGGTCGGCTTCGGCGCCCACTTCGTGCTCTTGCAGCTGATCGGCACGCTGCTGCCGGCCGACCTGCCGCCGGTCTCGCCCTTGCCGGCCTTGCAGGGCATCGCCACCGGCATGCTGCTGCTGGTCGGCTTCGCGCTGCCGCCGGTCCTGCAATTGAGGAACGTGCCGCACAACCGCGTGATCCGGCGCGAACAGGCCGCGCCGCAGCCGATGGCGCTGGCCACCTACGGTCTCGGAATAGGCGTTTTCGTCGCGCTGCTGCTGTGGCAGGCCGGCGACGTCAAGCTGGCGCTGACGACCGCCGGCGGCTTCCTGGGCGGCTTCGCGGTATTCGCGCTGGCCGCCTGGCTGGCCCTGAAACTGCTGCGCCGCCTGCGCGGCCTGTCGACGCACCAGGGCTGGCGCTTCGCCGTCACCTCGCTGCAGCGCCGCCCCGGCGCGACCATCGTGCAGGTCGTCTCGCTGGCGCTGGGCCTGATGGCGCTGCTGCTGCTGACCGTGGTGCGCGGCGACCTGGTCGCGGCCTGGCAGCGCGCCACGCCGGAAAACGCGCCGAACCGGTTCGTCATCAACGTCATGCCCGAGCAGAAGGACGAGGTGGCGCGCCGCATCGCCGCCGCCGGCGTCGACCAGCCGGTGCTGTACCCGATGATCCGCGGCCGCCTGACGGCGGTCAACGGCAAGGCCGTCACGCGCGACACCTATACGAGCGAGGACGCGCGCCGCCTCGCGAACCGCGAATTCAACCTGTCGACGATGGCGCAGGCGCCGGAAGGCAACGAGATCGTCGCCGGTGCCTGGTATCGCGACGGGCCGGGCGTGTCGGAAGCCTCGGTCGAGCAGGGGATCGCCAAGACGCTCGGCCTGAAGCTGGGCGACGTCATGCGCTTCGACATGGCCGGCAGCGTGGTCGACGCCAGGGTGACGAGCCTGCGCAAGCTCGAATGGGGTTCGATGCGCGCCAACTTCTTCGTCATCATCAATCCGCAAGCGATGGTCAATGCCCCGGCCACCTACATGACGGCCTTCCACCTGCCGCAGCAGGGCGCGGACCTGGCCAACACGCTGGCGCGCGCCTATCCGAACCTGACCGTGATCGACGTGAGCGGCATCATCCGCCAGGTGCAGGACGTGGTCGACCAGGTCGTCGTCGCGGTCGAGTTCCTGTTCCTGTTCACGCTCGCCTCGGGCGTGCTGGTGCTGTACGCGGCCTTGATGGGTTCCCAGTCCGAGCGCACGCGCGAGGCAGGCCTGCTGCGCGCGCTGGGCGCGACGCGCAGGCAGCTGGCGCAGGCGCAGCGCATCGAGTTCGTGCTGGTCGGCGGCCTGGCCGGTCTGCTGGCCGCGAGCGGCGCGGCCCTGCTCGGCTGGGCGCTGGCGACCTACCAGTTCAAGTTCCCCTGGAGCTTCGAACCGGGCGTGTGGCTGGCGGGGGTCGCGGTCGGGGCCGCGTGCGCGCTGGTCGGCGGCTGGCTGGGCCTGCGCAGCGTGCTGCGCCAGCCGCCGCTGCAGACGCTGCGCGAGGCGTGAGCGGGCCGCTCGACCGAGACCGCACGGCCGCTCCCCCGCCGGAGCGGCCGTGCGCTATCATGACGCCATGTCCGAGAACCGAACCCTGTACGAAATCATCGGCGGCGAAGCGCGCCTGCGCGAACTGGTCGACCGCTTCTATGACCTGATGGAGCTGGAGCCCGAGTTTGCGGGCATCCACGCCCTGCATCCCAAGCCGAACGACAGTTCGCGCGACAAGCTGTTCATGTTCCTTTCCGGCTGGATGGGCGGTCCCGACCTGTTCGTCGAGCGCCACGGCCATCCGCGCCTGCGCGCGCGCCACCTGCCCTTCGGCATCGGCACGAGCGAACGCGACCAGTGGCTGCGCGCGATGGCCTGGGCCATGGAAGACATCGGCATCGACGAAGACCTGCGCATGCGCCTGATGCAGTCCTTCTACCAGACCGCCGACTGGATGCGCAACAAGGCCGACTGATGTCCACATTCGAATTTGCCGTCCTGCTGGTGGCCGTGCTGGCCGTGATTGCGCTGCAGCTAATGCTGCTGCTGCGCGGCCGCCGCGACGGCGGCGGTTTCGCCTTCGAGCGCCTCGAACGCGAACTGCGCCAGGAACTCCAGCACAGCGCCCAGGCCACGCGCCAGGAACTGGCCGGCCACATGATGCAGCACCAGGGCGCCACCGTCCAGAACCTCGACAGCATGCGCCAGCAGATGCAGCTGCACGCGGCCGGCGGACGCGAGGAGCAGGCGCGTTCCTTGAAACGCTTTGCCGACACGCTCCAGCAGACATTAAGCAACCTCACCGAATCGAACGCCCAGCGCATGCTGGAGGTGCGCGCCACGCTCGAGCACAAGATCCGCGACCTGCAGGCCGACAACGCCAAGCGCCTGGAAGAGATGCGCCAGACGGTCGACGAAAAGCTGCACACGACCCTGGAGACGCGCTTGACCGAATCGTTCCGCCAGGTCTCGGAACGGCTGGAAAAGGTGCACCAGGGCCTGGGCGAAATGCAGCAGCTGGCCATCGGCGTGGGCGACCTGAAACGCGTGCTGACCAACGTGAAGACGCGCGGCACCTGGGGCGAAGTCCAGCTCGAGATGCTGCTCGAGCAGGTGCTCACGGGCGACCAGTATGCGAAGAACGTCGAGACCGTGCTGGGGACGAATGCGCGCGTGGAATTCGCGATCAAGCTGCCGGGCGTGGTCGACGGCGGCGCGCCGCTGTGGCTGCCGATCGACGCCAAGTTCCCGAAGGAGCAGTACGAACGCCTGCTCGAATCGCAGGACCGGGCCGACGCCGAGGGCGTGGCGAAATACGGCGCCGAGCTCGAGCGCGCGGTGCGTACCGAGGCCAGGACCATCTGCGAAAAATACGTCTCGCCGCCGCAGACGACGGATTTCGCGATCCTGTTCCTGCCGACCGAGGGCCTGTACGCCGAGGTCATGCGCCGCCCGGGCCTGGCCGACGACCTGCAGCGCACGCTGCGGGTGACGATCGCCGGCCCGTCGACCCTGTCGGCCCTGCTCAACAGCCTGCAAATGGGCTTTCGCACCCTGGCGCTGGAAAAACGCTCGTCGGAAGTGTGGCAAGTGCTGGGCGCGGTGAAGACCGAGTTCGGCAAGTTCGGCGACGTGCTGGCCGCGACCAAGCTGACGCTGGAGAAGGCGGCGAAGAACATCGAGAATGCCGAGGTGCGCAGCCGCCAGATGGCCAGGAAGCTGAAGTCGGTGGAGGCGCTGCCGAGCGAAGCGGCGCAACTCATGCTGGGGCCGGAGGCCGAGCGCGACGAGTGAGCGGCCGGCGCCGAATCGGCCCGGTCCAGGCCCCTTCGGCCGGCGCCGCGGCGCTGGTTACACCAGGCCTTCGAACATGAGGACGTCGACCATGTCGCCGGCCGCGACATTGCCTTGGCCATCGTGCAAGACGACCATGCAATTGGCCTCCGACATCGAGCGCAAGATGCCCGAGCCTTGCGAGCCGGTGATGCGCACCTGCGGCATGCCGTCCTCGCCATGCGTGAGCACGCCACGCTGGTATTCGGTGCGTCCCGGCTTCTTGCGGATCGCCCCGGCCGAACGGGCGCGCAGCAGGGGCAGGGGCGCGTCCGCGCCCATCATGCGCAGCAGCGCCTCGCGCGCGAAGAAGTAGAACGAGACCATCACCGCCACCGGATTGCCCGGCAAGCCGAACAGGAAGGCGCCGTGCCCGTTCGAGGCGATGCGTCCGAAGGCCAGCGGCCGCCCTGGGCGCATGCCGATCTTCCAGAAGGTGACGTCGCCCAGGCGCGCCATGATCTGCTTGGTGTAGTCGGCCGCGCCGACCGAGACGCCGCCCGAGGTGATGATGGCGTCGGCGTTTTCGCAGGCGCTGCGCAGCGCCTCTTCCAGTGCGGCCGGGTCGTCGCGCACGATGCCCATGTCGACGATGTCGCAGCCCAGGCGTTCGAGCATGCCGTAGATCGTATAGCGGTTGCTGTCGTAGACGCTGCCCTCGTCGAGCGGCTGGCCGATCGAACGCAGCTCGTCGCCGGTCGAGAAGAAGGCCACGCGCAGGCGGCGCCGCACCGGGACCTCCGCGATACCGAGCGAGGCGACCAGGCCCAGGTCGGCCGGGCGGATGATCTTCCCTTCACGCAGGGCCGCGCTGCCCGCCTTCAAGTCTTCGCCGGCAAAGCGCCGGTTGTCGCCGGCCTTGAGCACGCCGGCCGCGACGACGATCGCGTCCGTGCCTTCGTCGGCCACGAATTCCTGCGGAATCACGCTGTCGCAGCCGGCCGGCATGACGCCGCCGGTCATGATGCGCACGCACTGGCCGGGGCCGGGCGCCACGTCCATCGGCTTGCCGGCGTAGACCGTGCCGATCACCGCCAGGCGCGTTTGTCCTTCGGCCGGCAGGTCGTCCCCGCGCAGCGCATAGCCATCCATCGCCGAGTTGTCGTGCGCCGGCACGTCGATGGGCGAGACGATGTCGCGCGCCAGCACGCGGCCCAGCGCCGCGCGCAAGGCCACCTGCTCGACGGCGCGCACGGGCTGCACGAAGGCGCGGATGATGCGCTGCGCGTCCTTCACCGGCAGCGCGTCGGGATCGTAGCCGGACAGGCAGCTCGTCACTTCCGCCAGCCGCGGCGCCCGGGGCGTGTCGAGGCTGTGGAGTTCGTCGAGCGTATTGATGTTGCGGAAGGCGTCGGCATCCTCGAAACGCACTTCGATCGCCTTCACGTCCTTGTACCAGCCATCCATGCGCCGTCCGCCCTCGGCCAGGTATTGCGACAGGATCGGCAGCAGCGATGCCTTGACCAGGCAGAACACCGGATGCGGCTGCGGGCGCCGGCCCGGCTCCTGGGTCATGGCGAACGCCAGGCCGGCATCCTGCGCGCGCAGCGCGGCCAGCAGGCGCGCGGCCAGGTCCGGCGGCAGGAAGGGCGAATCGCAGGGCGCGGTGAGCAGGAATTCGGTCTGGCAGCGCCGCATGCCGGCTTCCATGCCGGCCAGCGGTCCGGCGAAACCGGCCAGGTCGTCGGGCCACACCGGCACGCCGAGCGCGGCATAGGTATCGAGGTTCTGGTTGGCGTTGATCGCCACGCTCGCCACTTGCGGCGCGAGGCGCTCGAGGACGTGCGCCGCCATGGTCTTGCCACGGAAGGGCTGCAGGCCCTTGTCGACCTGGCCCATGCGCGTGCCGCGTCCGCCCGCGAGGATCAGCCCGCTGATCGATGCTTGTTGAGTCATTATGTTGTAGCCACCGCCTGGGTTATCCACCGATATAGGACATTTCGACTTTGCGTGTGCCGGGCTCGAGCGCCCGGGTCGCGTCCGTGCGCGTTTCCGAATACCTGTCCGTGCGCGCACGCCACACCGCGGCGATCGCGCCGCTCAGCGCCAGGTCGCCGTGGCCGGCACGCAGCAGGGCGCGCAAATCGTGGCCGCGGGTGGCGAACAGGCAGGTGTAGAGCTTGCCTTCGGTCGACAGGCGCATGCGGCTGCAATCCTTGCAGAAGGCGCCGGTCACGCTCGAGATGACGCCGACCTCGCCACCGCCGTCGAGATACCGCCAGCGCGCGGCCGTCTCGCCGGTGTAGTTGGCGGCAACCGGCGCCAGCGGCAGCTCGGCACCGATACGCCGCACCACTTCGCCGGAAGGCACGACTTCATCCATGTTCCAGCCGTTCGAGGCGCCGACATCCATGTATTCGATGAAGCGCAGAATCGTCGGCGAACCCTTGAAATGGCGCGCCATCGGGACGATCTGGTCGTCGTTGCTGCCGCGCTTGACGACCATGTTGACCTTGACCGGACCCAGTCCGGCGGCGTGCGCCGCCTCGATCCCGGCCAGCACGTCGGCCACCGCGAAGTCGACGTCGTTCATGCGCTTGAAGACGGCGTCGTCGAGCGCGTCGAGCGAGACCGTGACGCGGTCCAAGCCCGCCTCCTTCAGTGCCCGCGCCTTGCGCGCCAGCAGCGAGCCGTTGGTCGTGAGGGTCAGGTCGAGCGGGCGGCCCGAGGGCGTCGGCAAGGCGCGCAGCATCGCCACCAGATGTTCCAGGTTCTTGCGCAGCAGCGGCTCGCCACCGGTCAGGCGGATCTTCTCGACGCCGTGCTCGACGAACAGCCGCGCCACGCGCGTGATTTCCTCGAAGGAAAGCAGGTCGCCGTGCGGCAGGTAGGGATAATCCTTGCCGAACACTTCCTTGGGCATGCAGTACACGCAGCGGAAATTGCAGCGGTCGGTGACCGAAATGCGCAAGTCGTGCAAGGGACGCGCCAGGGCATCGGCCAGGTAGCCGACGGGCGCCGCGGGTGCCGCCGGGACGGCCAGCGCGGGCGCGCGCAGGTCGTGGAGCATGATGATTTTTTCAGACATGCCAATACGATAGCACGAGGCCAGCGCACGCACAGGCGGCGAGCAGGCTGATGGTGCCGACCTTGTAGCGCAAGAGGGCGATCGCCGCCAGCAGGCCGAGCACGATCGCCTGCGGCTGGGCGCTGCCGCCGGCGAAAAACACCTCGCGCCCGAAATAGAGCGCCAGGCTCGCGATCACCCCGACCACCGCCGCCGAGATCGCCGTCAGCGGCGCCGTCAGGCGCAGGTTGCCGCGCGTGGACTCGACCAGCGGACCGCCGGCCAGGATGAAGACGAAGGAGGGAAGGAAGGTGAACAGGGCCGCCACGCTCGCGCCGGCGATGCCGCCCAGCCAGGGCGCGGCCGCGCCGAACACGGACTGGGTCCAGCCGCCGACGAAACCGACGAAGGCGACGATCATGATCAGGGGGCCGGGCGTGGTTTCGCCCAGCGCCAGGCCGTCGATCATCTGCGGCGCCGTGAGCCAGCCGTAGTGCTCGACCGCGCCTTGCACGACATACGGCAGCACGGCGTAGGCGCCGCCGAAGGTGAGCAGGGCCGCCTTGGTGAAGAACCAGCCCATCTGGGCCAGCGTGCCGCGCACGCCGCCCCAGTAAGCGAGCATCAGCCAGGCCGACAGCATCAGGCCGACGCCGATGAGGACGACCAGCGCCAGGCGCGCCCGCGAAAAGCGCGCGTGCTCGGGCGTGGGCGTGTCGTCGTCGATGAGCGCGCGCGGCCGCGGCAGCGCGGCATCGGCGTGCCGCGCGGCATGCGAGCCGCCCGGCTGGAACGCGGCCGGACGCAGGCGGGCGCCGGCCACGCCGCAGAGCGCCGCCGCCAGCACGATCAGCGGGAAGGGCAGCTCGAGCAGCGCGATCGCGACAAAGGCGGCCACCGCGATCGCGATCAGGACCCTGTTGCGCAGCGTGCGGCTGCCGATGCGCCAGGCGGCAGCCAGCACGATGGCCACCACCGCCGGCTTGATGCCGTTCATGATCCCGCTCACGAAGGGCAGGTGCCCGAAGGCAAGATAGATCCAGGCCAGTCCGATCAGGATCAGCAGCGAAGGCAGGATGAACAGCAGGCCGGCGATGATGCCGCCGCGCGTGCGGTGCAGCAGCCAGCCGATATAGACGGCCAGCTGGGTCGCCTCCGGACCGGGCAGCAGCATGCAGTAGTTCAGCGCATGCAGGAAACGGCCCTCGGAGATCCAGCGGCGGCGCTCGACCAGTTCGGCGTGCATCAGCGCGATCTGTCCGGCCGGGCCGCCGAAGCTGATGAAGCCGAGTTTGAGCCAGTAGAGGAAGGCGGTGCGCAGGGAAACCGGCTGTGGCGCTGCATGGTCGGTCATACGGTTCAGCTATGGTTCAGCTATGGTTCAGCTATGGTTCAGCCAGGGTTCGGCTATAAGGAATTGAGATAAAAAAGGGAAGCACGCGGCTTCCCTTTTCGCCGATCGACGCGGCGCTTACTGGCGCGTGTCGACCTGGACCAGCGGCTCGTCGGCAAGCTTCGGCGCCGGCTTGCGGGCACGGCCGACGCGCACCGGCGCGGCTGCCTGGGCGGCCGCTTCCTGGGCTGCGCGCAGCTTTTCCGGATCGGTCGCGGCCAGCGTCAGGCCGGCCGCGCCGAGCACGTCGCCCAGGTCGGCGGCGGCCGGCGCCACGGCAAGCTGCGGTGCCGGTGCCGACGCAGGTACAGGTGCCGGCGCAGGTGCCGATGCAGGTGCAGGTGCTGGCGCAGGTGCCGGTGCAGGTGCAGGTGCCGGGACGGGCGCTTCAGCCACCGGTGCCGGCGCGGCATGGGCCTCAAGGACCGGCGCCGGTGCCGGCGCGGCAGGGGCCTCGACAACCGGCGCCTCGGCCACCGGCGCAGGCGCGGCGGCTTGCGCCGGCTGCGCCGCCGGCTTGGCCGCGGCGATCGATGCGGCCGTCGGGAAGAACCAGGCCTGGCCCGTCGCGGCCGGCACGCCGAAGGACGGCGCCGGCGCGGGGGCCGGCTGCGGGGCCGGCGCGGCGTTGGCGGCCGCCTGGGCTTGCGCCGCGGCGACCGATGCGGCGGTCGGGAAGGGCCACGGCGTCAGCCTGGCGGCGTGCTGCTGGCGGCCTTCGCCACGTCCACGGCCACGGCCGGTCTTCTCGGCGGCGGCGACTTTCGCGGCTTCCTCGTCGGCGACCGGCATGAATGCCGGCGTGCCTTCGTGTTCGCCATGTTCGCCCGGCTCGATCTCGTTGCCGTCGCGGTCGCGGCGGTTACGGTTGCGGCCACCGCGGCGGCGGCGGCGGCGCGGCTCGTCGCCTTCGCCCTCGGTTTCTTCGCCCTGCGGACCGCTGCTGGCCACGGCTTTCACGGCGTGCTCGAGCACGTCGCCGTGCGGCGACGTCGTCGACAGTTCCGATTCAGGCGTCGCGATCGCGGTGGTCACGCCCAGTTCTTCGAGCTTGGCTTCGACCGGCTGCTGGCGTTCGGCGCGTTCGCGCGGCTGGCGCGGGGTGCGTTCCGGACGCTCGGCACGTTCCGGACGCTCCGCGCGTTCGGCGCGCGGAGCGGCCTGGACCTCGGCGCCTTCGCGCGCTTCACGCGCAGCGCGCGGCTCGCGCGGCGGACGCGGGGGGCGCGCCGGTTTGCCTTCGTCGCCCGCCTTGACGGCCTCGTCGACGCCTGCCTTGACCGTCTCGCGCTCTTCGCGGGTACGTTCCGGCTTGCCGGTACGGCCCTCGTTGCGTCCATTCCTGGAGCGCGGAGCGCGCGCACTGCGCTCGCCGCGCTCGGCCGGCGCCGGTGCCGCAGGCTTGACCGGCTCGGCCACGACGGGGGCGGCCACTTCCGGCTCGCCGAAGAAGAAGGCCTTGATCCTGGCGAAGAAGCCGACCGGCTCGGGTGCGGCGGGCGCGACCGGTGCGGCCGGCGCCTCGACCGGCTTGACCGGTTTCGCCGCTTCGCTGCGGTCGACCACCGGCGCCGGCTGGGCCGGGGTGATGGTCTTGACCACGGCTTCCTGGCGCGGCTTGGCTTCTTCCTTCTGGCGCTTGCTGTAGGCCATGTCGGTTTCGGCCGATTCGGCCAGCGTGTAGCTGGCGGCCGCTTCTTCCAGGCGCGGATCGTCGTGCTTGATGCGCTCGAGCTTGTAGTGCGGGGTGTCGAGGTGCTTGTTCGGCACCAGGATCACGGTGATGCGGTGGCGGTTTTCAATCTTGAGGACTTCGCCGCGCTTTTCGTTGAGCAGGAAAGCGGCAACGTCGACCGGCACTTGCACATGGATCGTGGCCGAGTTTTCCTTCATCGCCTCTTCCTGGATGATGCGCAGGACTTGCAGGGCCGACGATTCGGTGTCGCGGATGTGGCCGGTGCCCGAGCAGCGCGGGCAGGTCACGTGCGAGCCTTCGGACAGCGATGGACGCAGGCGCTGGCGCGACAGTTCCATCAGGCCGAAGCGCGAAATCTTGCCCATTTGCACGCGGGCACGGTCATGGTGCAGGGCGTCTTTCAGGCGGGTTTCGACCTCGCGCTGGTTTTTCGCCACTTCCATGTCGATGAAGTCGATGACGATCAGGCCGCCCAGGTCGCGCAGACGCAGCTGGCGCGCCACTTCGTCGGCCGCTTCGCAGTTGGTGTTGAAGGCGGTGGTCTCGATGTCCGAGCCGCGCGTGGCGCGTGCCGAGTTGACGTCGATCGAGACCAGCGCTTCGGTATGGTCGATGACGATCGCGCCGCCCGAGGGCAGCGGCACGGTGCGCGCGTAGGCCGTTTCGATCTGGTGTTCGATCTGGAAGCGCGAGAACAGCGGCACGTCGTCGCTGTAGCGCTTGACGCGGTGCGCCATGTCCGGCATCACGTGGCTCATGAACTGCTGGGCCTGCTCGTAGATGTCGTCGGTGTCGATCAGGACTTCGCCGATGTCGGGCTGGAAATAATCGCGGATGGCGCGGATGACCAGCGACGATTCCTGGTAAATCAGGAAGGCGCCCGACGCCGACTTGCCGGCGCCTTCGATCGCGCGCCAGAGTTGCATCAGGTAATTCAGGTCCCACTGCAGTTCTTCGACGTTGCGGCCGATGCCGGCGGTACGGGCAATCACCGACATGCCTTGCGGCAGGTCCAGCTTGTCCATCGTCTCGCGCAGTTCCTGGCGCTCTTCGCCTTCGACGCGACGCGACACGCCGCCGCCGCGCGGGTTGTTCGGCATCAATACCAGGTAGCGGCCGGCCAGCGAGATGAACGAGGTCAGGGCGGCGCCCTTGTTGCCGCGTTCTTCCTTTTCGACTTGCACCATGATTTCCTGGCCTTCGCGCAGCGCTTCCTTGATGGAGGCATTGCGCACGTCGACGCCGTCACGGAAATAAGTGCGGGCAACTTCCTTGAAGGGGAGGAAGCCGTGGCGGTCTTCGCCATAGCTGACGAAGCAAGCTTCGAGGGAGGGTTCGATGCGGGTGATGACACCCTTGTAGATATTCGACTTGCGCTGTTCGCGTCCGGCCGTTTCGATATCGATGTCGATCAGTTTCTGGCCATCGACGATAGCAACGCGCAATTCTTCCTGCTGCGTTGCGTTAAACAACATACGTTTCATTATTGACTCCGCGGCCCATGGGCCGTTCCAAAGCCGCCTTGCCAGGGCGGCAATACTATAGGGACATACGCGGGAGGGGAGAGCTGGAGGGGGGTATGCCCGGGCGTGCGGCAGAGCGACGCAAGGGGCTCGCTGCCGCAACGGGGCGCAAATGGAATCGATCGTCATGCCGAGGGCACGCCGCACCCGGGGCGCTCATCGAGCGGCACGACAGGGGGGGCGGTGCGCGCAACTACCAGCCTGACCGTTTACAGCGAACACACAAAACTTCGACGACAGGCGAATTAATCAGCCTTGTCTTTCAAGCCTTGAGCAGGAGGCTTGCAACGGGTCGGGCGAAACGACAAGCGTTATCGACACCATCAACCAGCGAGCTTGCCGGGGCAAGCTTGCCGGTACTTATCCTTACAGTTCCAAACAATCCAATCCGGCACTCCTGCACGCGATCCGATTACAACTGCGGTGCAACCCTGATCGACGCAGGAATGTGCGTACACGTTTTTTCCATCGAATTTGCATGCCTGCGGGGCCGATGGAGCGCGCCCCTGTGTAAAATATCGTTTTAATTCTTACACCTGCAGAGGTTTGACCGCCGCCTGTCGATTATATATTCAAAATGAAGGACTTAGAGAGAATTTCTGGGAAGACAGTCCACATGAAGATGCAAAACGGCGTGGTTCCCCCTTCATCACAGGCGTTAGCTGCAACTTTCGTCACGATCACCGAAGAAGAAGCTGGACAGCGCATCGATAACTACCTGCTGCGCGTCTGTAAGGGCGTACCGAAAAGCCACATTTACCGCATCCTGCGTTCCGGCGAAGTGCGCGTCAACAAGGGCCGTATCGACCAGTTGTACCGCCTCGTCGAAGGCGACCTGGTGCGCATTCCGCCGATCCGCCTGGCGGAAAAGACACATGCCGCACCGGTGCCGGGCGCCGAATTTCGCGTCGTCCACGAAGACGCGCATCTACTCGTGATCGACAAGCCGGCCGGCGTGGCCGTGCATGGTGGCTCGGGCGTGTCGTATGGCGTGATCGAACAGCTGCGCGCCGCGCGCCCGGACGCCAAGTTCCTCGAACTGGTGCACCGGCTCGACCGCGAAACCTCGGGATTGCTGCTGCTGGCGAAAAAACGCTCGGCGCTGACCAATTTGCACGAGCAGATGCGCGATGGACTGACCGACAAGCGTTACCTGGCCGCCGTGGCCGGCGACTGGATCAACAAGCGCCAGCACGTGAAACTGCCGCTGCATAAATTTTCGACGCCCGACGGCGAGCGCCGCGTCGTGGTCCAGGCCGGCGGCATGGAATCGCATACGATCTTCAATTTGCTGCGCAAATGGGAAAATGTCGCCTTGCTCGAAGCGGAACTGAAAACCGGGCGCACCCACCAGATTCGCGTGCACCTGGCCTCGTCCGGTTTTCCCATCCTCGGCGACGAGAAATACGGCGACTTCACCTTGAACAAGCAATTCCAAAAGGCCGACGCGCGGCGCGGCGCCTTGCGTCGAATGTTTCTGCACGCCTATAAAATCACGTTCGCGCATCCGGAATCCGGCAAGCCGATGACCTTGCAAGCACCCTTGCCTGCGGAATGTGACCGTTTCTTGTTAAGCTTAGGGCAAGCAATGAATTGAACCGTCGGTTGACGAGGTAAATAAGAGGAGCCGGCATCAGGCCGGAAGAAATGCCAAGAAAGCAATTTGATCTGATCGTCTTCGATTGGGACGGCACGCTGATGGACAGCACGGTCGCCATCGTCAAGTGCATCCAGGCGGCCGCGCGCGACCTCGGCCTGCCGGTGCCCAGCGACGAAGCCGCCTCGCATGTCATCGGCCTGGCCCTGCCCGAGGCGATGCAGGCCGCCGTGCCCGACATGCCGGCGGCGATGTACCCTCGCATGGTCGAGCGCTACCGCTACCATTTCCTGACGAAAGACCACGAACTGGTGTTGTTCAAGGGCGTTCGAGAAATGTTGAACGAACTTTCCCAGCAAGGCTATTTCCTGGCTGTGGCGACGGGCAAGAGCCGTGTCGGCTTGAACCGGGCGCTGAACGCGGCCGGACTGCTGTCGCTGTTCGACGCCACGCGCTGTGCCGACGAAACGTTTTCCAAGCCCCATCCGGCCATGCTGCAGGAGCTGACGCGCGAATTGGGCCAGGACATGCGGCGCACGGTGATGATCGGCGACACCACGCACGATTTATTGATGGCGAAAAACGCCGGCGCCGCCGCCATCGCCGTCGAGTACGGCGCGCATCCGGTCGACCAGCTGCAAGCCTGCCGTCCGCTGTATTCGGCCCGCTCCGCGGTCGAGCTGCACGCCTGGCTGGCCGAGTACGCGTGACGTCGATGTCCCAGGCGATGCCCGAAGTGCCGATCTGCGATTCGCACCTGCTGGTCGACGGCGGGGAGGGCGTGCGCTTTCCGGTGGCCGTCTTCGGCGAGGCGACCACCGGCTTCGTCGTGCGCTTCCGGGGCGCGCCGTATGCCTACCTGAACCGCTGCGCGCATGTGCCGATGGAACTGGACTGGGTGCAAGGCCAGTTTTTCGAGTCGAGCGGTGAATTCCTCATGTGCGCGACACATGGCGCCGTCTACCAGCCCGACACCGGCGCCTGCGCGGGCGGTCCCTGCCGCGGCGGCAAGCTGCGCCCGATCGCGGTGCGCGAGCATGACGGCAAGGTGTACTGGCTGCCGGACGGGCAGGTCGGCCTGGCGGCCGGCACCTGATATCAAGCTGTATTCATTCAACTCACGGGGCCTCGAGAAACCTTAATGAGCGAACATATCAAGAACGACGGCGAGGAGCATTTCACCGCTAACCCGACGGCGGGCAACTGGGAACGCGACACGCTTGAAAAACTCGTGTTCGCCACGATCAAGGAGCGGCGCTCGGCGCGGCGCTGGAGCATTTTCTTCCGGCTCGCCTTCCTCGCCGTCGTCGTGGTCGGCCTCTGGACCTACCTCGACCTGAGCTTCGGCAGCGACGACGAAAACCTGGGCCGCCACACCGCCTTGATCGAAATTAACGGCGAGATCGAAGCGGAAGGCAGCGGCGCGGCCGACAATGTCATCCCTTCGCTGAACAAGGCATTTGCCGACGCCGGCTCGGCGGCCGTGGTGCTGCGCATCGACAGCCCCGGCGGTAGTCCGGTACAGGCCGGCATCATCGTCGACGAGATCCTGCGCTTGAAGCGCGGCTATCCGGACAAGCCGCTGTATGTCGTGGTCGACGAAATTTGCGCCTCGGGCGGCTACTATATTGCCGCCGCGGCCGATCGCATCTACGTCAACAAGGCCAGCATCGTCGGCTCGGTCGGCGTGCTGATGGACAGTTTCGGCTTTACCGGCACGATGGACAAGCTCGGCGTCGAACGGCGCCTGATGACGGCGGGCACGAACAAGGGGTTTCTCGATCCGTTCAGCCCGCAGTCCGACAAGCACCGCGCGCACGCCCAGGAAATGCTCAACGAGATCCACCAGCAATTCATCACGGTGGTGCGCACGGGCCGCGGTACGCGCCTGAAGGAAACCCCGGAAATGTTCTCGGGCCTGTACTGGACTGGCGTGAAAGCGGTCGACATGGGCCTGGCCGACGGTTTCGGCACAGTCGACACGGTCGCGCGCGATATCGTGAAAGCCGAAGACATCGTCGACTATACGGCGCACGAAGGTTTGCCGGAGCGGGTCTTGAAGAAGTTCGGTGCCTCGGTGGGCGAGGGGGCGCTGAAGGCAATGTCGCGCTCGACACTTCCTAAACTTAACTGATTGTGCTCAATGATTGTGCTCAATATATCCTTGAATGTTCCGCAATATGGACTATAGTGAACCTTGTAGTTCTTTCCAGGAGGGCGATCAACAACACGTGCCAACCTGTTCGCAATCGTTTAAATCTGGTGACGCTACTACCCGCATGCGTGCGGTTTCGAGTGAATTCATTTCCTCAGAGTAACAGCCCTTCCCGGGAGCGAAAACGACGGCGCAAGCCGTCGTTTTCATTTGTGCGTCCGCATGTAATCGGCGCGATTTGTCCGCGCCGCACACAATCGGCGGGGAGATCCGGCGCGCACGGGCAGCGCGGCTGAAATTACGGGTGGCGCAGGCCAGCCTGCATGGTTGGCGCGGCGCCGTCTTCGGCTGCCGGCTCTTCATGCTGGACGAACCCGCCCTTTTCGAGCCAGGCCTGGAAATCGCGCTGCGCCCGTGCAAACCAGGCGGCGCGCAGCGGCGGATTGCTATGTCCATGCACATGCGGCGCATTGCCGCCGCTGGTCCAGCGCGCCAGCGCCAGGCGGGTAGGAAAGTTGGCGCACTGAGCGCGCGCCAGCGACAGGCGCGCAGCCCGGACCGAGGCCGAGGCGACGGTGGGGGTGGCGGCATCGTAGGGCACTAGTTTCGCTGCTTGCATGTCGTCCTCTGTGTGTTGAGTAATTAGTCCTAGCGGTTCCTCATCCAATGCGGACGCGCTGTAGGTCGATTCCTAATGGAGTTGAAGTCTATCAACGGATCACCCAATACGATTGATTTATCGCAAACGGGTGCCTAGTTCCAATCTTCATGGAAACAGAAGAGCAGGAAGAGCGCCGCCTTTGCCGCCCCTGGCCCTTCTGTTAAAGTCTCGCCCATGAGTAAATTATCCTTGGACCGTATCTTGCAATCGCAGGGATTCGGCACCCGCAAGTACTGCCGCGCCCTGATCGAGGATGGCGACGTCGCCGTCAATGGCGCGATCGCCGACAACTACAAGGCGGCGGTCGACACGACTGGCCTGGTGCTGACCGTGTTCGACGAAGAATGGGTCTACCGCGAGCGCGTCTACATCGCGCTCTACAAGCCGGCCAGTTTCGAATGCTCGCGCAAGCCGAGCCACCATCCGGGCGTGCTGACGCTGCTGCCGGAACAGTTTTCCTGGCGTGAGGTGCAGCCGGTTGGCCGCCTCGACCACGACACCACCGGCCTGCTGCTGATGTCGGACGACGGCCCCTTCATCCACGCCCAGTCGTCGCCCAAGCGCCATGTGCCGAAGGTCTACCAGGCCACGACGGCCGAGCCGGTGACTCCTGCACTGGTGGCGCAGCTCCTGGCGGGCGTGCAATTGCACGACGAGCCGGCGCCCCTGCGCGCGCTGTCTTGCGTGGCGCGCGGCGAGAACGGCATCGAGATCGTGCTCGAACAGGGCAAATACCACCAGGTCAAGCGCATGCTGGCCGCGGCCGGCAACCATTGCGAGGCGCTGCATCGGTCGGCCATCGGCCAGCTGACGCTGGATGCGTTGGGCCTGAAAGAAGGGGAATGGTGTTACCTGGAGCAGGAGCAACTCGATTTGCTGGTACCTGTCACCTGAGCTTATCTGTGCGACGGGAATAGGCGTTTTCATGCAAAATACGTATTGACCCGCGTCAGCTCGTGTCGATACGCTGCTGCGGTCGGATGCGACGGCGTATTTTCGCAACTGCTTACCGTCCACGATGCCGCTTCCCTACCGTACCCTCCTGATTTCCCTCCCTCTGCTGGCCAGCGCCAACGCCCTTGCGCAAGAAGCGCCGAAACTGCTGTCCGATTGCGCCAATATCGGAGATGGCGCATTGCGCCTGGCCTGTTTCGACAAGCTCGCCGCCGTTCCCGCGCCGCGTACCGAAGCGGCCGTCGTCGTCAATCCAGCCACCACCGACGGTACGGCGCCCGCCACGGCCACCGTTGCGGTCGTGACGGCGCAACCGTCGGCCGAAAGCAGCGCCAGGTTCAGCCAGCTCGATCACTGGGAGCTCGACCAGCCTTACCGCCGCGGCGTCTTCAAGTTCCGCCCGCACCATACCAACTACCTGATCGTGAACCGCTCGTATCGCCAGAACGAGGCGCCCTACCAGGTGTTCCGCGAGCTCAACGGCGATGACATCCGCCTGTCGAAGAGCGAATTGGCTTACCAGCTCAGCTTCAAGCTCAAGATGATGGAAGGCGCATTCGGGAAACCGGTCGACCTGTGGTTCGGCTATACCCAGAACAGTTTCTGGCAGGCCGCCAACAGCAAGGCCTCGAGCCCCTTCCGCGAAACCAATTACCAGCCGGAAGTGATGGCGATCGTGCCGCTGGCGATCGGGCTCGGCGGTGTCAAGCTGACCCACGCGGGCCTGGGCGTGAACCACCAGTCGAATGGCCAGTCAGGCACGCTCTCGCGCAGCTGGAATCGGGTGTATGGCCAGCTCGGCATCGAAAAGGGCGGCTTCTCGGCCACCGGCCGCGTCTGGAAACGCTTGAGCGAAGACGACGACGACAACCCGGACATCGTCGACTACATGGGGCGCGGCGACCTGGCGCTGGCTTACCGCCGCGAGGGCCATGTCTATTCGTCGACGCTGCGCTATAACTTCCATACCGAACGCGGCGCAATCCAGGCCGGCTGGGCCTTTCCGCTGGCCGGCAACCTGAAAGGCTATGCCCAGGCCTTCGCCGGCTATGGCCAGAGCCTGGTCGACTACAACTATTTCCAGCGTTCGCTGGGCATCGGCATGCTCGGCACTTTCTGACCGTACAATGGCGGGCTTGACCCTTCGTCTTCCCGCCAATGAAACTTGCAACGCTCAAGGACGGCAGCCGCGACGGCCAGCTTGCCGTCGTCGCGCGCGACCTGAAAACCGCGCACATGGCCGACGCCATTGCCCCGACGATGCAGGCCGCGCTCGACGACTGGGCCTTCATCGCGCCCCAGCTCGAGCACCTGTATGCCCAGCTGAACCACGGCCAGGCACGGCGCGCCTTCGACTTCGACCCCGCCAACTGCATGGCGCCGCTGCCGCGTGCCTACGGCTGGACCACGGGCGCGGCCTGGACCAACCATCTCCTGCTCCGGCAGCGCGCACGCGGCGACGGCACGCCGGCGCGACCGTCCGACGAACCGCCCATGGTCCAGGGCGCCGCCGAGGCGCTGTTCGGACCCTGCGACGATCTCGTCCTGGCGTTCGAGGCCTGGGGCATCGATTTCGGCGCGGGCCTGGCGGCGATCCTGGACGACGTGCCGACCGCGGCCACGCCGGACGAGGCGCACGGCCGCATCCGGCTGCTGGCGCTGGTCAACGACGTGTCGCTGCGCGCCCTGGCGCCCGACGAGTCCGCGCCGGGCGGCGGCTTCCTGCAGTCGAAGCCGGCCACCGCCTTTTCCCCGGTGGCGGTAACGCCCGACGAGCTGGGCGAGGCCTGGCGCGGCGGCAAGGTCCACTTGCGGCTGCGCACCACCTGGAACGGCCACCTCGTCGGCCAGCCCGATGCCGGCGCCGACATGGCCTTCAATTTCCCGCAACTGGTGGCGCACCTGTGCAAGACGCGACCGGTGCGCGCCGGCAGCATCGTCGGCGCGGGCCCGGTGTCGAACAAGGACGGCGCGCGCAAGGGGGCGGTGGCGCCGGGGTATGCGTGCATTGCCGAGCAGCGTTACCTGGAAACGATCGCGCACGGGGCGCCGAGTACGCCGTTCATGCGCTTCGGCGATACGATCCGGATCGAGATGCTCGAGGAGCAGGGAAGGTCGGTGTTCGGGGCGATCGCGCAGACGCTCGTGAAGCCCTGATGCGGGCTGGATGCCGGCGTGTCAGAATTGCCAGAACCCGCCCGCGACGGGCCCGCCACGCAAGTCCACTTCCACCGGTTCCGCCATCCTGCGCGCCGTGCGCGCCAGCCGCAAGCTCCCGTCCGCCCCGTGCACCCGGTACCACAGCAGCGCGATCGCCGACAGGCGCAGCTTTTGCCCGCTGAACAGCTTGTCCTGGACGATGCTCATTCCCTCCAGGCGCAGGTCGAAGTCGAGCACCGGCGCGCCCTCGGTACGCTGGGCGTAGCCGAGGTAGCGTGCGGCATTCGTGAGCGCACTCCCGTCGCCCGTCTCGCCGGCGCGCAGCGCGTCGGTGAAGGCGTCGACTGCCTTCAGCACCGCCCCTGCGGCCGCGGCCACCGCCGCCATGTCGCGCTTCTCGTCGCCCTTGGCGGCGTCGAGCAGCCGTTGCAGCGTCCCGATCCGGTTCGCGTAGTCGGCGCGGTGCGCGGCGAGCGCGCGCAGCTTGCCGAGCAAGCGCTCGTGCTGGACGGTGTCGAGTTCGCCCAGATAGCCGCCGCCCAGGCCCGCGATCCGCTGCGGACACGCTTCGGCCAGCGCGCTGACGAACAGCGCGCGCGCGCCTTCGCCGTAGGCCATGCCGGACGCCGTGACGTCGCTCTTGAACAGGGCGGCGGTATCGGCCGAGGCGCGCAGCATCGCCGGCACCACCGTCAACGCGACGGCCAGGGTGCCGGAGACCGCCCCGGGGGGCGTGCGGGCCTCGATATAGCGCTGCATTTCCTTGTTGCGGCGTGCCAGCTCGTCAGCCAAACGCACGAGTGCATCGTTAACGCTGCGGGCGGCCAGGATGCCGGCGCTCGTCGCCGAGTCGTAGACCGCGGTGCGCGCATCGTGCGGCAAGGCAGCGCAGACGTCGGCGGCCAGCGCATGGGCCAGGTCGAAGGCGCGCACCAAGCCGGCGGCGCCGAACTGGCGCGTGTCGAGCCGGCCTTCGAGCGGGCGGGTCGCCGCCGGCGGCAGGCGTGCCAGCAGGGCGGTGCGCTCGGCCTGGCGGGCGGCGTGGCGGGTTTCGGCATCGCGCTGGCTTGCCAGCGAATCGGCGTGCGCTTCGAGGATGCGTAATGCGAGCGCGCCCCTGGCGGCATCGAGATCCTGCCCGGTCATTGCCTGCGCACGCGCGGAAACCGATAAGAGCAACAAAATGAATATTATCAGGCAACGATATTGAACGAAAGGAAAGAACTTCATTCGCCACTCCAAGATAAGGTGTAACTGGATGTAAATATTCGCCTGTGAAACGTCGCGGAAATACGTCATAAACTGTAAAAAAATGTCTCAAAATATTATGAAGAACCGTTCCAATATTTATTGCCATTACTCAATTCAGATAAAGATTCGCGAAAACGCCACATATAATCAGCCACTTACCTAATGTGCATCGAAGCGCTGCCGGCTCTGCCTGGAATAGACGCGTTCACACACACCCTTTGGCAGCTTGATGCTTTCTTCAGAGAAATGCGTTAGAATTCGGCGGCTAATCAAGTCTCATTTATGGATCCAACAGAAACCAACATCTTTGTTTTTGAACTCGGCCTGGCGGTGACGCTGGTGTGTTCCCTGTTGCTGGTCGCGACGACGCGCTGGCACGGCAGGTTCACGCTGGACGCCACCGCCGGCGTTCAAAAATTCCATAGCGTGCCCACTCCCCGCATCGGCGGGCTGGCCATCATGCTTGGGCTCATCGCGGCCTGCGCCTTCTCGTCCGAGTCGCAGCAGCGCCTGCTCGCGCCGCTGCTCAGCGCAGCCGCGCCCGCTTTTCTGTTCGGCATCGCCGAAGACTTGACGCGCCGCGTCTCGATCGGCGCGCGCCTGGTCGCGACCATGGCCAGCGGCGTGGCCTGCTGGGCCCTGACTGGCGTGAGCATCGTGCATACCGGCGTCGACCTGCTCGACGCGGTCCTGACCTGGCTGCCGCTGTCGGTCCTGTTTACCGCGTTCGCCGTGGGCGGCATGGCCAATGCAGTCAATATCATCGACGGTTTCAATGGCCTGGCCAGCGGCACGGTCGTGATCGGCCTGGCCGCCGTCGGCCTGATCGCCCTCGACTGCGGCGACGCCGAGCTGGCGCGCACCTGCTTCATCGTCTGCGCCGTCACGATGGGTTTCTTCCTCGTCAATTTCCCGTTCGGTAAGCTGTTCCTGGGCGACGGCGGCGCCTACCTGCTCGGCTTCCTGCTGGCCTGGCTGTCGGTGACGCTGGTGTACCGCAATCCGCAAGTGTCTTCCTGGGCGCCGCTGCTGGCCTGCGCCTACCCGTGCTTCGAAACCGTGTTTACCATCGTGCGCCGCCTGTGGTGCCGGCGCCATCCGGGCCAGCCCGACAGCTGCCACCTGCATAGCCTGGTCAAGATCGCCGTCGCCGGCCGTTATTTCCGCAAGTTCCGCGCCCCGCTGCGCAATGCCTGCGTGTCGCCGTTTTCCTGGGTCCTGGCCGCCGTGCCGGCCTGGTTCGCGGTGCGCTTCCCGCAGGATTCCAACTTGCTGGTGCAGGGCACCCTGGTCAGCTTCGGCCTGTACCTGGCTTTCTACTGGTACTTGGCGTCCGCATCGCGTGCGCGCCGGCGCCGCGCGACGCGGCCGCAGCCGACGCGCGCTTCCATGCCTTCGATGGACTCCGAGCCGGTCTCCGCACAATCCTGATACGGCGCGACACAAGCAACCACAGTCATTCTCGAATGCTGTGGTTTTTGGCGCTGTCACCGTTACGTGTCGACGAGTCCCATTGCCGCTCGCAGGAAGCGCTCCGGTGACGCAATGCGCTCGCCATCGAGCGCCCGGCGCCAGCCCAGGTAATTCGGCAAGTAGCGTGAGGCAACGCCATGGAAGCGTGCTAAGTACTCGACCGGAAATAAATGTGAATTTTGGCAAACAGAACCGGATGCGGTGCAAGGCGGCGAGTGCGCCGCAGCCCGAGCACTGCAAGCACCGCAAGCGGACAGGGCCAACGCAGCAACGCGCCGGTTCTGGCAGTCAAAAGCACATTTATTTTTGGGCGAGTACTTAGCCACTGCCTGAATCCGGTGGTCGAACAGCAGTTCGACCTCGGCAGAGGCCAGCAGTTCAATTTCTACACGCAGCGGTGACAGCGCCTGGTTTTTTGGCATCCGTCTGCCCGATGCGGGAATGGCATCGTCGCGTCGCCTTGCCGGCCGGCCTGTCCCGAACCGGACGAATTGGCGGCGCTTTCGCATCCTGTTTCAAGTATGGACGTAGAGCAACATCAGCGATAATCCCGTCTTGCATGGATGAACGGCGACCGGGGAAGGGCTCATGGCAGGCGACAGCGACGCGGAAAAGACAGAAGACGCATCTCCCAGGAGACTGGAGAAGGCGCGCGAGGACGGCGACGTTCCCCGCTCGCGCGAGCTGGCCACCTTCGCTGTCCTGATGACCGCCGGCGCCGGCCTGTGGATTACCGGCGACAGCCTGGCCGGCCGCCTGTCCGCCGCCCTGGCCTCGGGCCTTACGCTCGACCGCGAACAGGTCTACAACCCGGCCGTCCTGCTCGAGCGCATCGGCAACGACGTCGGCGGCGTGCTGCTGGCCTGCCTGCCGCTGGCGCTGGCGATCATGCTCGTCGCGCTCGCCGCGCCGCTCTTGATCGGCGGCTTCAACTTCAGTTCCAAGGCCTTCATGCCGAACTTCATGAAGCTCAATCCGATCAGCGGCCTGGGCAACATGTTCAGCACCAACGCCCTGATCGAACTGCTCAAGGCCATCGCCAAGACGGTACTGGTCGGCTGCGTCGCCTGGATCGTCGTCATGAGCCAGAAGGACGCCGTGCTGGGTCTGGCCGTCGAGCCGCTCGGCGCCGGCACCGGCCACGTGGCCGACCTGATGGCGCGCGCCTTCCTCTTCATCGTCGGCTCGCTCGGCGTGGTGGCCCTGATCGACGCTCCCTGGCAGGTCTGGCACTACAACAACAAGCTGAAGATGACACGCCAGGAAGTGATCCAGGAATCGAAGGAATCGGACGGCAATCCCCAGATCAAGGGCAAGATTCGCCAGATGCAGCGGCAAATGGCGCGCAACCGCATGATGCAGAATGTACCTGGCGCCGATGTCGTGGTGACCAACCCGACCCACTACGCGGTGGCGCTGAAGTACACCGACGGGCAGGGCGGGGCGCCGCGCGTCGTCGCCAAGGGCGCCGATGAAGTCGCGGCCAAGATCCGCGAACTGGCGCGCGCCAACAATGTCGCGCTGCTCGAAGCGCCGGCGCTGGCCCGCGCCCTGTACAAGCACACCGAGATCGACGACGAGATTCCCGAGAAGCTGTACTCGGCGGTGGCCGAAGTGCTGGCCTATGTCTTCCAGCTGCGTCATTACAGCAAGGTCGGCGGCCATTATCCGGATCGCCCGACGGCATTGCCGGTGCCGCCCGAGATGGACCCGCTGAACCCGGCATCGCGCGCCCAGCCCGATCCCGCACCCGATACGAATAACGGAGCCGCACGATGAATCGTTTGAGAATGCCTGGCTGGATGGCCGGTATCGGCGCCAGGGGCAATGCCCTGGCCGCGCCGATCCTGATCATCCTGCTGCTGGCGATGATGATCCTGCCGCTGCCGGCCTTCGTCCTCGACCTGTTCTTCAGCTTTAATATCGCGCTGTCGGTGATCGTGCTCCTGACCGCGCTCTACACGGTCAAGCCGCTCGACTTCATGGCCTTCCCGGCGATCCTGCTGGTGTCGACCATGCTGCGCCTGTCGCTGAACGTGGCCTCCACCCGCATCGTGCTGACCGAAGGGCATACCGGCGGCGCGGCGGCCGGCAAGGTGATCGAAGCCTTCGGCCACTTCCTGATCGGCGGTAACTACACGGTCGGTATCGTCGTCTTCGTGATTCTCACCATCATCAACTTCACCGTCGTCACCAAGGGCGCGGGCCGTATCGCCGAAGTCGGCGCGCGCTTCGCCCTGGATGCGATGCCGGGCAAGCAGATGGCGATCGACGCCGACCTGAACGCCGGCATGATCACCGAGCCCGAAGCGCGCAAGCGGCGCACGGAAGTGGCGCAGGAAGCCGAGTTCTACGGCGCCATGGACGGCGCCTCGAAATACGTCAAGGGCGATGCCGTGGCCGGCATCATGGTCACGCTGATCAACGTCATCGGCGGCCTGATCGTCGGCGTGGTGCAGCACGACATGGCCGTCGGCGACGCCGCCAAGACCTATACGCTGCTGGCCATCGGCGACGGCCTGGTGGCGCAGATTCCTTCCCTGATCATCTCGATCGCGGCCGGCATGGTCGTCTCGCGCGTGGCCAACGACCAGGACATCGGCGGCCAGATGATCGGCCAGCTGTTCGCCAAGCCCGAAGTGCTGTACATCACCGGCGGCATCATCGCCGGCATGGGCCTGATCCCGGGCATGCCGAACCTGGTCTTCCTGCTGCTGGGCGCGGTGCTGGGCGGCAGCGGCTACCTGCTGGCCAAGCGGGCCCGCAACGCCCCGGAGCGCGAGGCCCAGGCCGCCGCCGGCGAGGCGGCCGCCGGCGCCGAACGCGCGGGCGGCGGCGAGACCGAGGAAGCGAGCTGGCAAGACATCATGCCGGTCGATACGCTGGGCCTGGAAGTGGGCTACCGCCTGATTCCGCTGGTCGACAAGACCCAGGGCGGCGAGCTGCTCAAGCGCATCAAGGGCATCCGCAAGAAATTCGCCCAGGAAGTCGGCTTCCTGGCGCCGCCCGTGCACATCCGCGACAACCTGGAACTGAAGCCGTCGGCCTACCGGATCACCCTGAAAGGGGTGGAAGTGGGCGCCGGCGAGGCGATCAACGGCCAGTTCCTGGCGATCAATCCGGGCATGGCGAGCGGCACGCTGCCGGGCCAGGCGACCACCGATCCGGCCTTCGGCCTGCCGGCCGTGTGGATCGAGTCCGGCATGCGCGACGAAGCGCAGAACCTGGGCTATACCGTGGTCGATGCCGGCACCGTCGTCGCGACCCACCTGAACCACCTGATCACGACGCACGCCTCGGAACTGCTGGGCCGCATGGAAGTCCAGGCCCTGCTCGATCACCTGGGCAAGGAAACGCCGAAGCTGGTCGAAGACCTGGTGCCGAAGGCGGTGTCGCTGGCGACGCTGCAAAAAGTACTGCAGAACCTCCTGGTCGAAGGCGTGCACATCCGCGACATGCGCACCATCATCGAAACCTTGTCCGAGCACGCCGGCGTCCAGGACCCGGGCGAGCTGACGGCGCTGGTGCGCATCGCGCTGGGCCGGGCGATCGTGCAGCAGCTGTTCCCCGGCACCAACGAACTGAACGTGATGACGCTGGACAACCGCCTCGAGCGCCTGCTGATGCAAGCCCTGGGCGCGGGCGGCGACGGCACCGGCATCGAGCCGGGCCTGGCCGACACCATCGCCCAGCAAGCGCACAACGCGGCCCAGCAGCAGGAAGCGATGGGACATACGCCGGTGCTGCTGGTACCGGGTCCGCTGCGCGTGCTGCTGTCGCGCTTCCTGCGCCGCGCGCTGCCGCAACTGAAGGTCTTGTCGCATTCGGAAATTCCGGAGACCAAGACGATCCGCGTGACCAGCCTGGTGGGCGCAGGTTAGCCCTCCTTGGCGCGCGCGCACCGCGCTGCCGTATACTCCGGGTTTTGCGCCGTGCCCGAGATCGAACGACCATGCGACTGACCGTAACGCCGACCGCCATTCCCGAGGTGCTGATCCTGGTGCCGCACGCCTTCGAGGACGCGCGCGGCAGCTTCGTCGAAACCTTCAACGCGCGCGACTTCGCCGCGGCGACCGGCATCGACACCCCGTTCGTGCAGGACAACGAAAGCCTGTCGCTGGGGGGCGTCGTGCGCGGCCTGCATTACCAGATCCGGCACGCGCAGGGCAAACTGGTGCGCGTGACCGAGGGCAGCGTGTTCGACGTCGCCGTCGACCTGCGCCGCTCCGCACCGACCTTCGGCCGCTGGGTGGGCGAAGTCCTGAGCGCCGAGAACCGGCGCCAGATGTGGATCCCGCCCGGCTTCGCGCATGGCTTCGCCGTCCTCGGCGAACGCGCGCAATGCCTGTACAAGACGACCGACTACTGGCATCCCGCATGCGAGCGCACGCTGCGCTGGAACGATCCGGCCATCGGCATCGACTGGCCGATCGCGTTCGCGCCGCATTTGGCGGACAAGGACGCGCACGCGCCGCTGCTGGGCGCGGCCGAGACCTTCGCGTAGGCAATGCGCGTGCCGGGGCGCCGCATGCCCCGCGCGACACCCGTACCGCCGCGGCCTGGCGCCGCCCACGCCTGATTTCCCCCGCTACATCGAATTAGACCGCTTTCCCCATCCTTTTCGCCGGATGCTTGCTCCACGGCATCGTTAATAATCACTGCCATAGACCGGCTGCATGCGTGCCGGTATCAATCGAACGAGCAGTGCGGAGAATAAGATGAATGTGAAGAAATTTACAGCGGCAACATCCCGGGAAGCCTTGCGCAAGGTGCGCGATGCGCTCGGCCCCGATGCCGTCATCCTGTCGAACCGTCCCGTCGACGGCGTCGTCGAAATCCTTGCGCTCGACAACGACGATGTCGCCTCGCTGGCCGCGCCGGCGCCCGGCACCGACATGGCCCAGCCGCAGCCGCGCCTGGACCTGAACGCCTTCGAGCCGGAGCCGCAAGGCTTCGTGAACCGCCGCCGCGCCGCGCCCGCCGCCACGCCGGAACAGATCTATGCAAGCCGCCGCGCCGCCGCGCCGCAGGACACCGACTTCGCTATCGAGCACAGCCACGCCCAGCGCCGCGCGCCCCAGGCCCGGCCGGCCTTCGACATGGACGCGATGAGCTCGATGATGTCGGCCGCGCTCGCCCAGGCAAAGGAAGCGGCCGCCGCCGACATGAGCGGGATGATGAACGAACTGCGCGCCATGCGCGGCATGATGGAGTCCCAGCTGGCCGAACTGTCCTGGGGCGGCACCCAGGCGCGCGAGCCGCAAAAGGCGGTCGTGCTGCGCGAGATGCTGGCCGCCGGCTTTTCGGCCTCGCTGTCGCGCTACCTGATCGACAAGATGCCGGCCAACAAGGACGCCGCCGAGGCGATGCGCTGGATCAAGACCGTGCTGGCGCGCAACCTCACCACGATGGCAGACGAGGATACGCTGCTCGACCAGGGCGGCGTGTTCGCCCTGGTCGGCCCGACCGGCGTCGGCAAGACCACTACCACCGCCAAGCTGGCCGCGCGCTGCGTGATGCGCCACGGTCCGGAAAAGCTGGCCCTGATCACCACCGACGCCTACCGTATCGGCGGCCACGAGCAGCTGCGTATCTACGGCAAGATCCTGGGCGTGATGGTGCATTCGGTGAAGGACGAGGCCGACCTGCGCATCGCCCTGAAAGAGCTGCGCAACAAGCACACGGTGCTGATCGACACCATCGGCATGTCGCAGCGCGACCAGATGGTGACGGAGCAGGTGGCCATGCTCGCCGGCGCCGGCGCGGACGTGAAACGCCTGCTGTGCCTGAACGCCACCTCCACCAACGAAACCCTGGCCGAAGTCGTGCGCGCCTACCAGGGCAGCGGCTTGCATGGCTGCATCATGACCAAGCTCGACGAAGCCGCTTCGATCGGCAACGTGCTCGACGTGGTAATCCGGCAGAAATTGAACCTGCATTACATCTCGAACGGCCAGCGCGTGCCGGAAGACCTGCACCTGGCCGACCGCGCGATGCTGGTCGACCGCGCCTTCCGCAGCCGCCGCGATGCGGCCAACAATGTCGAGGACGCCGACCTGCCGCTGATGATGGCGAACACGGGCAACCTGCACAAGGACGAGAGCCTGCGCGAGGTGCGCGTTGGCTAGTTTCGACTTTGACCAGGCCGAAGGCCTGCGCCGGATGCTGGCCGGCCCCAAGCCGCGCATCGTCACCTTTCTTTCCGCCACGCCTGCCGACGACAAGGGCGCGATGCTGGTCAACCTGGGCGCCTCGCTGGCCCAGGCCGGCAACGAGGTGCTGATCGTCGACGCCTGCCGCCGCGATGACGGCGCTGCCCGCCGCCTCGGGCTGGAGCGCCATGCGGGCCTGCTGCAGGTGGCGCGCCAGGAATGCGCGCTGAGCCAGGTGGTGCAGCTGGCCCCCCAGGGTTTCAACGTGGCGCTGCTGGCGCGCGACGGCCAGGTGCCTGCGGCGGGCAGCGACGAGGCGCGCCGCCTGTCGACCGCCTTCGGCGTGCTGGTGAAGAAGCAGGGCGGCATCGTCATCGTCGATGGCGAACTGGACCGCGATGGCGGCTTCCCCGTGCCGCTGCTGGCCGATTCCGAAATCGTGATCCAGGTCTCGACCAGCGCGACCTCGATCACCAACGCCTACGGGCTGGTCAAGCGCCTGGCGCAGGCGCTCGGACGCCGTCCCTTCGGCATCCTCGTCACGGGCGCTTCCGAGGCCGAGGCGAAGGTGGTTTACGATAATATGTCGGCGGCAGCAAGTCGTTACCTTGCGGTAACATTGACCTCGATGGGTTCGGTGCCGGCGGACGAATACCTGCACCGCGCGGCGCGCCTGGGGCGCTCGGTGGTCGATGCCTTTCCGCTGGCGGGGGCGTCGGTCGCTTTCCGCGCGCTGGCGGGGCGCTTTGCGCTGCCTCCCCTGACCCGGTTGGAGCGCCAGAGCGGCGGCGCGCATTTTGGTTCCTGAGAAAAAAAGCACAAGCATGTATACCGTCAAAGGGAAAGCGGACAAGAACCATATGCTCACCGAGCATGCCGCGCTCGTGAAGCGCCTGGCGCACCAGATGAAGGCCAAGTTGCCTCCCTCGGTCGAGGTGGACGACCTGATCCAGGCCGGCATGATGGGCCTGCTCGATGCCATCAACCGCTATGAAGACAACCACGGCGCCCAGTTCGAGACCTATGCCGTGCTGCGCATCCGCGGCGCCATGGTCGACGAGCTGCGCAGCAACGACTGGCTGCCGCGTAGCACCCGTTCGAGCATGAAGAAGGTCGAGACGGCCATGACCAAGCTGCAGCAGCAGCTGGGCCGTCCGCCGAGCGAGCTCGAGGTGGCCAAGTCGCTCGGCGTCTCGCTCCCGGAGTACCAGGAAATGCTGTTCGAAGGCGGCGGCCACCAGCTCGTCTATTACGAGGATTTCCACGACGAAGACGGCAACGACAGTTTCCTGGACCGCTATGCGGTCGACGACGACGACCCGCTGCGCGCGCTGCTCGACACCGACTTCCGCTCGGCCGTGATCGAGGCCATCGATTCCTTGCCGCCGCGCGAGAAGATCCTGATGGGCCTGTATTACGAAGAAGAATTGAACCTGAAGGAAATCGGCGCGGTGCTCGGGGTGTCCGAGTCGCGCGTCTCGCAACTGCATACGCAAGCGGTGGCCCGCCTGCGCGCCTCGCTCAAGGAAAAGCTGTGGACTTCGCCAGCCTGATCGGCCTGGCGCTGGCCGTGGCCGGCCTGGTCGTCGGGCATACGCTCGACGGCGGGCGCTTCGCGTCGCTGGTCCAGCCGGCGGCGTTCGCGATCGTCGTGGTCGGCACCTTCGGCGCGGTCTTGCTGCAATCGGAAGCGCGCACCTTCGCGCGCGGCATGCACATGCTGCGCTGGGTGTTCTTTCCGCCGAAGAGCCGGCGCCAGCCGCTCTCGCGCGAGATCGCGCTGTGGAGCCATACGGCACGGCGCGACGGCCTGCTGGCGCTGGAGCAGTACATGGGCGCCAAGGATCTGTTCATCCAGAAAGGCTTGCGCCTGATCGTCGACGGCATCGCGCCCGAAAAAATCCGCAACCTGCTGGAAACGGAAGTAACCGCCATCGAATTCGCCGAGCGCCAGGCCGCGCGCGTGTGGGAAGCGGCGGCCGGCTATTCGCCGACGATCGGCATCGTGGGCGCGGTGCTGGGCCTGATCCACGTGATGGAAAACCTGTCCGATCCGGCGCGCCTGGGCTCGGGCATCGCGGTGGCTTTCGTCTCGACCGTGTACGGCGTCGGGCTGGCGAACCTGTTCTTCCTGCCGGTCGGGAACAAGCTCAAGGCGATCGTGTCGGACCAGGTCGCGCAGTACGAAATCCTGATCGACGTGTTCCACGACATCGCCAGCGGCAACCACACGCGCGTGGTCGAGGAGCGCGTGGCCAGCCTGCTGGCGAAGCGCTGACATGGCCAGGAAGCGCTACGACGAGACGAGCGAACACCACGATCGCTGGCTGATTTCCTATGCCGATTTCATCACGCTGCTGTTTGCCTTCTTCGTCGTGATGTACGCCATTTCGGTCGTTAACATCGGCAAGTACAAGGTGCTGTCCGATGCCCTGGGCGATGCCTTCGGCGGCCGGCCCGCGGTGCCGCAGGCCAGCAGCAATATCGAACAGCTTCCCCTGGCGAACCTGATCGCCCGCAAGCATGCCGAAGCCCAGCGGCGCGAGCGCGAACGGCTCACTCGCCTGGCGCGCGCCCTCGATGCGTCGCTGGCGCCCCTGGTCAAGAATGGACAGGTGCGCGTGACCCAGAGCGCGCGCGGGGTGACGGTCGAGATCAATGCCAGGATCCTGTTCGCGGAAGGCCAGGCGGCGCTCGCCGCCGAGGCGCGCGCGACGCTGGGAACGGTCGCCGCGCTGCTGAAGAACGATCCGCATGCGATCCAGGTCGAAGGGCATACCGATCAGCTGCCGATCGCCAATCCGCTGTTTGCCTCGAACTGGGAATTGTCGAGCGTGCGCGCGAGCAGCGTGGTGCGGCTGTTCATCGACAGCGGGGTGGCGGCGCAGCGCCTGACGGCGGTGGGGCACGCGGCAAACCAGCCGGTGGCGTCCAACGGCGACGAAGCGGGCAGGGCGCGCAACCGGCGGGTGGCGGTGACGATCCTGGCGGCCGCGCCGGAAGCTGTGAAATAAAATTTCACTTTAGTTAGTGATTTGAAATAATATTTCACACCGGCGCGCCTCCCTTGGTTTTTTCGCGCCTCGCCCGCACAATGGGCGACACAACCATATGGAGCTGCCAATGCTGCGCAGATCTTTCTTGCTTGCCGTCCTGGGCGCGGCGAGCTGCCTGCCCCTGCCTGCGGGCGCCGCCGGAGAACCGAGCGTGAGCGTCAAACACAGCATCGATATGGAAACGCCGCCCGGCAGGGTGCTGGTGGAACTGAGCTTCATCAACCAGGGCAGGACGACGGTCTGGATCCCGCGCGAACTGGCGGCGGGCGACGCATTAACCGGCGCCCGTTTCGACGTGCGCGATGCCGGCGGCAAACCGGTGCGCTACACCGGCAGGATGGTCAAGCGCGCCGCGCCCACGGGCGCCGACTACCAGCCGCTCGAACCCGGCAAGACGCTGACGAATACGATCGACATCACGAACGCCTACGCCTTCGCCGCCGGCCGCCACAACTACCACCTCGGCTATGCCGGCCCGGTCCTGGCCGACCTCCAGCAGCTCGACAAGCCGCTGGAGTTTCCGGCACGGCCTGTTTCCTTCATCGCCAACCTCCAATAAACCGTCCCGGCAGCAACGACGCATTCCTGCCGGGCTGGCTTGTCGGTTCAGCGCCGGCGTGTTCTCGGCGACGTACCCGTGCGGGTCGGCGTTCTGCACGGCCTTGTCCGGATCACTGATCGCCAGGCTGGCCATTTCCGGTCGATACGGGGTATCGAGGATCGACGATGGCGGTCAGTCCAGCGCTGGCGAATTTTCGCCGAAGTATTCGTGCGAATCGGCGTTGTTGACGGCCCGCTCGGGTGCCGTGCGCGCCATCTCGGCCGCGCCTTGCTGGCCATAGACATGGTCGTCGGTGCCGGCGACGATCTCGAAGTGGCTCAACTCGTGCAGCAGGGTGCCGCCCATCGAGTCGGTGCCGGTCATGGGCGCGCTCCAGAAAGCCTTGCAGACCCAGATCGTGTAAGGCTGCATCGGGTAGACATAGGCGAAGTAATCCTCGTCGCAGCCGCAATCGACCTTGACCGGCTTGGTCTCGAACGCGTCCTTGATGGCCGTGAAATGCTTGTTGACGGTCGCCTGGCGCGCCGCGTCGAGGGCGCCGAACCAGTTGGTGTAGCGCTGCGCCTGCTCCTTGCCGCTCGTCAGGTAAGCCAGGCCGCTGGCGGCCATCGCGCTGCCGGCGGCCATGGCATGGGCGATCGTGTCCTGCTGGGCGTTCGAGCACTGGGCGTAGGCGAGGCCCGGTCCGGCCGGCGCGGCCAGCAGCGGCACGCTGCTGCCGCGCGGCAGGCGGCCCTCGATGAAGATGGCGGCCGTGTTCGATACGATGGCGCCGGCCGCGACGCCCGGGGCCGCCGCCGCGCCGCGGTAGCGTACCGCATAGGCGCCGGTGACGGCCATGTCGTAGGCGGCGGAGAGCTCGACGCGTGCGCTGCGGCGCTCGCCCGGGGCCAGCAGCAGGTAGTCGGCCTCGGTCGGCGTCCTGCGCTTTACCTCGCGGCCGAGGTAGCGCACCGGTTGGCCGTCGCGCGTGATGTCGAACAGGGCGAATTCGGCCGGGCCGAAGGGGGTGCGCGCTGTCAGGATGCGTTCCGGCACGGTGCCGGTATTGGTGAGCGTGACGGTGACCACGACCTCGTCGCGCTTGCCGAGCGTGGCGCGCTCCGGCGTGATGGTCACGAGAATGGCGGCGTGGGCGGGCAGGGCGGCGAGCAGCAGGGTGGCAAGGGCGGTGCGGTGCATGGATTCCTCCGTCAGGTAGTGACAACAGGAATACTTTCCGCTTGTGGAGCAGGGAGGGCTTGCGATGTGGCAATGTTTTGTGGGGTGGGCGCCATGCCAGCCCTGCAAACGGCAACGGCCGCAGCGGCGGCCGTCATGCGCTATGCAGGGAACCCTGGGACTCAGCCAAGCACGAAGCGCCGCGACGGCGCGCTGCCGAAGGTCTGTCCCTTGGCGCCATACAGCGTCGAATCGGCCGCGCCCGCCGTCGGCGTGCGCAAGGCCGTGAGTACCGTCTGGTTATGCGCCATCTGCCGGTTGATCAGCATGCCGTTGACCCGGTTCAATTCTTTCGCCTCCGCCGTGCGCGCCAGCAGCCGGTCCCACTCCCCGCGCGCGGCGTCGTCGCCCTGCGCCGCCAGCCATGGCGCCATGCCGGCTTCCGCGGCAGCGAACCCGGCCCGGCCCAGGGCGGCGTGGCGCTCGCGCGACAATTGTGCCAGCTCCTGCACCAGTACCACCTTGCGCGGGGTGAGTTCGCCCAGGCCGTCCGCATCCGCCGCCACCAGCAACCGCTGCTCCTGCTTCATCAATTCGACCAGTGCGCCGATGCGCTCGTGTTCGGCAGGGAGGGTGGCGCTTGGCTGGGTCATGGGGCGTTATCGGTTGCGTGAGTGGAGCAGGTCGCGCACGGTATCGAGCAGGCCGTCCGCGATCCTTTCGGAATTGACTTGGAACTGCCCATCGGCAATTGCCAGTTTAATACGTTCAACTTTCTTGGCATCGAACACCTGGGCCGAGCCCGCGGTGCCGCTCGCCGCCTGTGCCTGCGACGACAAGCGCACGCTGTCGGTCTGCGCCGGCGTGGCCGTGGCCGCGGCCTTTTCCGCCTGCCTGGCATTGGCTGCGGTCGTATTCGGTTGCTGAAGGCCTTGCGGGCCTTTGAGGTTATCGTTAATTTTCACGGCATCATCCTTCCTTGTTCGGAGCAGGAACTCCGGGATCTGCAGTGTGTAACGGCTGTCTGCCCATAAACTTTAGCGCAGAACGTCAAACAAGGAAGTTTTTTCAAAAAAACAAGTGTGGCGCGGGAAGTACGCCGGCGCCGACCCGCCTGACACGCCGCTGCGGCGTCGCTCCCCCTACAAGGCCACTTCGACAATGCCGCCATGGCGCGCGGTGCCGCTGACGATCGCCCCGCGCGGCGTGCGCACCTGCACTACCTGGCCCTCGCTCGCGTTGCCGATCGCCTTGCCTTCGCCCGAGACCGAGAAATTCTCGCCGCGCGAAATGATCCGCACCGCCTGGTTCTGCTGCACCACCGGCTTGCTCTTGAGCGAATCGCTTCGCAGGGGCGTGCCGGCCGGCAGCGAGACGGTCGGCGTGCGGCCGACCGCCTGTGCCCTGTCGGTGATGATCCCGTTCGGCATGGCCGCGATATCGCCCTGCATGGTCGCCAGCTGGCCGGCCTCGATCGCCTGGCCCTGGGCCAGCGGCACGGCGGCGGTCACGTAGTCGGCCACCACGCTCACCTGCGCCTGCACGAACATCGTCCAGGCCGGCGCCGTGCAGCGCAGGCCGACCGTGGTCTTGCCCCAGGGGCGGGCGCCCGGCTGCTGGAAGGCTTCGGGCGCCGGACAGGCCGCCAGAGACAGGCGCGGATCGACCGCGCCGACCTTGACCGTCACCTTGCCGGGCAGGCCGGCGCTTTGCGCCTGCAAATAGGTTTCGGCCAGCGCGCGCAGCGCGGCGCCGTCCTGGCGCGCGCCGGTCTGCGCCATCGCAGCGGGGACGGCCAGGCATAACAGGGACAACAGCTTCGGATTCTTGAACATGGCAGGAGAGCCCTTCTGTGATGCTGGTCATCTTAGGTGTGTTGATGCCGTAGTGAAACTTTGAATAGCCGGGTCTTGGGGGTGCTTATCCTTCGATGGACTATTGTTGCTCAAACGTATGATTCATGCTGTCCCAACCAGAAATCAGCCCGGAGGCGGCATGATCGGCAAACTCGACAATTATTTACGCTTCAACGAATCGGCGCTGTCCCTGCGGGCCCAGCGCCAGGAACTGATCGCGTCCAACATCGCCAACGCCGACACGCCGCACTTCAAGGCGCGCGACATCGATTTCGCCAGCGCCATGCAGGGCGCCCTGGCGAAAGCCACTCCGGCCGCCGCCACGCCGCTGGCGGCCACCAGCAAGGGTCACCTCCAGCCTGCGCTCGACGGCAAGGCGCTGCCCGGCGGCACCCCGTTGCTCTACCGCGGCGTGGTGCAGGGGGCGGTCGACGGCAATACGGTCGACATGGATGTCGAGCGCAACCAGTTCGCCGACAACGCGCTGCGCTACGAAGCCGGCATCACGATGATCAACCACCAGATCCGCGGCCTGATGGCGGCGATCCAGAACGGTCAATAACAGGGTGAACCAGCATGTCGCTATTTAATATCTTCAACGTCTCCGGCTCGGCCATGAGCGCCCAGGCCCAGCGCCTGAACACCGTCGCCAGCAACCTGGCCAACGTCGACAGCGCCACGTCCTCGACCGGCGAAGCCTACCGCGCCAAGCAGGTCGTCTTCGAAGCCGTGCCGATGGCCACCGGCGGCACCGGCGTCAAGGTCCGGGAAGTCGTCAACGATCCTTCGCCCCTGAAGCAGGTCTACGACCCCAAGCATCCGATGGCCGACGACAAGGGCTATGTCGCGATGCCGAACGTGAACCCGGTGGACGAGATGGTCAACATGCTGTCGGCCTCGCGTTCCTACCAGAACAACGTCGAGACGATGAATGCGGCCAAGAGCATGCTGCTCAAGACCCTGACCCTGGGTCAGTAATGCACCGATAACCGAGCAATCACCGAGCCGAGCCCCGACCCATGCCTACCGTAAATTCCGCCACATCGACCACCTCGATCACCGACCTGATGTCGACCATGAACGCCAAGAAGGCCGACACCGGCGACAGCGTCCAGGCCGACACCGACAAGTTCATGACCCTGCTGGTGACCCAGCTGAAGAACCAGGATCCGCTCAATCCCCTCGATAACGCCCAGGTGACGAGCCAGTTGGCCCAGCTCCAGACGGTGACCGGCGTGAACAAGCTCAACGAGACGCTTGAGACGCTCAAGGCGAGCTACCAGTCGACCGAGGCGATGTCGGCCACCAACCTGATCGGCCATGGCGTGCTGGTCGAGGGCAGCAGCCTGAACCTCAGCGGCGGCAAGTCCGTCTTTGGCGTCGAACTGGCCACCGCCGCCGACAACGTGCAGGTGATCGTCACCGATCCGCGCAGCGGCAAGGACGTGGCCACGATCGACCTCGGCGCGGCCGCGGCCGGCGCCATGCCGCTGGCCTGGGACGGCAGCGGCGACGCCGCCGACGCCGGCCTGCTCGCCGACGGCCGCTATGCCTTCCGCGTCGTCGCCACCCTCGGCGGCCAGCCGCTGACGGACGTCAAAGCACTGACCCTCGACACGGTCGCCAGCGTCAGCACGAATTCGAAGGACGGCGTCAAGCTCAACCTCGCCGGCAAGGGCGCCATCACCCTCGCCGACATCAAACAAGTGCTCTAAAGCCATGAGCGACTGAGAAAAAACCCAGGGCGGCGCTGCGTCGTCTCGCCCTGGGACTTTTCCGAGGCGCTCACAACGAATAATTTGAGGAGAATCATATGTCTTTCCAACAGGGCCTGAGCGGCTTGAACGGCGCAGCCAAATCGCTGGACGTCATCGGTAACAACATCGCCAACGCCAGCACGGTCGGCTTCAAGGGCGCCCAGGCGCAGTTCGCCGACGTCTACGCCAGCTCGCTCAACGGCGCCGGCGGCGTGACGGCCGGTATCGGCACCAAGGTCTCGACGATCGCCCAGCAGTTCACCCAGGGCAACATCGAATCCTCGAACAACTCGCTCGACGTCGCCATCAACGGCCAGGGCTTCTTCCGCACCGTCTCCTCGGGCATTGTCCAGTACAGCCGCAACGGCCAGTTCGCGCTCGACAAGGATGGCTTCATGACGAATGCGCAGGGCGCCAAGCTGACCGGCTACCAGACCGGCCCCAGCGGCGAGATCCTGGCCGGCGCCCCGACGCCGGTGCAGATCAGAACCACCGACCTGAAGCCGGTCGCGACCACCAAGGTCGGCATCGAGATGAACCTCGATTCGCGCGTGGCGGCCCCGGTCGTCAGCCCCTTCGACGCCAGCGATCCGAACAGCTACAACAAGCAGTCGCCGGTGGACGTCTACGACACGCTGGGCAACCCGCACGTGCTCTCGACCTTCTACGTGAAGAACGGTTCCGGCACCTGGGACATCTATGCGGCCAACGACGGCGTCGAAGTGACGAACCTGGCCGTGGCGCAAGCCGCGCAGGGCGACGCGACGGTCAGCGCGGCGCGCGCGGCCTGGGACGCGGCAACCAAGGCGGTGCCGCCGGTGCCCTCGACGATTTCGGCGGCGCTGGCCGACTATGCTTCCGCCGCCGCCAGCGTGGTCGCCGATGCCGCCGCGACGGCCGGCGCCGATGCGGCCGCCCAGGCGGCCATCGTTGCCGCCGGCGACGAAGCGGCGGTTGTCGCCGGCAACACGCCGGACCTGGTCGACAAGGCCATCATGGCCTCCGTGAAAGTGCCTGCCGTGCCGGTCGGCACCCTGCGCTTCGACGAGAACGGCGCCCTGAACGCGGCGACGACCGCCAACGGCGGCAAGTTCACCGTCGACCTGCCGATCTTCCCGCCCACCGGTTCCGAACCGACCCAGTCGATGGAAATCGCCTTCACCGGCACCACGCAGTACGGCACCGCGACCAGCGACAAGAAACTGGTCCAGGACGGGTACACGGCCGGCCACCTGCAGCGCTTCTCGATCGGCAAGGAAGGCATCATCCTCGGCCAGTACAGCAACGGCCAGAGCAAACCGCTGGGCCAGGTGGTGCTGGCGAACTTCGCCAACGCCAATGGCCTCGAACCCCTCGGCAACAATGCCTGGGCCGAATCGGCCAACTCGGGCACGCCGCTGATCGGCACCCCGAATTCCGGCAGTTTCGGCGTCATGCAGTCGTCGGCGGTCGAGACCTCGAACGTCGACCTGACGGCCGAGCTGGTCAACATGATCACCGCGCAGCGCGTGTACCAGGCCAATGCGCAGACGATCAAGACGCAGGATTCGGTACTGCAAACCCTGGTCAATCTCCGTTGATCGATTGATTGATTGATTGATCGAGCCGGCGGCGCCGGTTGCGGGCGCCGCAGCCCAGCATAGCCGGCACCCACACCAAGGAACGAACATGGATCGCCTGATCTACACCGCCGCCTCCGGCGCCAAGCACATCCTCGAGCAGCAGGCCACGGCCTCGAACAACATGGCCAACCTGAACACCACGGGTTTCCGGGCCCAGCTCGACACCTTCCGGGCCGTGCCGGTGCAAAGCGAGGGCTTGCCGACCCGCGCCTTTGTCGTCAACAACACCGTCGGCGCCGATTTTTCGGCCGGCCCGCTGCAACTGACCGGGCGCGACCTCGACGTCGCCGTCAAGGGCCCGGGCTGGATCGCGGTGCAGAATGCCGACGGCAGCGAAGCCTATACCCGCAACGGCGCCCTGCAGATGAGCCCGAACGGCGTGCTGACCACCACGAGCGGCGCGACGATCGCGGGCGAGGGCGGTCCGATCACGATTCCGCCGGACGTCACCGTCACCGTCGGCGGCGACGGCACCATTTCCACGATCTCGACCGCCGAGCGCCCGGCCGCGCCCGTGATCCTGGGCCGCCTCAAGCTGGTCAATCCCGCCGAACGGGACCTGGTGCGCGGCGACGACGGGCTGTTTCGCCTGAAGGACGGCGCCACCGCCCCGCAAGACCCGGCCGTGCGCGTGGCCGGCGGAGCGCTCGAGGGCAGCAACGTCAACGCCGTCGATGCCATGGTGTCCATGATCGGCCTGGCGCGCTCCTTCGAGACGCAAATGAGCCTGATGAAGAACGCCGAGAATAACGCCGCGAAAGCCAGTCAGATCCTTGCTTTGAATTAAGTGTTTCTCCAGCATAATTCTATTGTGCAGTGGCGGCGCCTGAGTTGCCAGCCCTCGCCGCCAATAGGAGAAACCCATGATTCGTTCGCTGTACATTGCCAAGACCGGCCTCGAGGCACAGCAAACCAACCTCGACGTCATCACCAACAATCTCGCCAACGTCAGCACCAACGGCTTCAAGCGTTCGCGTGCGGTATTCGAGGACTTGCTGTACCAGACCGTGCGCCAGCCCGGCGCCCAATCCTCGCAGCAGACCAATCTGCCTTCCGGCCTGCAGCTCGGCACCGGCGTGCGCGCCGTCTCGACCGAACGCATCTTCACCCAGGGTAACCCCCAGCAGACGGGCAACTCGAAGGACGTGATGGTCAACGGCTCGGGTTTCTTCCCCGTCCTCCTGCCCGACGGCACCCAGGCCTATACCCGCGACGGCTCCTTCCAGACCGACGCCAACGGCACCCTCGTCACCTCCAGCGGCTACCCGGTCCAGCCGCCGATCACGATTCCGGCGAACGCCGAGTCGATCACGGTCGGCCGCGACGGCACCGTCTCGATCAAGGTGGCGGGCACGACCGCCACGACCCAGGTCGGCACCTTGCAGCTGATGACCTTCATCAATCCGGCCGGGCTGGAGTCGAAGGGCGAGAACCTGTACCTGGAAACGACCGCCTCGGGCAACCCGAACGCGAACACCCCGGGCACCAACGGCGCCGGCGTCCTGATGCAGGGTTTCGTCGAAACCTCGAATGTCAACGTGGTCGAGGAAATGGTCAACATGATCCAGACCCAGCGCGCCTACGAGATCAACAGCAAGGCGATCACGACCTCAGACCAGATGCTTGCCAAGCTGGCCCAGTTATGAAACCACTGATTGCCACGATCCTGCTGGCGGCCCTGGCCGGCTGCGCTGTTACCCCAAGCACCATCGTGCAGGAAACGCGCAGCGCGCGTCCGGCGCTGGCCGAACTGGCGCCGCCAACGGACGGCGCCATCTACAACGCCCGGAGCTACCGGCCGATGTTCGAGGACCGCCGCGCGCGCCAGATCGGCGACCTCCTGACGATCAACATCGTCGAGAAGACCTCGGCCAACAAGGCCGGCACCAGCTCGGGCAACAAGACGGGCAGCGCCAGCTTCGGGTTGCCGGGCCCGCTGCAATCGAGGCTCGGCGCGAATGTCGCGACCGAAGGCGCGATCAAGTTCGCCGACGGCGACAACCAGAGCGCCAGCAATGCCTTCACCGGCACCATCGGCGTGACCGTCACCGAGGTGCTCTCGAACGGCAACCTGGTCGTGGCCGGCGAGAAGCAGGTCGCGATGAACAAGGGCATCGAATTCATCCGCTTCTCGGGCCTCGTCAGCCCCGACACGATCCAGAACGGCAATGTCGTGTCCTCGACCCTGGTGGCCGATGCGCGCGTCGAATACCGCACCAACAGCCGTGTCGACCGCGCCGAGATGAATTCGATGATGTCGCGTTTCTTCCTGTCGCTGCTGCCGTTCTGATCCGGAGTTGATGATGCATGTGACTTTCCCGCTGCTGGCGCTCGCCGCCATCGTCGCCGCCCTCGCCGCACCGCTCGCCCAGGCCGAGCGCCTGAAGGACATGGCCAGCATCGCCGGCGTGCGCCAGAACCAGTTGTCGGGCTACGGCCTCGTGGTCGGCCTCGACGGCACGGGCGACCAGACCAGCCAGACGCCGTTCACGGTGCAGTCGATCATCGCCATGCTGCAACAGAAGGGCGTGAACCTGCCGCCGGCCGGCCAGTTGCAGCTGAAAAACGTCGCCGCCGTGATGGTCACGGCGGCGCTGCCGGCCTTCGCCCAGCCGGGCCAGAACATCGACATCACGGTGTCCTCGATCGGCAACGCCAAGAGCCTGCGCGGCGGCACCTTGCTGATGACGCCGCTGCACGGCGCCGACGGCCAGGTATATGCCATGGCCCAGGGTAACGTGCTGGTGGGCGGCGTCGGGGCGTCGGCCGGCGGCGCGCAGGTGCAGGTCAACCACCTGGCGGTCGGCAAGATCTCGGACGGCGCCACCGTCGAGAAAGCGGTCGCCTCGACCCTGGGCGAAAACAACCAGATCCGCCTGGAACTGAAACAAACCGATTTCGCCACCGCCAGCCGCGTCGTCACCGCCCTGAACGACCAGTTCGGCGTCGGCACCGCCACCGCCCTGGACGGGCGCGTGATCCGCGTGCGCACCCCGGCGTCGTCGGATGCGCGCGTGAGCTTCATCGGCATGATGGAAAACATCGACGTCAAGCCGGCCGCGGCCGCCGCCAAGGTCATCCTGAATGCCCGCACCGGATCGGTGGTGATGAACCAGGCCGTCACCCTCGATACCTGCGCCATTTCGCACGGCAACCTGTCGGTGACGGTCGGCGCCGACACGCAGGTGAGCCAGCCGGCGCCGGGTTCGCTCGGGCGCACCGCGGTCACCACCACGCCGAGCGTGGAAATCAAGAAGGACCCGGGCAAGGTCTTGCTCGTCAAGGGCGGCGCCTCGCTGGCCGAAGTGGTGAAGGCGATGAACTCGATCGGCGCCTCGCCGCAAGACTTGCTCGCCATCCTGCAGGCTTTGAAGGCCGCCGGTTCGCTGCGCGCCGAACTCGAAATCATCTAAGGACGCGGCAATGATTCCTTCCAAAAGCAACGCGACCGGCGGCTTCGCGCTCGATACCCAGGGTCTCGGCGACCTGAAGCGTTCGGCCAAGGCCGGCTCGTCCGAGGCGACCCGCGGCGCGGCCCAGCAGTTCGAGGCGCTCTTCATCAACCAGATGATGAAGAGCATGCGCGAGGCGACGCCGTCCGAAGGCGTGATGGACAACCAGCAGACCAAGATGTTTACCTCGATGCTCGACCAGCAGCTGAGCCAGAACATGTCCAAGCGCGGCATGGGCCTGGCCGACGTGCTGGTGCGCCAGTTGTCGGCCCAGACCGACGCCAGGGCGCTGGCCATCGGCGGCGCGGACGGCGCGGCCGCGACCGGCAATGCCAGCGGCGCGGCCGGCATGCTCGACATCCCGCTGCTGCCGGCGCAGCCCGGTCCGCTGAAGGGCCTGGAAGCGGCGCCGCAAACGAACGGCCTGAGCGCGAGCGGCCGCACCCAGGCGCCGCACGTGCGCGCCTTCCAGGAAAAGCTCGGCGCCCACGCGGCCCAGGCCGAAGCCGTCACCGGCGTGCCGGCCAAGTTCATGCTCGGCCAGGCGGCGCTGGAGACGGGTTGGGGCAAGCGCATGATCCGCAATGCCGACGGCAGCAACGCCAACAACCTGTTCGGCATCAAGGCCGGGCCCGGCTGGAAGGGCAAGGTCGCCACCGCCGTGACGACCGAATACGTGAATGGCCAGCCGCGCCAGAAGGTGGAAAAGTTCCGCGCCTACGACACCCCGGCCGATTCGTTCAAGGATTACGCGCGCATGCTGGCCAACAACCCGCGCTACGAAAAGGTGCTGGACCATGCCGGCGACGCCTCGGCCTTCGCCCACGGCCTGCAGCGCGCCGGCTATGCGACCGACCCGCAATACGGCGCCAAGCTGTCGAAGATCATCAAGAACTCCTTAGCTTGAGCATAACAGGCAGTCGTCGGCGCTCAAGTTCCCGGGCCTGCTGCCGTAGAAGAATCGTCAACCAGAGAAAAGCACATGGCCGGAAACCTCCTCAGCATCGGTAAAAGCGGATTGTTCGCGGCGCAGGCCGCGCTGACGACGACCGGCCATAACATCACCAACGCCAACGTCGAAGGCTACAGCCGCCAGGGCGTCGTGCAGGCCACCTCGACGACGATGGAGACCGGCGTCGGTTTCGTCGGCACCGGCACCAGGGTCGCCGAGATCAAGCGCTACAGCGACGAATTCCTGAACCAGCAGGTGCGCACCGCCACCGCCTCGACTTCCTCGCTCGACGCCTACTATGCCCAGATCAGCCAGATCGACAACCTGCTGGCCGATACCACCTCCGGCCTGTCGCCGGCGATCCAGAACTTCTTCTCCAGCGTCCAGGACGTGACCGGCAACGGCGCTTCGGTGCCGTCGCGCCAGGCCCTGCTGTCGTCCTCGGAAACGCTGGCCGGCAGCTTCCAGCAGATCGATGCGCGCCTCGAGGAAATCGGCGAGGGCGTCAACAGCCAGATCGACACCAACGTCAACCTGATCAACACCTACGGCAAGCAGATCGCCGAGATCAACGCGAAGATCGGCTCCTACGGCTCGACCGAGCAGCGCCAGCCGAACGACCTGCTCGACCAGCGCGACCAGCTCGTCGTGGAGCTCAACAAGTACGTGAAGGCCACCGTCACCGCCGGCAGCAACAATGCACTGAACATATCGATCGGCAACGGCCAGCCGCTGGTCGTGGGCCAGCAAGCCTTCCAGCTGGCGACGATGAAGACGCCGACCGACCTCACGCGCCTGACGGTCGGCTATGTCACGGGCGACAAGGTCACCCAGCTGCCGGAAAACGCGCTCGCGGGCGGCGAACTGGGCGGCCTGCTCGAATTTCGCACCGGCACCCTCGACCGCGTGCAGAATGCGATCGGACGCCTGGCCATCGGCCTGGCCTTCACCTTCAACGCCCAGCACAAGCTCGGCATCGACGGCGCCGGCCAGCAGGGCAAGGACTTCTTCGTGCAGGCCCCGGCCTATGTCGCCGCGGCGGTCGACAACACGAAAACCAGCACGGCGAAAGTCGGGGCGGTCGTCAGCGACCCGACCCAGCTCACCGACAGCGACTACAAGATCGAGTCCGACGGCGCCAGCTTCTTCATCACGCGCCTGTCCGACAACAAGCGCACCAAGGTCGACCCGTATGACGCGGCCGGCACCACCCGCAGCATCGACGGCGTCGACTTCACCCTATCCGGCACGGCCGCCTCGGGCGACAACTACCTGGTGCGCCCGAGCGCGAACGGCGCCTCGGGCTTCCAGCTGGCGCTGTCCGACGTCGGCCAGATCGCCGCCGGCACGCCGGTGGCCACGAATGCGCCGATCTCCAACAAGGGTAGCGGCCTGATCAGCGCCGGCAGCGTCGGCGCGGCCTATTTCACGGCGCCGCCTGCGCTGCCGGTGACGCTCGCCTTCGACAGCGGCGCCGGCGGCCAGCTGACCGGTTTCCCGGGCGGCGCCACGGTCTCGATGACGTTCAACGGCACGACCAGCACCCATACCGGGGGCAGCGCGCCCTTCAAGGCCGGCGCCAGCTACAGCTTTTCCGGCGTGAACGTGACGATCTCTGGCGCGCCGCAAAACGGCGACACGTTCGGCATCCATGCCAATACCGCGGGCACCGCCGACACGCGCAACATCGCCGCGCTGGGCGCCCTGCAGACCACGAACATCTTCAACGGCGCCAGCGCAACCTACCAGTCCGCTTTTGCCCAGACCGTCAGCGCGGTCGGCAACAAGACGCGCGAAGTGCAGGTCAACGCCAGCGCCGGCGAAGCCCTGCTCAGGCAGGTCACGGGCGCGGCCTCGGATGTATCGGGCGTGAACCTGGACGAGGAAGCGACCAATCTGCTGAAATACCAGCAGGCCTACCAGGCCGCCGGCAAGGTCATGCAGATTGCCAATACCATCTTCGACACGCTGCTGTCGATCGGACGCTAACGCGGGCCAAGCGGAGTACACCACCATGCGCATCAGCACCAAGAGCATCTACGAGAACGCGACGACCCAGCTCAACAAGCTGCAGTCGAACATGGCGCGCACCCAGAACCAGCTGTCCACCAACCGGCGCATGCTGAGCGCGGCCGACGACCCGATCGCCTCGGCGCGCGCGCTCGAAGTGACCCAGTCGAAATCGCTCAACGAGCAGTACGCGACCAACCGCTCGAACGCGAACAGCTCGCTGGCGCTGGTCGAGGGCGCGCTCAACGATGGCGGCAATCTGCTGATGGACGTCCAGACCCTGGTGGTCCAGGCCGGCAACGGCACCTTGTCGAAGGCCGACCGCCTCATGATCGCCACCGAGATCGAAGGGCGCATGCAGGACCTGATCGGGGTAGCCAACACCTCCGACGGCGCGGGCGGTTATCTGTTCTCGGGCTACCGCGGCACCACGATCCCCTTCATCCAGACCGACAGCGGCGCCACCTACCAGGGCGACCAGGGCCAGCGCAAGCTGCAGGTCGGCTCCTCGCGCTCGCTCGCGATCAGCGATTCGGGCAGCGCGATCTTCGAGAACAACCGCACCGGCAATGGCAGCTACCAGACCGTGATGGTCGACGGTAACCAGGGCGGGGCGATCGCGGTCACCGGCTCGGTGTCGGACGCCACCAAACTCACGGGCCACAACTACACGCTCGAATTCAAGGTCGCGGGCAGCCCGGCCGTGACCACCTACAGCGTGCTCGATACCAGCACCTCGCCCGCCAGCAGCGTGCTGGCGGACGAACCGTATGTGAGCGGCAAGCAGATCACCTTCGACGGCACCTCGTTCTCGATCACCGGCCAGCCTGCCGACGGCGACAAGTTCGAAGTCAAGCCGAGCGAAAAGGAATCGATCTTCACCACCATGACCAACCTGGTCAATGCGTTGCGCGACTCCGGCGAAGGCACGAATGCCAACGCCACGCTGTCGAACAAGCTCAACACCGCCAGCGAGGGCCTGAAATCCTCGCTCGACAACCTGCTGACCGTACGCGCCTCGGTCGGCTCGCGCATGAAGGAACTCGACTATCTCGAGAGCTCGGGTTCCGACCTCGGCATCCAGTACGCCGCCACGCTCTCGAAACTGCAGGACCTCGACCTCGCGAAGGCGATCTCGCAGTACGCGACCGAGCAGACGACGCTGGAAGCGGCGCAGAAATCGTTCAAGACGATGTCGTCGCTGTCGCTGTTCAATTACATCGGGTAATCAGCGTCCAGCCCGGCCTGCGGCCGCAATGACGACGCCGGCAAGGCGTCGTTCGGGCGCGCGAGCAGCAGCGCGATCGCATCCGGGCCGGCCGGGCGTCCCAGGAAGGCGCCCTGCGCGGTGTCGCAGCCCATTGCCCGCAGCTCGGCCAGTTGCGCCGCCGTCTCGACCCCTTCGGCGGCCACGCTCAATTGCAGGCGGTGGGCCATGTGGATGACCGATTCGGCCAGGGCCCAGGCAGCCTGGTCCGGCACCGGCTGCCCCAGCCGCGCCACGAAGCTGTGGTCCAGCTTCAGGAGAGCGAGCGGTAGCCGCGCCAGGGCATGCAGGCTGGCGCCGCCGGTGCCGAAACCGGCAAGCGCGATGCGCACGCCGGCGCGCCGCAGGCGGCCCAGCGCTGCCTGGATCAGCAGGTTCTTCTCCGCCAGTGCATCCCCGGCGATTTCCAGCTCCAGGCAGCGCGGCTCGATACCAGTGGCGCCGATGGTGGCCAGCATGCGCTCGACCATGCCGGGGTGGGCCAGTTCGCCGGCCGCCAGCTGCAGCGTGGTCGCGGGCGCGGGCAGGCCGGCCGCGCGCCAGGCGGCGTTCTGCAGGCAGGCAGCGCGCAATGCCCATTCGCCGATCGGCGCGGCCAGGCCGGCTTGCGCGGCCAGCGGCATGAACTGCGCCGCCTCCAGGCGTCCATGGCGCGGATGGGCCCAGCAGACCATGGCCTGGACGCCGGCCAGGCGGCCGCTGGCGAGGTCGATCCGCGGCTGGTAGGCCAGCAGCAGCTCGCCGGCGGCAAGCGCCTGGCGCAGGTCGTTCTGCATGGCCGCTGCCTGGTCCGGCACGGGAGCGGTCGCGGACGCGTATACCTCGACCCCGTTGCCGCCCCGGTTCTTGGCGCGCGCCATGGCGGCGTCGGCGCGCTCGAGCAGCGCGTCCATGTCGCATCCGGGCGCCGGGAAGATAGCGATGCCGATCGCGAGGCTGACGCTGCATTCGCGCTCGCCGACGATCAGGGGCAAAGCCAGGCGGTCGAGGATCTTGTGCGCGGCGGCGCGCGGCGCCTCGGTGCCGGCCAGGTCTTCGAGGATGACGATGAAGCGGTCGCCGTCCAGGCGGACAATCGTGTCCGCTACGTGCAGGCAGGCGCGCAGTTCGCTGGCGATATGCGCGAGGACGGCGTCGCCGCCCGCGATGCCGAAGGCGTCGTTGATGTCCTTGAACTTGTTCACGTCCAGCAGCATCAGCCCGACCTGGCGTTCGTTGCGCAGGGCGCGCGCCATGGCGTGCCCAAGGCGGTCGCGCAGCACGCGCCGGCTCAGGACGCCCGTCAAGGGATCGATCCGGGTGCTGTCGGACAGGGCGGAGGCCGCCGGGGCGTTGCCGGGCAGGCCGGGCACGGGCGCCTGTCCGCGGGCGGCCACGCGCGTGCGCCCGCCCAGGCTGGCCTGGTACAGCGATTCGTCGGCGTGCGCCAGGGTCTGGCCGACCGGCTCGTCGCGGCTGCCTTGCGCGACGCCGACCGAGACCGTCACCGCCAGCCCGGGCGCGACGCCCGGAAAGCGCAGCCGGCGCACGTCCTGGCGCATGCATTCGGCCAGCACGCGCGCCTCTTGCTGCGTGGTGGCCGGCAGCAGCACGAGCAATTGCGCTCCGCCGTAGCGGCCGAACGCGTCGCGTGCGCGCAGGTGGCGCTCGACGCACAGCGCGACCTCGCGCAGCACCAGGTCGCCGGCCTGCGCCCCGTAATCGGCGTTGATGCGCTTGAAATCCCCGATGTCGAGCAGGCACAGGCTGAAGATGGCGTCGGCCCCGGCGGCGCCGGCTCCCGCCTCCCGATTGCGTTCGTCCTCGATCAGGCGGCGCATGTGGCGGCGGTTGTAGCCGCCGGTCAGCGCGTCGCCCACCGCCCGCTCGCGGATGAAGTCGAGCGCGTGCTGGAGCTTGACGAACCCCTGGGTCCTGGTCAGCTCGAACAGCAGCACGAACAGGACGATGACGACGTACAGGCCGATGTCGCACAGCAGGTACAGCAGCGCCATGTCCTCGATCGGATGCGCGGGCAGCGGAATACCGAAGTAGGGCAGGGCGTGGATGAAGACGATGGTGGCGCAGGTCAGGGCGAGCCAGAACATGGCGGTGGCGAAGCCGCCCAGGAACAGGGCGACCATCGGCGGTATCACCATCCAGCCGGCCGTCGGCGCCGAGACGCCGCCCATGGCATAGGTCAGCCAGCTGAAATTGAAGAAGACTGCGCACAGGAAGGCTTCGCGCGCCACCACGATGCTTTTCGTGTAGCGCAGCAGGAAGGGGGCGACGAACATGCCGGCGCAGCAGGTCAGGATCACGCGGGCCGCGGCGCTGTAGCCGAGCGCGTGGTAAGTGAAGGCATAGAAGGGGCCCGAGAGGGCGGCCATGACGACGGCGTTGATCACGTTGCGCGCGCGCGTCAGGGTCGCGGCATCCTCCCTCGCTTCGAGAGGAATGAACCAGCCGATGGCGGCGATATAACGGTCGATCAAGCGGGGGCCGAAATTCATGGAGTCCGTGGTTGCTGCGATGTCGCGCGCTTGGTCCGCGCAGGCGGTGCGGGATCGTAACATGGCGCCCGTCGTTTTTGCAGCCGCGATCGCCACGGCGCAAGGATGGACGGGCGGACGGTTGCCGGCCGCCGGCTGCCAGGGCCGGCGCGAAATGCACATGTATTTTCAGCCAGGCAGCCGCGTATCGCTGCAGACCATCTCTTCGAGCGACTTCTGCGACAGCGCCGGGCTAAAGTAATGACCCTGCATCTGGTCGCAATGGTGGGTGCGCAGGAAGGTCAGTTGTTCCAGCGTTTCCACGCCTTCGGCGATGACCTTCAGTTTCAGGTTGTGGCCGAGCGCGATGATGGCGCGCGTGATGACGGCATGGGCGTCGAGGTTGACCTCGCCCAGGAAAGAGCGGTCGATCTTGATGAAGTCGACGGGGAATTTCTGCAGGTGCGACAGGCTCGAATAGCCGGTGCCGAAGTCGTCGATCGACAGGCGCACGCCCAGCGCCTTGAGTTCGGCCAGCGCTTCCATCGCTTCGTCCGGATGGTCCATCAGCTGGCTTTCCGTCACTTCGAGCTCGAGATTGGCCGGGTTCACCCCCAGGCGCCCGAGCGTGCGCGCGAGCTGCGCGGCAAACTGGCGCTGGCGCAGCTGGCGTGCCGACAGGTTCACCGAGATCACGAAGTCGTGGACGCCGAGCCTGGCGAGCGCCTTCAGGGCGCCGCAGGCTTCGATGATCACCCATTCGCCCAGCGGCACGATGAGACCCGTTTCCTCGGCCACCGGAATGAATTTGTCCGGCAGCACGATGCCGTTTTCCGGATGATTCCAGCGCACCAGCGCTTCGGCGCCGACGACTTTGCCGGTGCGCAGGTCGACCTTCGGCTGGTAGCCGAGCACCATTTCCCGGTTGCCGATGGCCTTCGACAGGCTCGCTTCGAGCATCAGGTGCTCGTGCACGATCTGATTCAGTTCGCTCGAATAGAACTGGGAATTGTTCTTGCCCAGGGCCTTGGCGTGGTACATCGCCGCATCGGCCGCGCGCATCACGCGGTCGACCGTGTCGCCGTCATGCGGAAAGCGCGAGACGCCGATGCTGGTGCCGGGCAGGATGTCGCGTCCGGCCACCGTGATCGGGACGTTCACGCGCTGGCGGATACGTTCGATCAGGTCGGCCAGCTGTTCGTGGCTAGGCTGGTTGTTGATCACGAGGACGAACTCGTCGCCGCCGACGCGCGCCACCGTGTCGTTGTCGCGCACGCTCATCTTGAGGCGATTCGCGATCTCGCGCAGCACCTCGTCACCGGCGTCATGGCCGAAGTTGTCGTTGATGTGCTTGAAGTTGTCGAGGTCGAGGAAGGCCAGCGCCCCCAGCACCTTGTTGCGCACCGCGAAATCGATCGAGAATTTCAATTCGTCCTGCAGCAGCGTGCGGTTGGCCAGGCCCGTGAGCGGGTCGTGGTGGGCCAGGTGGTGCAGGCGGCGCTCGTAATGGCGGGCCTCGGTGATGTCGCTGATCACGCCCACGAAATGGGTCACTTCGCCGTCGACATTGCTGACCGGATCGATGCGCAGGTCGTTCCAGAACACTTCGCCGTTCTTGCGCACGTTGCGCAGGATGGCCTGCACGCTTTCCCTTTTCTTCAGCGCTTCGTGGATGCGCTTGTGTTCGTGCACGTCGCAGCCCTCGATGCGCATGAAGCGCGGGTCGTGGCCCTTGATCTCGGCGAGCGTGTAGCCGGTCATCTGCTCGAACGCCGGGTTCACGTACTCGACCAGGTTCTTGCCGTTCTCGCAGCAGGTGATGACGATCGCGTTCACGCTCGAATAGATGGCGCGCTCGCGCACCCGCAAGCCTTGCTCGGTCTGCTTGCGCGCGCTGATGTCCAGGCCCGTGCCGAAGATGACGGGCAGGTCGCCCAGGCTGGTGCGGGCGCAGTGGAACAGCAGGCTGCTGCGTTTTCCATGCTTGCCCACCAGCTCCGCCTCGTGCGAGGATTGGCCGGTCTCGAAGGCCTCGACGATCTTTGCCACGATATCGGGGCGGTCATTCTCGTCGAAGAAATGCTGCACGTCGCAGGTCGGCAATTCCTCGGCCGTCATCTCGAGCGCGTTCTCGAGCAGGTGGTTCCACAGCAGCAGGCGGCCGCTCTGGTCGATCACGTAGAAGACGCAGGGCAGGCCTTCGATGATGTCGGCGGTGGGCAAGTCCTGGATCAGCGCATAGCGCGGCGGCGCCAGGCCGGCACGCGGGATGACGATCACGCTGTAAGTCCCTGGCTGGTCCGGATCGAAGGATTGCGGGGCAATCGTGACGCGCACGGGCAGGCGGCGGCTATCGGCGCAGCGCAGCTGGCCGGTCGAATCGACGTCGACCCGTGCGGCAATCGGGCGCGCGCACCCGTCGGCGAGGTCGAACTCGATGATTTGTTCAAGCGTTTTGTTGCGGATATCGGCGGCGCTGTAGCCGGTAAGCTTCTCGCATGCCTTGTTCCAGCTGGCGATGGCGCCGCCGGCATCGACGACAAAGACGGCCAGTGGTAACGGTGAAGGATTCAACGCGTTCTCCCGCAGTGGCGTGCCGTGCGTTGCGTGGTGGGCAAATCTGGCATGCACGCCTCATGATAGTCCAGTGAACGCAGGCGAGCGAGCGATTTTCGCTTGGAGATATGGAACTGGAAACCTTGGTTTGCCGCACGCCGCGTGCGTTGCGCCAGGCTGGAATCAGGGTGCGGCGGGTGCGGCGGGCGCGGGCGCGGGCGCGGGCACGGGTAGCTGCGGTGCCAGGGCCGGCGGCACGCGTTCGGCCGCCGCGCGCGGAATCCGGCGTCCGGCCTCGATCCCCTCGTTGAACAGGTTCTGGATCGGCGTGTTCAGGTAGGGCATGGCCACGCTCAGGGTCAGCATGCCGACCCCGAGCGTGATCGGAAACCCGATGCCGAAGATGTTCAGCTGGGGCGCGGCGCGCGTCAGGATGCCGAGCGCGACGTTGGTGATCAGCAGGGCGGCGATGATCGGCAGCGCAATCTGCAGGCCGGCCGAGAAGATGCGGCTGCCCAGGCGCGCCAGCTCGAGCGGCGCCGCCGAGGACAGGGGCGTGGCCGATATCGGCAGGCTGACAAAGCTTTCCGACAGCGCCGCCAGCAGCACCAGGTGGGCGTTGACGGCGAGAAAAGCCATGGTCGCCACCATCGACAGGAACTGGCTGATCGCGGCCGAGCGGCCCTGCGTGGTCGGGTCGAAAAAGGAAGCGAAGGAAAAGCCCATGGTCGAGCTGGCCAGTTCGCCGGCATACTCGATGGCGGCAAACACGAGGCGCATGGCGAAACCCATCGCCAGGCCGACCAGCAGTTCCTGCACCAGGATCAGCAGGCCCGCATACGACATCGGGTCGAGCGCGGGAATGGCCGGCACGGTGGGGGCGATGATCAGGGCCAGCAGCACCCCGAGGATGAGTTTCACCTGGTTCGGCACGCTGGCGTGGCCGAACAGCGGGGCCGAGGCGATCATGCCTAGGATGCGCGTGAGCGGCCACAGGAGGCCCGCGATCCAGGCGTTGATCTCGACCGAGGTGAGCGTCAGCACGGCGCGGACAAACTCAGCTGACCATGCCGGGAATGCCGCTGAACACCTGGCGCATGTAGTCGAGCATGACGGACAGCATCCAGGGCCCGGCGACGACCAGGGCGATGAAGACGCCGACCAGTTTCGGGATGAAGGAGAGGGTCGCCTCGTTGATCTGGGTAGCGGCCTGGAAGATGCTGACCACGAGGCCGATGATGAGGGCGATGAGCAGCAGCGGCGCCGATACCAGCAGCGTGATTTCCATGGCCGTGCGGCCCATCGTCATGACGGTTTCCGGAGTCATCGGGCGTCCCTAGTTGAAACTCTGGGACAGCGAGCCCAGCAGCAGTTGCCAGCCGTCGACCAGCACGAACAGCATCATCTTGAACGGCAGCGAGATCACGGCCGGCGACATCATCATCATCCCCATCGCCATCAGCACCGAGGCGACCACCATGTCGATGATCAGGAACGGTATGAAGATGGCGAAGCCGATCTGGAACGCGGTCTTCAATTCGCTGGTGACGAACGCCGGGATCAGGACGCGCAGCGGAATGTCCGCCGGACCCTGCAGCGCCGGCGTGCGCGAGATCTTGACGAACATGGCGAGGTCGGACTGGCGCGTCTGCCTGACCATGAAGTCCTTCAGCGGCTGGACGCCGCGGCTCATCGCCTCGGTCATCTGGATCCGGTTTTCCTGCAAGGGCAGGTAGGCTTCGGTATAGATCTTGTCGAAGGTCGGGCCCATCACGAACAGGGTCAGGAACAGGGCCAGGCCCACCATCACCTGGTTCGGCGGCGCGGTCTGGGTGCCGATCGCCTGGCGCAGCAGCGAGAGCACGATGATGATGCGGGTAAAACTCGTCATCATCAGCAGCGCGGCCGGCAGGAAGGTGAACGCCGTCATCAGGAGCAGCGTCTGCACCGGCAGAGTATAGGTGGTGCCGCCGCCGGGACTCGGCGCGGTGGTGAAGGCCGGCACGCCGGGCGCGGCCAGCACCGCCAGCGGCGCCAGCGACAGCAAGGTCAGGCCGGCCGCCAGCAGGAGTTTCTTCTTACTTTGCATTGCGTTTGTCGATCGTCTGTTTGAGCCAGTCGGCGAAATTCGAGGCCGAGGGGGTAGGGCCGGCGAGGGCGGCGGACGCCGAAGCATCGCCTTTCGGCATGGTCGCGAGCGCGTTCACGCGGCCCGGGGAGGCACCCACCACGATCCACTGGTCGCCCACTTCGACGACCAGGATGCGTTCGCGCCCGCCGAGGTTCAGGGCGCCCACCATGCGCAGGTGGGCCGAGCTGCCCGTCACGCGCGGGCCGTAGCGCTTGGCGGCCCAGGCCAGCGCCGCCAGCAGGGCCAGCACCAGCACGAGGGCGAAGATGGTCTGCAGCAGGCTGCCGGTGGAAGGGCCGGGCGCCGCCTGCGGCATGGGGACCGGAGGAGCGGGCGCGGCCGAAGGAGCGGGCGGGGCGGGAGGGGCGGAAATCGCGGCCGGGGCCGTGGGCGTGCCCGCGGCCTCCGATGCTGGCGCGGCGGGCGCGCCGGCCGTGGCCGGCGCCGCGCCGGCGGTGGTGGCGCGTTCGGCGACCGCGGTGTCCGCGGCTGTGGCCGGGGCGGCGCCTTGCGCAGCAGCCGTGGTGCCGGCCGGCGGAGCCTGGACAGGCGCCGGCGTGCTTGCCGGGCCGCTTGCAGAAGCGCCCATCGGCAGCAAGAACATCGATGCCAGCAGCGCGCTCGCGGCGTACATCGTTGCTGGAGGGCAGGCGGTAGCGCGCGTCGACATCATTTATTCAGTTTTCTGATCCGTTCCGAAGGCGTGATGATATCAGTCAGGCGGATACCGAACTTGTCGTTCACGACCACGACCTCGCCCTGGGCGATCAGGCAGCCGTTGACCAGGACGTCCATCGGCTCGCCGGCCAGGCCGTCGAGCTCGACGACCGAGCCCTGGGCCAGCTGCAGCAGGTTCTTGATCGCGATCTTGGTACGGCCCAGTTCCACCGTCAGCTGGACCGGGATGTCGAGGATGAAGTCGATGTCGTTCGGGGTGTCCGGACGCACGTTCTTGGTGCCGAAGTCCTGGAACACGGCGGCGCTGGCGGTCTGCTGCTTTTGCAGTGCGGCGGCCTCGGCGGCGGCCTGCTCGGCGATCGCGGCGCCCCAGTCGTCGTCGAGGAATTGGTCGTCTTGGTTGTCGGACATGGTGGTTCTCCTGAATTACTTGAAGCTGTCGCTATTGGCCAGCAATTTCTCGACCTTCAGCGCGTACTGGCCGTTGAAGACGCCATAAGAGCATTCCATCACCGGCACGCCGTCCACCGTCGCCTGGATCGCTTCCGGGACCGTGATCGGAATCACGTCGCCGACTTTCATGTTGAGGATCTCGTCGAAGTTCGCTTTGCCGTGGCCGAGTTCGGCCACGAGTTCCACTTCGGCGACCTGGATCTGCTGCGTCATCAGGCGGATCCAGCGTTTGTCCACTTCCAGCGCCTCGCCCTGCAGGCTGGAGGTCAGCGTATCGCGGATCGGCTCGATCATCGAATACGGCATGCAGAAGTGGATCTGGCCCGATACCGGACCGAGCTCGATCGTGAAGGTGGACGATACCACGACTTCATTCGGCGTCGCGATGTTGGCGAACTGGGTGTTCATTTCGGAACGCACATATTCGAACTCGATCGGATACACCGGTTCCCACGATTTTCCGTAGGCTTCGAAGACGACATCGAGGATGCGCATGATGATGCGCTGCTCGGTCTGGGTAAAGTCGCGGCCCTCGACGCGGGTGTGGAAGCGCCCGTCGCCGCCAAACAGGTTGTCGACCAGCAGGAACACCAGGCCCGGATCGAAGACCATCAGCGCGGTGCCGCGCAAGGGCTTCATGTGGATCAGGTTGAGGTTGGTCGGGACCACCAGGTTGCGGATGAATTCGCTGTACTTGGAGACCCGGACCGAACCGACCGAGACTTCGGCGCTGCGCCGCAGGAAATTGAACAGGCCGATGCGCAGCAAGCGCGCGAAGCGCTCGTTGATGATCTCGAGCGTCGGCATCCGGCCGCGCACGATCCGCTCCTGGGTCGCCAGGTTATAGGTGCGCACTCCCGAGGTGTCTTCAGGCGCGGAAATATCGTCCTGATCGCCGTTGACCCCCTTGAGGAGGGCATCGACTTCTTCCTGTGAGAGGAAATTATCGGCCATGTCGGTTCTTTACTGGATGCTTATTGGATATTCATTACTTACTGGATAATGAACGAGGTGAACAACACGTCCGACACATCCTGCTCGTCGCCATCCTCGTCGAAAGGCACCTGGACCACGGCCTTGATCTCGGCCGCCAGCTGCTGCTTGCCTTCCACCGTATTGATTTCCGATGCCTTCTTGCCAGAGAGCAGGAGCAGCACGCGGCTGCGTATCTTGGCCATGTTGTCCTTGACCAGGGTGACCTGTTCCGGGCCGCCGACCTGCAGCGTGAACTGCACTTGCAGGTACTGGTCGCCGTTCTCGGGCTGCAGGTTCACGGTAAACGCTTCGACAGGCACATACTCGGCCTTCACCGCTTCCTTGTCCTTTTTTTTCTTCTTCTTCGGCGTCTCTTGCGCCTGCGCCGCCTCGGCATCGCCGCCGCCTTGCAGGAAGTACCAGCCCGCACCGGCGCCACCGCCGAGCACGAGCACGCCGGCGATCGCCATGATCATCAGTTTCTTCTTCGAGCCTGATGCCGGTGCTGCCTCTGCCTTCGGGTCCGCCTTCATTTTCGGATTCGCTTTCAAGTTGCCTCTGGTGCCTGATGGGGTTGCATGATGATGTCATTATCGAGAAAAAGTGCGCTGCGGCAAGCTTCGAAAAGAGAGGGGAAGCCGGGTTAGCTCGGCCTATGTGCGGCGGCCGGACCCGGAACACCCGCTGCCGGTTCAAGCGAAGGTATCGACCGCCCCGGCCCCGCCCAGCATGCCCGTGCGCCGGCGCGGCGCGGCGTCGGCCAGGGCGCTGTCGCCGCCATGTCCATTGGCGCCATTGCCACCATTGCCGCGTCCCGGACGTCCCGACGGCTGTCCATCCTGGCCCTGGCGGCTCGCGGCGCCGTCATCCACGGTCGCGTTGCCGAGCGCAATGCCGCTCTCGTTCATCATTTCACGCAGGCGCGGCAGGGCGTTTTCCAGGGCCTGGCGCACCTCCAGCTGCTGCGAGGAGAAAGTCACGCTGGCCAGGTCGTTCGACACGTTGAGCACCACCTGCACGGGGCCGAGGTCGGGCGGATTGAGCTCCAGCGTCGCGCTCTGGTCTTCGCCGCCAACCATCCAGATCACTTTCTGGCCGACCTGGTTGTCCCAGGCCGGGGTGCCGACGCGCGCGCTCAGGCGATCCGTCGGGACGCTGCCGGCCGCTTGCGCGCTCTGCAGGGCGGTGGCCTGGGCAGCGAGGCTGGTCAAGGCTTCGCTGCCGGGCGCCGTTTCCGTCATGCCGGCAGCGCGCGTCGTGCTCTCGTGCAGGGCGGCGGCGAAATCGGCGTCCTGCGCCGGCAGCCTTGCCGCTTCGGCGGCGCTGCCCGTGTCGAGCGCGCGCAGGTCGATGCCCGCTTGCGCCTTGTCCTGCGGCGCCCCGGTGACCGGGGTGACCGAGGCGAGGGTGGCGGCGCCCTCGCCTCGGACGAGCGGCTCGGCGCCCCCGGCGGGCTTGTCCTGCATGCCGGCCAGCAGCGCGTCTGGCTGCACGGCGGGCGCCCGGGCCGCCGGCGCGGCCGGCGCGGCCGGCGCCGCGGCCTGCTGGACCTGGTGGAAGCTGGCCACCAGCGCCAGCATGTCGACCACGGCATCGGCGGCCCTGGCATCGGCCGAGGCGGGCGCGTCCTCGCCGCCGTCGCCGGTCGCGAGCGTCGTCCCGGCGTCGGCCGGCGCGGCCTGGTCGGCCGCGGTTTCTTCCTTGCCGGCGGGACGCCCGGGTTCCCTGGCGGCCTGGCCGGCCATCTCGCGCGGCGCCGCTTTCGCTTCGTTCGCGGGTGCCCTGGCGGCGGCCTGCTTCGGCGCGGGGGTGCTCTGCTGCGCCGTGGCCGCCTGCGGCTGCGGCGCGACCGGCGACTGGCGCTGTTCGAGCTGGCGCTGCTCGACCTGGCGCTGGGCGATCTGTTGCGCGAGCGCCGTGCTGAAGTTCACGCCGTCGGTATTGCCCGGCGCGTTGTTGCGCGCGCCCGGGACCGGGGCGGCGGGGCCGGTCAGCTGGATCGGGAGGGAATTGGTCTGCATCGTCATGGTGGCCTGGGCGGTTGGTCAGCTATTGGTGCGGCGGACGGTACGCGCCGCGTGGTCGTCCATCATCTTCTGGTCGCGCTTGTTCTCGATCTTCAAGGCTTCGGCGGCGGCGCGTTCGTTCAGGGTGCGGTAGGACAGGCGCTTGCGCTCGCTATCCTGCCACGCCGTCTTTTCCAGTTCGCTCTTGTATGTCGCGTGCTTCAGTACTTCTTGCTGGCCATTGATTGCGTTATCGAGCTTGCCGACGAAGGCGACGAAATTGGCGTAGGCGAAGGGCGTGATGCCCGCCATCTGCGCCTGGTCGAGCCGGTTCGCGTAATCGGCGCGGTAGCCCAGCAGCATCTGCAATTTCTGCTGCGCTTCCTCGACCCCCTTCAAGGCCGCGCCGAGCCGCTTGGCGGCGTCGTCGGAATCGCGCTGGGCCAGCTCGATCAGGGTGTCAAGTGCGGATGTATTTGCCATGGGTAATTAAGCTTGGTTGAGTAAAGTATACCCGCGGCAATATTTACCCGATCAGCTGAACAGAGAGGTCAATTGCCCCAAGCTCTGGCCCATATTCGTGTTTTCGTGGATTTCCTGGCACAGGAATTCTTCGATCTGCGTATTCAGGGCAATCGCCTGGTCCAGCACCGGGTCGCTGCCCGGCGCATAGGCGCCCACGCTGATCAGGTCGCGCGAACGCTGGTAGCGCGAATACAGCTGCTTGAGCTTGCGCGCCGAGAGCTGGTGCGCATGCGAGGTAATCCCGTGCATGGCGCGGCTGATCGACTGTTCGATATCGATCGCCGGATAGTGGCCGGCTTCGGCCAGGTGCCGGTTCAGGACGATGTGGCCGTCGAGGATACCGCGTGCGGCGTCGGCAATCGGATCCTGCTGGTCGTCGCCTTCCGACAACACGGTATAGAAGGCGGTGATCGAACCGCCGCCTTCGAGCCCGTTGCCGGCGCGCTCGACCAGCACCGGCAGCTTGGCAAACACCGAGGGCGGGTAGCCCTTGGTCGCCGGCGGCTCGCCGATCGCCAGCGCGATTTCGCGCTGGGCCATCGCGTAACGGGTCAGCGAATCCATGATCAGGAGCACGCTCTTGCCCTGGTCGCGGAAATGCTCGGCGATCGCGGTCGCATAGGCCGCCCCTTGCAGCCGCATCAGGGGCGGGCTGTCGGCCGGCGCGGCCACCACCGCCGAACGCGCCATGCCTTCCGGCCCCAGGATCTGCTCGATGAATTCCTTGACTTCGCGGCCGCGCTCGCCGATCAGGCCGACGACGATCACGTCCGCCGTCGTGTAGCGCGCGATCATCCCGAGCAGGACCGACTTGCCGACGCCGGTGCCGGCGAACAGGCCCAGGCGCTGGCCGCGGCCGACGGTCAGCATGGCGTTAATCGCCCGCACGCCCACGTCCAGCGTGTCCTTGATCGGCGCGCGGTCCAGCGGATTGACAGGGCGCGCGTTGATCGGCGCGACTTCATCGGTGCCGAGCGGCCCCTTGCCGTCGAGCGGACGGCCGGCGCCGTCGACCACGCGGCCCAGCAGGGCCATGCCGACCGGCAGGTGGCGCGCGCGGTCGCTCGGGCGCCGCCGCGGGTGCGTCACCGTGCCCGGACGCGGCACCGGGGTTTCGACCGGATACACGCGCGAGCCGGGCACCACGCCTTCGACGTCCGATTGCGGCATCAGAAACAGGCGCTCGCCCTCGAAGCCGACGACTTCGGCCTCGATCTTCGCGCCGTTCGGCAGCGGAATGGTGCAGGCGCTGCCCACGGCCAGGCGCAGGCCGACGCATTCCATCACCAGGCCGGCCACGCGCGTGACCCGGCCCGACACCTGCATCGGTTCGACGAAGCCGATCAGCGCATCGCAGTCGGCCAGGTAGGACTTCCAGCGCGCCGTGTGGCGGTCGAGGATGGCGTCCGACGGGGAGCGCACTATGCGAGCCACTCGACGTTCTTGCCCAGCGCATGCGCCAGTCGCGTCCAGCGCGCGCTGGCCTGGGCGTCGATCTGGTTGCTGGCGGTATCGACCTTGCAGCCGCCGCGGCCTACTTGCGGATCGGCGACGACGCGCCAGCCGCCCTTGTCGAGTTCTTCGGCCAGGGCGGCGCGCACGATCTCGATATCGTCAGGGTTCAGCGCCAGGGTGGCCGGCTGCTGCAGCACCGGCAGGTAGTCGATGGCTTCGCGCACGATCGGGATGATCAGTTCCGGACGCACCGTGAAGGCCGTGCGCACCATCGAGCGCGCCAGGTGCAAGGCGAGCTCGAGCACATCGGAGGCGATGGTTTCGTCGGCGGCCGCGACGGCGCCGCTGAAGGTGGCGGCCACCGCGCGCAGGGTCGCCATCTCGGCGGCCACTTCCTGGCGGCCCGCTTCCAGGGCTTCGGCGTGGCCGGCCGCGCGGCCTTCCTGCAGGCCTTCGGCATGGCCCTCGGCGCGCGCGTCCTCGCGCAGCGCCTCGAGTTCGGCGGCGGTCGGCAATTGCATCGCGGGCGCGGCCGGGACGGCGCTGGCCTGGGCGGCCGCCGCTGCCGAGGCGGCGATCGCGGCCGCCCGTTCCTCGGCCTGGATGCGCGCGGCCAGCGAGCTGGGGCGCTCGTCGCCGAAGGAGGTCATTTCCCAGCGCTTGAAGGCGCCCTGCGTGTCTTTGCTCATCTCGATCCGAAGTTACCTGTCAGACGAAGGAATCTTCGCCCTTGCCACCCAACACGATCTGCCCTTCGTCCGCCAGGCGGCGCACGATCTGCAGGATCTGCTTTTGCTGCGCTTCCACTTCCGACAGGCGAACCGGACCTTTCGATTCCAGGTCCTCGCGCATCATTTCGCTGGCGCGCTGGCTCATGTTCTTGAAAATCTTCTCGCGCAAGTCCTGCGAAGCGCCTTTCAGGGCGATGATCAGCATGTCGGACTGCACTTCGCGCAGCAGCAGCTGGATGCCGCGGTCGTCGATGTCGATGATGTTGTCGAACACAAACATCTCGTCCATGATCTTCTGCGCCATGTCGTTGTCGTAGTTCTTGATGTTTTCCATCACCGCGCTTTCCTGCTCGCCGGCCATGAAGTTCAGGATCTCGGCCGCGGTGCGCACGCCGCCGAGCGAGGACTTCTTGATGTGCTCGTTACCCGACAAGAGCTTGGTCAGCACGTCGTTCAGTTCGCGCAATGCCGCCGGCTGCACGCCGTCCAGGGTGGCGATGCGCAGCACGACGTCGTTGCGCAAACGGTCGGTGAAGTGGGACAGGATCTCGCAGGCCTGGTCGCGCTCGAGGTGGACCAGGATGGTGGCGATGATCTGCGGATGCTCGTTGCGGATCAGTTCCGACACCGATTGCGAATCCATCCATTTCAGGCTCTCGATGCCGGAGGCGTCCTTGCCGCCCAAGATGCGGTTGAGCAGCACGGCGGCCTTGTCGTCCCCGAGCGCTTTCGTCAGCACTTCGCGGATGTATTCGTCCGAGTCCAGGCCGACGGTGGAGTGGGCGTCGGCTTCATCCCGGAACGATTCGAGCACGCTCACCACCTGTTCATGCTGCACCGACTTCATGGCGGCCATTGCGCCGCCCAGTTTCAGCACTTCGCGCGGGCCGAGGAATTTCATGACCTCGGCCGCCTCCGATTCGCCCAGCGCCAGCATCAGGATCGCTGCCTTGGTAACGCCGTCCTTGTCCTTGTCGCTCATTCCGCGCCCACCCATGCCTTGATTACGTTTGCCACGATGCGCGGATCCTTTTGCGCCATCTCCTTTGCCATCGCCAGGTTGGCGCGATAACTGCGTTCCCGCGGTGCTTCGTCTTCCCCGAGCGGCATGCCGTCCGGTCCCAGTACCGGCTTGCCGTCCGGTCCCAGTACCGGCTTGCCGTCGATGTCGACGATCGCGTCCTCGCCCTCGCGTTCCTGCGGCGCTTCCTCGTCCGGCATCGCGGTCGCTTCGTCGAACTTGCGCACCACCGGGCGCAGCAGCGGACGCAGGATGCGGAAGTAGAGGAAGGCCAGGACGGCGACGATCAGGAGATATTTGCCGGCTTCCATCGCCAGCGGCAGGTTGGCCGGGTCCTTGTACCAGTCCGGGCCGTTTTCGTCCGGGCGGTCGACACCGTCGAAGGGGGCGTTCGCCACGTTCAGCGTGTCGCCCCGGGCCTGTGAATAACCCATGGCCTGCTTGACCAGCTCATTGATCTGGGCCACGTCGGCCGCGGCCAGCGGTTTCACGCTGATCTTGCCGGTGGCCGGGTCGACGGTGCGGCGGTAATTCACCACCACCCCCACCGTCAGGCGCTTGATGCCGCCCATCGGGCGCTGCTCGTAGCGGATGGTCTTGTCGAGCTCGTAATTCGTGGTGGCGGTCTTGGCGCCCGGACCCGTGGTGGCCGGCACGGCGCCGTCCGGAGCGCCGCCTTCGAGCGGCGCGCTGGCCACCCCTGGCGGCTGGTTCGACAGCGCACCCGGAATGCCGTTGGCCGCGCCGGTCGTCGCGCCCGTCTGCTCCGAGGTCTGCTGGCTGCGGATCGCCTGCGGCTCGGGCGGCGAGTTCGGCTTGTACATTTCGGCGGCCGTGTCGACCTGGGCGAAATCGATCTCGGCGGTCGCTTCGGCGCGCACATTGCCCTTGCCGACGATCGGGGTGATCAGGGACTCGACCTGCTTGATGATGTTCTGCTGGACCTGCTCGACATATTTGAGCTGCGTGGCGTCCAGCTGCTTGCCGAGCGCATTGGCCTTCGGCTGCTCGGACAGCAGGTTGCCGTTCTGGTCGACGACGGTGACGTTGCCGGTGGTCAGTTCCGGAATGCTCGAGGCCACCAGGTGCACGATGGCGCTGACCTGGCCTGGATCGAGCGCGCGCCCCGATTGCAGGTTGAGCAGCACCGAAGCGGTGGGCTTTTGCTGGTCGCGCACGAAGACCGACGGTTTCGGCAGCGCCAGGTGGACGCGCGCGCCGGCCACCGAGCCGAGCGACTGGATCGAACGCGCCAGTTCGCCTTCGAGCGAGCGCTGGTAGTTCACCTGTTCGAGAAACTGGGATACGCCCAGCTTCTGGTTTTCCATCAGCTCGAAGCCGACGTTGCCGCCTTTCGGCAAGCCCTGCGCGGCCAGCTTCAGGCGCAGCTCGGGCACTTGCTCGGCCGGCACCAGGATGGCCGTGCCGCCTTCGGAAAACTTGTACTTGACCCCCATCTGGTCGAGCGCGGCCGTCAGTGCGCCGCCGTCCTTGTCGCTGTAATTGGCATACAGGACCCGGTAGTCCGGGGTGCTGCTCCACATCCAGATGGCCAGCATGGCCGCCAGCACGGCCGCCACGCCACCGCCGATCAAGACGTTGCGGCCCATGGCCGTTTGCAGGAACGGTTGTGGAGCAGCAGGAGTGTCGAGCAATTCGTCGGCGGTGACGGCCATGTTATTTTCCAGAGGGAAAGAAGATCAGGGTCAAATTATGAAGCCATGGAGCAACATTCAAACGCGGGAACAGGGGGGGCTTTCCCCTCCTGATCGGCATAGCCGCTTGCATGCACGCAGGTAAGCTGTAAGCCTGAGATCGCTCCCATACCGCCTGGTATGGCGGCGGCATGCAATACCACAGGAGAACCCATGAACGTAGGCGGAATCGACAGCAACCGGATCGAGGCGATGATGGCCCAGCTCAAGGCCGCGGCCACGAAGCCGGCCGCGCCGTCGCTGGCCCCCGGCGGCCCCGGCGCCCTGGGCGGGCCCGGCGGCGCGGGTGCCGTCAGCGAGGGTGCGTCGAAAGTCAGCTTTTCCGACGCCCTCAAGCAGTCGCTCGCACAGGTCAGCGGTGCGCAGAAGCACGCCGAGGAACTGAGCCAGCGCTTCGCCATGGGCGACGACAGCGTCAGCCTGTCGGACACCATGATCGCCATGCAGAAATCGAGCATTTCCTTCCAGGCCACCGTGCAAGTGCGCAACAAGCTGGTGTCGGCCTACCAGGAAATCATGAATATGCAGGTCTAAGGCTGCCAGCGTCCGCGCATCGATCGCGCATCGTCGCACATTGGTCTTGTCGTCTTCAGGCTTGACCAGCCTTCCCACCGGCAACCTGGCGCGTAGCGCCGCCATTCTTCATCACCAGCCACGAAACGTGTCGTTGAAATGACATGCACGTTCTCGCGCGCATCCACGCATCCGATCCGCTTGGTCTGCCCGGCGTCCGTGCCGAACAGGTAGCCGCGCGCGCCTGACGATCATCAAATGCCGAGTTTGCACGGTGGGTACCGTCGAATCTGTCCGTCCCCGTCGCGCCCGACCGCCATTCGAAGCCGTGAGGCATTTTTTGCCGTGGTGTTACGTCGCAGACGATTCCCTGAATTATTCATTTTTTCTGGAGGATCTGATGACAGTGCAAGCATCGAAACGGCGCCGTTTTCTCGGGCATGCGGCCCTCGCGCTCGCCGCGCCGGCCATTCCGACTGGGGCGTGGGCGCAAACCGTGCTGCAAAGGCGCCTCGAGTGGCAGTCCTTCAAGAGCACGCCGCAATACGCCTCCCTGCTGACGGGGATACGCCGCATGAAAGCCAATACCAATCCGGCCGATGCGAGAAGCTGGACGTATTGGACGAATATCCACCTCAATGCCTGCCCGCATAGCATCCCGTACTTCCTGGCCTGGCACCGCGGTTACCTGTATTATTTCGAGCGCCAGCTGCGTGCGGCTTCCGGAGACACGAGGCTGGTCCTGCCCTATTGGGATTATTATTCCTACGCGACCCTGCCCGCCGAATTTACCAATGCGAGCAGCACGAATCCTCTCTACGTGGCAAGGCGCAATACGAACGTGCGCCAGGCACTGACGCTCGCGCCTTTTTCTTCGACACTGATCAATTTCGAACGCGGGCAGGCAAACGCCTTCGAGCCCAGCCTGGAAAGCGCTCCGCATAATCCGGTGCACGACATCATCGGCGGTGTCATGGCCACCATGCAGTCGCCCGTGGACCCGATTTTCTGGCTCCATCATGCCAATGTGGACCGGCTCTGGGTTGCCTGGGTCGGCGCCGGCGGCGGCCGGCGCATGCCCGCCAAAACCAGCCTGTACTGGTCGGGCATCCATACCTACACCGGCGCGCTGGCGATGCAAAGGCGATCAACCTACGACACCCGCACCAACCTGCTCTATTTCTATCAAAACGAGACGATGCCCACGACGGTGCCGCTTGCACGGAAGTCGACCGGCGAGGTATTCCGGGTACAGGCCAGGCCGAACGACACGCCGGCCTCCAGCGCGCCGTTCGGCGCCTTCCGCGGAACCGGGCCGAGGTCGACAGGCGACAGCACATTCTCGATCGGCGGCGCATTGGCGATCGGACTGGACCAGCGTTCCATCAGCGCGCACCTGCCTGTCTCATCGGAACACTGGTCCGCGGTGCAGGAGATCATGCGCGGCAACCCGGCGTCCATTCCCGGCAGTGCGAAGAAATTCAAGTCGGTACAACTGGTACTCGACGAGGTGGAACTGGCGGAAGAGGGCAGGCAAGGCGGCTATTTTTATCGGGTCTATCTGAACTTCCCGTCCCAGGATGGCGCCCCGGGACAGCAGAACTCCCTGCTGCTGGGAACCCTGGGCGCCTTCCAGATCCATGGCGCCTCGCATCATGGCAGCAAGGCGCGACTGCGCTACCCGATACCAGGCGCGCTGCTGCGCAATCCAGCGCTGCGGCTCGGCATGGCGTCGGTCTCCTTCGTGCGCGTGGACGGCGATAACAGTCCCCGTGGCGCAACCCTGGGCATCGGCGAGGCTCGACTCGAACTGTCCACCGAAGACAAGGGGTCCTGACCAAACGCTGCTGGCGGTTCAGCCCAATCCCGCCAGCCTGGCATTGCGTTCACGCTCGAGCCTGGTAATGTAGCGCTGCACCGCCGCCATGTTTCCGCGCGAAATATCGATGAACATGCATCCGATCCGCCGGCTCGTCTTGTTGTTCAACATCGTCACATCCAGCGCATTGCGCACCTGCAGCGAGGTCGTTACCTGGCCGATTTCCGGCAAGTCGATGCGGCAATTGGCAAAGGTCTGGCCGATCGTTGAATTGAGCATCATCCGGTTGTCGAGCAGGGCGACACCGCCGCAGCTGATGTCGGCCAGCGGGAAGGTGGCGTTGCCGCCGCCGAGCTCGAGGGGCATGGGCACCAGGGCCGGCACCGGATTGGTGACCGGCGTCGGCATGCGGTAGAACTCGCGCCGCTGCAGGCGGATGAGCGAGGGGGGCAGGGCGGCGGCGAGGGCGCCGGAGCCGTGGAACTCGGCATCGTAGACGCCGCTGACGCTGAACAGGATGCGGATCTTGTCGAGATAGGTCTCGCAGATCACGCTGTTGGCCTGCACGATGCGCTCGTTCTGTTCGCGGTTGATCGAGCGGTCGAGGACCAGTACGCCCTCGTCGGCGTCGACTTCGAGGATCGAGGTGACGCAGACGTCGGCCTCGCCCTTGATCTTCATCCGGATCAACTGCTTCTTTTCGCCAATCTGGCGCAGCAGCGCCACGATTTCGCGGCGCGATTGAACCTCGTAGTCGTGCCAGTTTTCCAGTTCTGCGTCATGCATTGCTTGCATCTTGTTCCGCCGATAGTGCAGGTGAGTCGATAAGGAGGGCAGTGTCAGGCGGGTCCGAGTGCAGCGCTTGATGCGGCCGGCCGAGTTGTTGTGCTGACTCAATATGATATAGCCATGCTAACAGTTCCGCAATTGCGCGGTACAGCGCCGGCGGAATCTGTCCGTCGAGGTCGATGTCCATGAGCAGCGCGACCAGTTCTTTCGATTCGTGGACGAACACGCCGGCGTCCTGCGCGCGCGCGATGATCTGCTCGGCCACCAGGCCGCGGCCCTTGGCGACCACCGTGGGCGCCTGTGCACCGGCGGCGTAGGCCAGGGCCACCGCGCTTTGCCGGCGCCCGGGTGCCGGCTCGCTCACGCGCCGTCCCGCTCGCGCACGCGCAAAGCCGCCAGCTCGCTGCCGGCCGCGTCCAGCGCTTGCTGCAGGCGCGGAGTGCCGGCGCGCAGCACGCCGGCCGCGCCGGCGTCGGCCAGCAATTCGATGTGCAGGCGCGTGCCGCGCAGGCTGACGCTGGCCTCGACCTCGCCCAGCAGGGCAAAGCGCAGCCGCAGGCCGCTGTGCCAGCCGGGAGCGGCGTCGTCGCGTTCGGGGCCGGTGCCATCCTCGTCCTCGCGGCGCACCTCCCAGCGCAGCGGCTGTTCCGGTCCGAACCGGCCTTGCCAGACCAGCTGGCCGGATTCGTGCGTGGCCAGCTGCTGGTTGATGAGCTGGGCGGTGGCCGGTTCGGTCGGCGGCGTGCCGGGCGCCTTGCGCGCCTGCGGCTCGCCCATCAGCTCGGCCAGCGGACGCTTGCCCTCGGCCCATTCGGCCAGGTGCGATTCGTAGAACAGGCCGCTTTTGGCGACGGCCTGCTGCAACTGCTGCGCCAGCCGCGCCGCGTCGGGCGCGCCTGCGGGCAATAGCGGAGCCGCCGGATGCAGGCTGGCCAGGGGCGGCGCACCGGCCGCGCTCTGCAAGACCTGGCCCAGCAGGCGTGCGGCCGGACTGAGGTCGGCGCCTTGCGCCTGGCCGCTTGCTTGCGGCAAAGGCGTGCTGGCGGCGGTGATGCTGGCGGCCAGCGAGGCCGCGTTCGCGGACAGGGGAAGCGGCGTGCCGTGCAGGGTGGCCTCGCCCAGGCCGAAGGCCGGCTGCGGCGAAGCGGCGAGGACGGTCATCGTCAATTGCGACCCCGGCTGCGTGCCGGGCGGCAGGGCCATGCGCACCGGGGTATCGGCCACGCGCACCATGAAGCTGCCGTCGCCCAGGCGCGCCAGCACCGACACCGGAACCTGGCTGCCGAGCATGGTGGCGAGCGTGCGCTGGAAGGCATCGAGGCGGGGGTCGCCCGCGCGTTCGAGCGGGGCCGCGGGCAGGACCGGCAGCGGGGCGGCGAGGCCGGGACTGGGGATGCGCGCGACCATGCGAGACTAGGTATTCACCCAAAAATAAACGTGTTCGTGGCAGCCGGCAGCCGAGCGTTGCCGCGTTGCTTCGCGCCTGCAGTGCGCGCAATCCGGCGCACCCGCCGCCTTGCGCCGCTTCCCGTTCTGTTTGCCAAGATTCACGTTTATTTTCCGGTACCGGGCGTGTCAGACGCTGCCGTAGGCGCTGGCGAGGCGGCGCTGGGTGCCGGAGTTGTTGATCAGGGCCGACAGCCGGGCCATCCAGGGCATGGTCAGGTCGCGGATCTTGCGGTCGTCGGCCAAAATGCGCCGGATGCAGTCGATTTTCGCCTGGCGCCCCGACGGATCGAGTTCGACCGCCGCTTCCACGCGTTTCAGGGTGGCAACGTGCGCGGTGCACGCCCGCTCCAGCACCACCAGGTGGTCCCAGTCGCCGGCTTCAGCGGCGGCCAGCATCTGGCCGGTCAGGTCGGCGACCGCGGCGTACTCGAGCAGTACTTCCTGGTCCGTCATCATCAGGCGCTCGCCAGCACCGGATAGTGCGCCACCGACGTCGGCTCGGCCGGCTTTTCGCCGATCTGCAGCCAGGCGTCGCGCAGGTCGGCCAGCAGGGTTTGCACTTCGTCCAGCAGCGCGCTCTTGTTCTGCAGGTTGGCCGTCAGCAGGCGTTCGGTCATGTACACGTACAGCGAATCGAGGTTGCTGGCGATTTCGCCGCCCGCTTTCTTGTCGAGGCTGGCGCGTAGGCCGTTGTCGATGATGTCGAGGGCTTTCGAAATCGCGGCGCCTTTTTCGACGATGTTTCCGGCGGCCATGTGCTTGGCCGCGTTCCGGATCGCCGCCAGGGCGCCGTCGTACAGCAAGACGATCAGTTTATGCGGGGAGGCCGAAATCACCGAGGTTTCCATTCCTACTTTGGCGTAAGCGTTGACGCCGCGCTGCATCGATCCGAACATCGTGAACCTCCATTGCTTCATATCGGCAGGGAAAGCGCACGCAGCGGTTTCCCGGAATTCGTGCTGGAGCTGGTCAGGACGGGATCTGGGCCTGCCTGCCATTCTTCAGCGTGGGTAGTTTACTTGCTTAACGGCAGGTTCTAACCGGACTTGAGAGGCAGGATTACCCGGCTTTTTCGGGTTTGTCGTCCCGATAAGGGAGTGAGCGGGCCGGTGCCCGTTGCAAGAGGGGGAAGGAGGCGCGTGTGCGCCGGCCGAGCGGCCGGGGCGGCTTGGGCGCAGTCAGTCGTTGCGTGGGCGCTGGCGGCGCTCGTGGTGGCGCCGCGAATCGGGCGACTGCAGCGCGCGCTGCAGGATCGAGCGCGAGACATTGCACATGTCGAGATAAGTCAGTGCGAACTCGACCCCGCGAATGTCCACCAGGTAGAGAGCATATTCGGCAGTCAGCGCCGTTTGCTCGTCGGTTCTTCGTTGCATCATAACGCTCACCATCAACCGTCGACAGCCGGCCGGACGCAGCATACGTCCCCCGTGTCGCGTTAGCACAATGATATCCACATGCGAGGCGCACACCCATGTTCAATTGTGAGAAATTGTTTCTGTTGTAAGGGCACCTCAGCCGTATCAGCGAACGGAACCCGCTGGCGCGGCCTGCAGCGCCGGGCCGGATGCCCGATAGGCGATGGCAGCGGCGGCGTCGAGCGGGCGCGCATAGAAATACCCCTGCGCCTGGTCGCAGCCGGTTTCGCGCAGGGCCATGGCCTGGGCTGCCGACTCGACCCCCTCGGCCACCACGCGCAACTGCATGTGGTGCGCCATGGCGACGATGGCCTGCACGATGGCGTTCGCGTCCGTACTGTGCACCATGTCGTGGATAAACGATTTATCGATTTTCAGCTTGTCGATCGGCAGGCGCTTGAGGTAGCCGAAGCTCGAGTAGCCGGTGCCGAAGTCGTCGATGCTGAGGGTGACGCCGAGCGCGCGCAGGCGGTGCATGATCGCCAGGCTGCGTTCCGGGTCGGCCATCGACAGGCTTTCGGTCAGCTCCAGTTCCAGCAAGTGCGGCGCCACGTCCGCCTGCGCCAGCAACTCTTCGACCAGCAGCACCACATCGCCTTGCAAGAACTGGCGCGCCGACAAGTTGACGGAGACGGGAATCGAAGGGAGCCCGGCCGCCCGCCAGGCCGCGATCTGCGCCACCGCCGTGCGCGCGATCCAGTCGCCGATCGGCACGATCAGGCCGGTCTCCTCGGCGATCGGCACGAATTCTTCGGGCGCAATGATGCCGTGCTCCGGATGGCGCCAGCGCAGCAGCGCCTCGAAGCCGGCCAGGGTGCCGCTTTGCAAATCGATCTTCGGTTGGTATTGCACGAACAATTCTTCGCGTTCGAGCGCGCGGTGCAGCTGGTGTTCGAGCGCCAGGCGCCGTCCCGGCGCGCTGCGCTGGTCGGGCGCGAAGTGCACGATGCGCGCGCCGCCGGTACTCTTGGCATGGCGCATCGCGCTGACGGCATTGCTGAGCAGGGTATCGGCATCCTCGCCGTCCTGCGGGAAACAGGCGAAACCGATGCTGCAGCCGATGGAAATTTCATTGCCGGCATAGAACACGCTGCGGTTGACCTCTTCCACCAGCTGGCGCAGGCGCAGCGCCGGCGCCACGCTAGCGTCGAGCAGCAGGACGAATTCGTCGCCGCCGGTGCGCGCCAGCATTTCGGACTCGCCCAGTCCCGCCTGCAGGCTGCGGGTAATGGCCACCAGCGCCTCGTCGCCGGCCGCATGGCCGAAAGCATCGTTGATGTGCTTGAAGCGGTCGACGTTCAGGCAGGCGACCACGGCGGCCGTGCCGCGGCGGCGCCAGGCGGCGGCGTTGTCGCGGATCGCGTCCATGAGCGCATGGCGGTTGGACAGCCCGGTGAGCGTGTCGTGGGTCAGCAGGAACTGGACCTGGCCGGCGGCCGCGGCCAGTTGCGAGCCGGACGCATTTTGCTGCAGCTGGGCATGGAGTTGCTGGGCAGCGAGGGCGAGCTGGCGGTGATAGATGAGTTCCTCGACCATGCGCGCCAGGTCGTGCAGTTCGTCGAGCTCGGCGGCATCGAGTTGGCGCGGTTTCTGGTCGAGGATGCACAGGGTGCCCAGCTTGGCGCGCTCGACCGAATACAGCTGGACCCCGGCATAGAAACGGATGTAGGGCGCGCCGGTGACGATCGGGTTGTCGGCAAAGCGCGGGTCGCTGGCCGCGTCCGCGATCACCATGGGCTCGTCGGTGAGGATGGCATGGCCGCAAAAGGAGATCTCGCGCGACGTGTACTGGGCAGGGAAGCCGCAGCGCGACTTGAACCATTGCATTTCGCTGCCGACGAGCGAAATGAGGGCGGTCGGCACCTTCAGCAGCTTGGCCGTCATGCGCGTGATGCGGTCGAACGCCTCCTCGGGGCCGGTACCGAACAGGCTGGTCGCGTGCAGGGCCGCGAGACGCCTGGCTTCATCTGCCGGAATGGGTGGAGTCATCATATGCGGGTGGATCGTAACACGGTCGCCACGATCGGATTGGTGATCCAGCCTTCATTACGCCAGAACGCCCGTGATTTTGCAATTGCTACGCAATTGTGAAATCGGCGGGCGAAGCGGCGCCGATCAGGCGCGCGCCAGGGCCTCGAGTTCGCTGCGCACGGCGTCGATCACGCCGTTCCAGTCGGCCTTCGCCGGCTGGCGGAACAGGCGCGCCGTGGCATACCAGGGCGAGTCGTCGCGCACGGTGAGCCAGCGCCAGTCGGCCACCTGCGGCAACAGCAGCCAGAGCGGCTTGCCCAGCGCCCCGGCCAGGTGGGCGACGCTGGTGTCGACCGCGATGACCAGGTCCATCTGCCGGCACAGGGCGGCGGTGTCGGCGAAATCGTTCAGGTACGTGTCCATCCGCAGTACCGGCGAGGCGTCGAGGAGCGCGCGGTCGGCGTCGCGGTATTCCTTCTGCAGCGAAACGAACTGGCAGTCGAGATCGAACAGGCGCGCCAGCTGCGCGAACGGCAGGCTGCGGTTGTGGTCGTTCGCGTGCTGGGCATTGCCGCTCCAGACCAGGCCGACCCGTGGCCGCACGCGCGCACCGAGGCGCGCTTCCCATTGCGCCAGGCGCGTGTCGTCGGACGCGAGGTAGGCATGCGGCGCGGGAATCGAGTGCAGTTCGGTGCCGAAGGCCAGCGGCAGCGACATCAGCGGACACTGGTAGTCGACGGCGGGCAGCGGTTCGCCCTTGGCCACGACCAGGTCGGCGCCTTCGAGCTTCGCCAGCAGGGCGCGCAGCGGCGCCTGCACTTCGAGCACCACGCGCGCGCCGCGCGCCTTCACCAGAGCGGCGTAGCGGCAGAACTGCAGCGTGTCGCCCAGTCCCTGCTCGGCATACAGGAGGATGGTCTTGCCCTCGAGGGCATCGCGTCCATCCCAGACCGGTTCGGGCGTTGTGCGCTTTTCCGCATAGCAGCTGAGCACCTCGTTATTCCAGCGCCATTCGTAGCCGCGCCAGCCGTCGCGCAGGTTTCCGTGTTGCAGGTTGAGCAAGGCGCGGTTCCAGTGCGGCGGCGCGTAGCCGGGCTGGATGGCGATGGCCTTGTCGAAGCAGGCGAGGGCGTCTTCGTAGCGCAGCATCGCCTCGTACACGTTGCCGCGGTTGTTCCAGGTGGCCGCGCTGTCGCCCGTCTGGGCCAGCACGGCGTCATAGGCGGCCAGCGCCTCCTCGCTGCGGCCGAGGTCCTGCAGCACGTTGGCGCGGTTGAGCAGGCTGTCGGTGAAGTCGGGATCGATGTCGACGGCGCGTTCGAAACAGGCCATCGCTTCGTCCAGCCGGCGCAGGCGCTGCAGGACGATGCCGCGCCCGTTCAGGGCCGAGGGCAGGGCGGCGTCGAGGGCGAGGGCGATATCGAAGCATTTCAGTGCGCCATCGAGCTTGCCCAGCTCGATCAGCAAGTGCCCCAGGCTGACGCGCAGGACCGGCGCCTGCGCGTCGAGCACGACGGCCTGCTGGTAATTCCCGAGCGCCTCGGCCCGGCGCCGCAGGTGGCGCAAGACGTTGGCGCGGCCATGCCAGGCCTCGGCGGCATCGGGCGCCGCTGCCAGGATCGTGTCGTAGGCGGCCAGGGCGTCGTCGAAGCGGCTCAGCATGCGCAGGGCCTTGGCGTGGTTGATGCGCGCTTCGAGATGGCCCGGATGGCGCGTGCGGGCCCGGTCATAGGCGGCCAGCGCTTCCTCATGCCTGCCTTGGGCGACAAGGATATTGCCGAGGTTGACCATGGCTTGCGCATGGGCCGGCGCCAGCGCCAGCGCGCGTTCGCAACTGGCGAGCGCCTCGTCGTGGCGCTCCAGGCGCAGCAGGACGGCGGCGAGGTTGGTCCAGGCGGCGACGTCGCGCGGCGCCAGTTCGAGTGCGCGCCGGTAGCTGGCCAGGGCTTCATCGTAGCGCCTCAAGTGTTCGAGTACATTGCCACGGTTATATAGAGCATCGACATTGCCGGGCGACAGCGCCAGCGCCTGGCCGTAGCTCTGCAGGGCCGAGGCATGCTCGCCGATCGCCTTGAAGATATTGCCGAGGTTGCTGTACACGGACGCGACCCCGGGGTTCACGCTGATCGCCTCGCTGATGAACTGCAGCGCCAGTTCATGGTCGCCGTTCTGGTAGCCGAGGATGCCGATGTGGTGCAGGGTATCGAAGTGGCGCGCATCGCGCTGCAAGGCTGCTTCGTACTGTGCGAAGGCGGCGGCGAGCTGGCCCTTCCGGTGCGCGGCCAGGCCGGCGGCGAACAGGCGATCGGCGGGGGTTTGCTTGTTTTTCATTGTCGGGCGCTGCTTTCGCGAATAGGGCGGGGACGAACGGTTGCCCGCTTGCCAAGATTCCGATGGATTTCCGGTCAAGTAACTAATATAGCTGGATCATTCTCGGAAGCAAGCAACAAACAAAAGGGGAAACAACCGCTAAATATTTCGCTCGCGCTGCCGTTGACCTTGCTGTTGCGGTCGGGGAGGTAGTAATGAACGCGGTCCCGATGCAAAGTTGCTCGAAAACATTTTTTTTAAAAAAGTCCTCAAGCTTTTCGAGAGGCCTCCGTTAAAGAATACAAGCGAGCGGACAACGCGGCGCAAGAAACCAACCGAACCCTGATAGCAGCACAAACCGAACTGCCCACTGGAGAATGACCATGTCGATCATCAATACCAACCTGTCCTCGCTGAACGCACAGCGCAACCTCACCAAGTCGGCGGGCGAACTGTCGACCTCGATGCAGCGCCTCTCCTCCGGCCTGCGCGTCAACAGCGCCAAGGACGACGCGGCCGGCATGTCGATCGCCACCAAGATGGATTCGCAGATCCGCGGCATGAGCCAGGCTTCCCGTAATGCCAACGACGGCATCTCGATGATCCAGACCGCCGACGGCGCGCTGTCGAACATCTCGGACGCACTGCAGCGTATGCGTGAACTGGCAGTCCAGGGCGCCAACGCCACCAACGGCACGTCGGAATGGTCGAACATCGACACCGAGATGAAGGCGCTGAACACGGAAATCGGCCGTATCGCTTCGGACACGAAGTTCAACGGCACCGCGCTGCTGACCGCAACGCCCGTCTCGAAGGACATCCAGGTGGGCGCCGATTCGGGCCAGAAGATCACCGTCAGCTTCGGCGCCAACACCGCCTACGCCGGCCTGGCCGCGAGCGCGGTCGTGGTCTCCGACGTGAGCAGCGCATCGGCCGCGATCACCGCCATCGATGACGCGCTGAAGGCCCTGAACACCGAACGTTCGTCGCTCGGTACCGCGCAGAACCGCATGGGCTACGCCATCAGCAACCTGGCAACCAACATCGAAAACCAGTCGGCAGCAAAGAGCCGCATCACCGACACCGACTACGCTGCTGAAACCAGCAAGCTGAGCCGCTCGCAGATCCTGCAGCAGGCCGGTACCGCGATGCTGGCCCAGGCCAACTCGGCACCGAACAGCGTGATGTCGCTGCTGCGCGGCTAATCGAACGGTATAACGAACGGTATAATCGATCGATTCGATGGATCAAGACACTGTGCGGGGCTGAGCCCCGCACAGTCGTTCCCAGGGAGGTGTTCCGATGTTGCAACCGTTATCCGCTGGAAGCCCCATGGCCGTCGCCGGCAACGGCGCACGGCCCTCTGTCGATGGGGCCGCCAAGCCCGCGGCGTCCGCCCCTGCGGCGACGCCGCTTCCCGCCGCAGTGGCGAAAAAATCCGACCAGGCCGAGTTGAACAACGCCGTCGCCGACCTCAACAAGGTGGCCCAGGCCGCGTCCCAGGGCGTGCGTTTTTCGGTCGACGAAGATACCGGCCGCACCGTCGTCAAGGTGGTGGACACCCAGACCGACAAGGTCCTGCGCCAGATTCCGACGGTCGAGGCGCTCAAGCTGTGGCGCTCGATCGAGCAGATGCAGGGCGTGATGTTGCGCGATACGGCGTGAGGGACGTGCACGTCCCGGATGTCATTTAACTTGATGGGAGAAACCTATGGCGGCCATTAGCGGCGCAGGCATGCTGTCCGGACTGCCGGTGGACGATCTCGTATCGTCCTTGATGAAGATCGAGCAGCAGCCCCTGGCCAACCTGCAATCGAAGCAGGCCAGCTTCAATGCCAAGCTGTCGGCCTTCGGCACCCTGAAAAGCGCGGTGTCCGCCTTCCAGGCCGCAGTCAAGAACGTCTCGGGCGATGCCCTGTCGGCCCTGACCGCCACCTCCAGCAAGACCGACACGATCGGCGTGTCCGTTGCCAAGGGCAGCGGCGCCACGGCCGGCAGCTATGCCATCGAAGTGAGCAAGCTGGCCCAGAGCGACAAGCTGGTATCGGGCGGCGTCGCCGCCAACACCAGCTTTACCGCGGCCGGCAGCACGATGGACATCACGGTCGGCGGCAAGACCACCAGCGTGACCCTGACCGACGGTTCGCTCTCCACCCTGGCCGGCAATATCAACAAGGCCAATGCCGGCGTTACCGCCACCATCCTGAACGACGGCACCAGCGACCGCCTCGTCATCACCGGCAACAACACCGGCAGCGCCAACGGCGTCGGCATCGCCGCCACCGGCAGCGTGGCGATGTTCGCCACCGGCACCGGCAGCACCATGACCCGGTCGCAGACGGCGCAGAACGCCGAGATGACCATCGACGGCGTCGCGGTCTCGAAAGCCTCGAATACCGTGACCGACGCCATCAAGGGCGTGACGCTGAACCTGGCCCAGACCAATGTCGGCAGCCCGGTCAAGATCAGCCTGGCGAAGGACACGGGCGCGATCACCGCCAACATCACCGCTTTCGTGGATGCCTACAACACGCTGGCCACGGCGGTCGGCAAGCAGACCGCCTACAACGCGGCCACCAAGACCTCGGCGGTGCTCAACGGCGACGCCTCGGCGCGCTCGATCCTGACGAATGTGCGTGCCGAACTGGGCAAGGCGGTAAGCGATGCCGGCGGCCTCAAGACGCTGTCGGACATCGGCATTTCCTTCCAGCGCGACGGCACCCTGAAGCTGGAAAAGCCCGACAAGCTGAAATCTGCGCTGGAAACGAATTTCACGGCCGTCTCCAGCCTGTTCGGCTCGGCCGACGGTATCGGCACGCGCCTGGCCAAGGTGACCGATGACATGCTCGGCGCGAAAGGCGTGTTCAAGACCCGCACCGACGGCCTCAATTCCACCATCGATAGCCTGGGAAAAAGCCGCGACCGGATGGAACTGCAACTGGCCCAGACCGAAAAGCGCTACCGCGCCCAGTTCACTTCGCTCGACACGATGATGGTCAACATGCAGAGCATGACCGGTTACCTGAGCCAGCAGCTGGCGGCGCTGGCGGCCAACTCGGGATACTGATCCGGTTTCGCCCGCGCCATGGAAAAAGCCCGCGCTGCGGGCTTTTTCTGTTCGGTCCTGCTGCGATCATTGCGCCACTTCGACCCGGTTCTTGCCGCTTTGCTTGGCCTTGTACATGGCCCGGTCCACGCGCGCCAGCAAGCTGGCCTGGTCTTCGCCCGGCAGCCGCAAGGCGACGCCGGCCGAGAACGTGATCAGCAATTTCTCGTTGTCGTGCATGAAGAAATGCTTGGTCAGCTCGCGCTGCAGGCGCGTCATGGTCAGCTCCGCCGCCGCGATGCCCGTCTCGGGCAGGATGATCAGGAATTCCTCGCCGCCGAACCGGGCGATCACGTCCATCGAACGCAGCGTCGCCTTCACCACCTTGGCCAGGTGGCGCAGGGCGTTGTCGCCGGCCAGGTGGCCGTAGGTATCGTTCAGGCGCTTGAAATTGTCGAGGTCGAGCAGGGCCACGCACAGCGGCGTGTTGCGGCGGTCGGCACGCGCGCTTTCGCGCTCGAACACGTCGTCCAGGCCGCGCCGGTTGAGCGTGCCGGTGAGCTGGTCCTCGCGCACCAGTTCGCTCATGTGCTGGAGCTTGGCTTCCAGTTCCTTGATCTTGCTTTCCGCTTCCTGCACCTCGCGGTGCGCCGACAGCATGCGGTCGCGCGAGGCGAGTGCCTCGGCCTGGGCATGCTTGGTCTCGCGCAGGACTTCATCGAGCACGTCGTTCAGTTCGGTAATGTCGCCGGCGTGGCGGATGCGGTCCGAAAAGCCGCCCAGCTTCTCGTGGAAGTCGCCGGTCGACGCCGCCACGGAACCGAGACGGTCGATGAAGGTCATCATCATGTTCTTGACGGTGGCCTTCACGTCCGACAGGTTGTGCCTGAGCCGGCCCTGCTTGTAGATCACGTCTTTCAGGCTGCGCGTGGCGTCTTCCAGCGCGCGCTGGTCGATCGGGCCGGCGATCAATTCCTGCACCGCCTCGATCTGGCCGCGCATCCAGCTGTCGTCGTCCAGCAATTCGCTGACGTTTTCCAGCAGCAGCTTGAACAGGCGCAGCAGCAATTCCTGCTGTTCGCCCGTGTCGCCGCTGTGCAGTTCGATCTGGAAACACAGTTCCTTCAGGCGCGTCGCGATTTCCTGCAGCGCCGCTTCGCCATGGGCTATTTTCACGGCCGCGCCGAGCGACTCGGCTTCCTGCGCAAGCACTGGACTGGCCGGCAATAGCGAGGCGAGGGCGAAGGCCAGGGTACGGCTGAGCAGTTCGCGCAGCAGTTTGGTGTCGTTGCTTTCCATGCCGTAGGTCACGCCCGGCGGGATGCCGCGCCGCAGGTGCTTTTCGACCAGCTGCGACAGGGCGCGCGCATAGCCGTCCCAGTCGCGTCCCTTGACGGCCCGGTTCAGGCGGCGGCCGTATTCGGCCAGTTCGCCCGGGGTATCGGTCAGTTGCGTCGCGAAGTCGCCCAGCACGGCTTCGGCGGCGGCGCCGGCGGGGGCCGCCGGCGCAGGGACCGGCTTCGGCACGCCGGCGATCTCGTCGTAGATGTCGCGGTAGGCGTCGGGCGTCGGCGCGATGCGGCGTGCGGCCAGGCGCTTGAATGCCTCGCGGGCGATATCGACGGGATGTTGGGCGGGCGGGTTAGACATGTGCAAGGCAATGTATTTACTATGCGGCAATGATAAGCAATTTTCTTTTTCGTCATCGCCCGAACAAAGCCGGGAAAGCGTCTTACTTACTGGCAATGCCTACAACCCTGCCTAGTCGACCAGTTGATTCCTGATCGCGTAATGCGTCAATTCGGCGCTGGTTTTAAGGTTCATCTTAGCGAGCAGGCGCGCCCGGTATTCGCTCACCGTCTTCACCGACAGCGACAGCTCGCGCGCGATCTCGCTCACCGTCTTGCCCGACGCGATCATGGTCAGCGTCTGGAATTCGCGGTCCGACAGGCTATCGTGGGGCGGCGCGTCGTGGTCCAGCCCGACCTGGCTCGCCAGCGCCTGGGCCAGCGTGGCGCTGACGTATTTCTGGCCGCCCGCCACCTGGCGGATGGCGGTGACGAGCTCGCGCGGCGCGCTCTGCTTGGTCAGGTAACCGGCGGCGCCCGCCTTCAGGGCGCGGATCGCGTACTGGTCCTCGCGGTGCATCGACAGCATCAGCACGGCCAGCTCGGGCCGCTCCTGCTTGATCTGTTTCAGCACCTCGATGCCATTGCGATCGGGCATGGAGATATCGAGCAGCATCACGTGGCAGCGCGATTTGCGGAACAGCTTGATTGCATCGAGTCCGTTCTCGGCCTCGCCGGCGACGACGATGTCGCGCTGCTCGGCCAGGATCTGTTTCAGGCCTTCGCGAACGATGGCATGGTCGTCGGCGATGAATACGCGGATGGTGGTTTTGTCGGTCATCGTTCCCTAGGATTCGCTACGCGCAGGCGGCGGCGGGGCCAGCCTGATCTTGATGGTCACCATCGTGCCACCTCCGGGCGCCGCCGACAAGGTCAACGTGCCGCCCAGCGCGCGCGCGCGCTCGCTCATGCCGCGCAGGCCGAAGGAAGCCGGTTTCAGGCGGTCGGCGGGCGTGATGCCGCGCCCATTGTCGCAAATGGCCAGCGTCAGGTGCTGGCGCTGGCGGCGCAGGGTCACCGTCACGCGGGTGGCGCCGGCATGCTTGGCGACATTCGTCAGGGCTTCCTGGAAGATCCGGAACAGCGCCGCCGCATGGTCCGGGGCAAGCGCGCGCTCGAGGTCATGCGCGCGCTCGGCGCTGCGGAAGATGCAGGCCACGCCGGCCTGCTTCTCGAATTCGCGTGCCTGCCACTCCAGCGCGGCGACGATGCCCAGGTCCAGCGTCGAAGGCCGCAGGTCGAGCGAGATGCGGTGCACCGCCTCGATCGTGCGGTCGACCAGGTCGTCGAGATAGGCCGCCTTTTCCAGCAGGCCCGGCTGGTCGGGCGGCAGGCGGCTGCTCAGCATCGACAGCGCCATCTTGATCGCGGTCAGGTTGCCGCCCAGGTCGTCGTGGATCTCGCGCGCGATGCGGGCCCGTTCCTGCTCCTTCACCTGCTCGATGTGCTCGGTCAGTTCGGCCAGGCGGGCGCGCGAACGCAGCACGTCGCGCTGCTCGTTCTTGCTCTCGGTGATGTTGGTCATGATGCCGTCCCACTGTACCGCGCCGGCCGGCCCCGCATGCGGCGTGGCGCGCAGGTTGATCCACTTGACGTCCTTCCAGGCATCGATCCAGATCCGGCCTTCCCAGTTCCAGCTCGACAAGGCGATCTTCGACACCGCCATCGTTTCCAGGTAGCCCTTGCGGTCTTCCGGCAGGATCAGGCGCAGGAACAGGTCGGGGTCGCGCTGCAGCTCGCCGGGCTGCACGCCGAGCAGCGGCGCGCAGCCTTCGCTCAGGTAGGGATAGGCATGGCGCCCGTCGGCATCGAGGGTAAACTGGTAGACCAGGCCCGGCGTGTGGTCGGCGATGGCGTTGAAGCGCGCCTCGGCCTGTGCAAGTGCGCGGGCGAGGGCGTTCGAGGCGGCCTGCTCGGGCGAGAGGTCGTCGCCGATGGCCAGCAGCAGCGCTCGGGCGCCGCGCCGGGTGCGCAGGAAGGTCAGCTTGGCCGGATAGCTGCTGCCGTCGGCGCGGCGCAGCTCGGTGCGCAGGCAACGCTGTTCGCCGATGTCGTCGCCTTCGGTTTCCCCCATGCCGGCCAGCAGGGCGCTGAGGGCCGCGTCGTCCAGGCTGGGCGCGATATCGGCCGCGCGCATCGTGGCCAGGGCCGCGGCGTCGTAGCCGAGGTTGGCGCGCGCGGTGGCGTTGACGTCGACCAGCGCCAACGTGGCGGCATCGATCAGGAAGACCTCGGCCGGCGCCGCGCGCAGCGGCGCGGCCAGCAGCGGGTCGACCGTCTTCATGGTTCCCCGCTCCCCGGTTTGCGGCGCCGGCGCACGAGCGCGACGAAGCGGCGCAGGGCGCGCGCGCTGCGCGTGGCATGGCGGCTGCCGAAGGGTACCGAAGGCCGCAGTTGCAAGCGCAGCCGGCGCAGCGTGCGGCGCACGGCCGACAGCGCGCTGCGCGCGCGGCGGTACGCCAGGCTGGTGCGAAAACGGGCGATGAGCTGATCTTTAACCATAATAAGCAATTGTGCCACCGTGCAAACCGGACGAGCGCCGGCAAGGACGGCAGGGTCGATACATCGATGGACGAGCACCCATCATACGGTATCGGCGCAGCCGAACCTTCGCGCCGCAAGTGCGGCTACAATGAACCCATGAACAAGGCATTTGTAAAAGAGTCCGACAACGACGACGATGACGACGCCGTCGCCCTGGCGCAGGCGATTCCGCCCGGCGCCAAGAACTACATCACCCCTGCGGGCTACAAGGCCATCAAGGATGAACTGCTGCAGCTGATCGACGTCGACCGGCCGGAGGTGGTGCGCATCGTGCACTGGGCGGCCTCGAACGGCGACCGCTCGGAAAACGGCGACTACATCTACGGCAAGCGCCGCCTGCGCGAGATCGACCGCCGCATCCGCTTCCTCACCAGGCGCATGGACACGGCCTTCATCGTCGACCCCAGCGTGCACCACGGGAACGACCAGGTCTTCTTCGGCGCCACTGTCACCTATCTTAACAAGGCCGGCGAAGAGCATACCGTCACCATCGTCGGCATCGACGAACTCGACCCGCTGCGCGGGCGCATCAGCTGGGTCTCGCCGGTGGCCCGCGCGCTGACCAAGGGCCGCGAGGGCGACCTCGTCACGCTGCAGACGCCGCAAGGCGACGAGGAACTGGAAATCGTTTCGGTCGCGTACCCGGAACCGGTCGCCGACTGATTCCGGCCTGCGCTGGTAAGATGGCGAGTTGCCTTCGATAATTGCCGCGTCCTCGTCTTTCCTTTCGTCCCACATGAACCGTTCCCCCGACACCGCCCCCGCGCCCGATGTCCTGGCCGATCTGCGCCAGGCCACCGCCGCCCGCCACGAGCGTCTCGACAGCGCCTTGCCGCTGGCGGGCGCCGACGCCACCCTGGCCGACTACGCCGCGCACCTGCACCTGCTGCGCGACTGGCTGGCGCCGCTGGAGCGCTGGGAGCGCGGCTACGGCGACGGCCCGCAAGGCGCACCGGACTTGCCCGCCGCCCCGCACCTGGCCCTGATCGAAGCCGACCTGGCCGAGCCCCTGCTGGCCGCCTACGCCGGCGCGCCGCAGCCGGACGCGGTTCCCTGGCCGAGCGACGCCAGCCCCGCCTACCGCTGGGGCGTGGCCTACGTGGTGGAAGGGTCGCAACTGGGCGGCGCCGTGCTGTACAAGCGCCTGGCGGCGCAGCTCGGCCCCCATCCGCTGCGCTACCTGCGCGGGGCCGGCGAGGCAGGGCCTGGGCCGCGCTGGCGCGCCTTCACGCTGGCGCTGCGCGCGCAGGTGACGACGGCGCAGCAGAGCGCCGAGGCCTGCGCCGGCGCGTGCGACGCCTTCGACCGCATCCTGGCACTGGCTTTCGGTCCAGGCGCGGCGCGCTGACGGCGCCGGCACTGCGTCAGGCGCGCTCGCGCTCCACCCGATTCACGCCCGCCACCCTTCTCAGGTTGCGGATCAGGTGCGCCAGGTGCACCCGGTCCTTGACCTGGATCGTGAAGCGCAGCTGGGTCATCATGTTCTCGTCGTCCTCGTCCATGCCGACATAGGTGATGTTGCCATCGGACTCGCCGATCTCGGCCGCCACGCGCGCCAGGATGCCTTTTTCGTTGTTGATCAACAGGCGGATGCGGCAGTCGAAGCGGCGGTTCAGTTCCTCGCCCCATTGCACGGCGATCCAGCGGTCCGGTTCTTTCACGCGCAGGCGTTTGGCCGGCAGGCAGTCGCAGGTGTGCACGACCAGGCCCTGGTCGCGCCGCAGCTGGCCGGTGATCTGGTCGCCCGGGATCGGCAGGCAGCAAGGCGCCAGTTGCACCGAGGCGCCTTCGCTGCCGTAGATCGTGACCGGGTCGATGTCGCCGGTCAGCGGCATGTTCGACAGTTCGGCCGCCGACTCGCCTTCGATCAGGCCGAAGATATGGCGCGCCACCAGCGCCGGCATGCGCTTGCCGATGCCGATGTCGGCGTACAGCTCGTCCATCGACTTGGCCGAGGATTCGGCCAGCAGCCGGTCGATCGTGGTCGAGGAGAGCGCCGGCTCGATGTTGCGCGCGACGAGGGCCTGGGCCAGCAAGTCCTGGCCCAGTTCCACCGACTCGTTGACGTTGACGGTGCGCAGGTGGTGGCGGATCGCCGAGCGCGCCTTGCCGGTGCGGACGTAGCCGAGCCAGGTCGGGCTCGGGCGCGATTCGGCGTCGGTGACGATCTCGACGATGTCGCCGTTGTGCAGCTCGGTGCGCAGCGGCTGGGTCTCGTTGTTGATCTTCACCGCCACCGTGTGGTCGCCGATGCCGGTGTGGATCGAGTAGGCGAAGTCGAGCGCCGTGGCGCCGCGCGGCAGGGCGATGATCTTCGATTTCGGTGTGAACACGTAGACCGAGTCGGGGAACAGGTCGACCTTGACGTGTTCGAGGAATTCGGCCGAGTCGCCGGTCTGCTGCTGGATGTCGAGCAGCGACTGCAGCCAGGCGTGGGTCCGCTGCTGCAGGTCCGACATGTTCTGGTCGCCCGTCTTGTAGAGCCAGTGCGCGGCGACGCCGGATTCGGCGGTCCGGTGCATGTCCTGGGTACGGATCTGGAATTCGACCGGGGTGCCGTAGGGGCCGATCAGGGTCGTGTGCAGCGACTGGTAGCCGTTGAGCTTGCGAATCGCGATATAGTCCTTGAACTTGCCCGGCATCGGCTTGTAGAGGCCGTGCAGGGTGCCCAGCGCGACGTAACAGTTCGGCACCGTGTCGACCACGACCCGGAAGCCGTACACGTCGAGCACCTGCGAGAACGACAGGTGCTTGTTGCGCATTTTCTTGTAGATGCCGAACAGGGTCTTCTCGCGCCCGTAGACTTCGGCGTGGATGCCACCCATGGCCAGCGTGTTCTTGACCGCTTCGAGGATCTTCTTGACCACTTCGCGCCGGTTGCCGCGCGCCGCCTTCACCGCTTTCGAGAGCGTCCGGTAGCGCAGCGGGTACAGGTGCGAGAAGGCGAGGTCCTGCAGTTCGCGGTAGATGTTGTTCAGGCCGAGGCGGTGGGCGATCGGCACATACACTTCCATCGTCTCGCCGGCGATGCGGCGCTTTTTCGCCGGCGCCATCACGCCCAGGGTACGCATGTTGTGCAGGCGGTCGGCCAGCTTGATCAGGATGACGCGCACGTCCGAGGCCATGGCCAGCAGCATCTTGCGGAAGTTTTCCGCCTGCGCCTCGACCAGGCTCTGGAATTCGATTTTCTCGAGCTTGGACAGGCCGTCGACCAGGTTTGCCACGGGCGAGCCGAAGCGCTCGATCAGCTCTTCCTTCTTGACGTCCTGGTCCTCGATCACGTCGTGCAGGAGCGCGGCCATGATGGCCTGGGCGTCGAGCTTCCACTCGGCGCAAATTTCGGCGACGGCGATCGGATGGGAGATGTACGGCTCGCCCGACTTGCGCACCTGGCCGAGATGCATCTCGTCGGAGAAGCGGTAGGCTTCCTTGACTTTCTTGAGTTCGGCGGGGGTGAGGTAGTCCGACAGCTTGTCGATCAGGTGGCTGACCGAGGCGACGCCGATGGCGGTAGGCTCAGGGACTTCTGGCGGCTTGCCCGGGCGTTTGGCCCGGGTGGTGGTATTGCCTGATTGAGTCGAGTCCGGGGGAAGCAGGTTCATGTTATGTCGATCAGCCGCAGTGTGATGACAGAATAACAGAATTGGGTGTCGACACACTCAAGCATGCCAGGGAAGCCGGATCCGGGGAATCGGGCTTCCCGGTCGTTGCTTACATCGGCACTTTTTTCAGCATTTCGACGCCGACCTTGCCGGCGGCGATCTCGCGCAGGGCCACCACGGTCGGCTTGTCCTTGGCGTCGACCTTCGGGGTGTGACCTTGCAGCAGCTGGCGCGCGCGGTAGGTCGCAGCCAGGGTCAGCTGGAAGCGGTTAGGGATGTTCTTGAGACAATCTTCAATGGTGATACGGGCCATGGTATAGCTCCTGAATAGGCAATATGACGACGACGCGGCGATGACGCGAAGGATTATGCTGGTTGGTGCGCGTGGATGCCAAGCTGGGCGAACAGCGAAGCGTTGCGGGCTGCCTGTTGGGCAAAGCGGCAGCGTGTCGCCTGGACAATCGCCTGTAGCTGGGCCAAGGCGGCATTGAACTCCTCGTTGATGATAGCATATTCGAACTCGGGCGCGTGAGCGATCTCGCCACCGGCGGCCAGCAAGCGGCGCGTGATGATGTGCGGTTCGTCGGTGCCGCGCTTGTGCAGGCGTTCCTCGAGCGCCGCGATCGACGGCGGCAGGATGAAGATGCCGGCCGCATCCGGGAATTGCTTCTTCACCTGGCGCGCGCCTTGCCAGTCGATCTCCAGCAGGATATCGGTGCCGGACTTCATTTTTTCTTCGACGCTCAAGCGGCTGGTGCCATAGTAATTGCCGTGCACTTCCGCCCATTCGAGGAACTCGCCACGCTCGGCGCGGGCGACGAAATCCTCGGCGCTGGTGAAATGGTATTCGCGGCCATCCTGCTCGCCCGGACGCGGCGGGCGCGTGGTCGTCGAGATCGACAGCTGGATGCCCGGCTCCTGCGCCAGCAGCGCATTGACCAGGGTCGATTTGCCGGCGCCGGACGGAGCGGCGACGACGAACAGGCTGCCGGAGAAGGCGGTGGTGATCATGGGGTGTCCTTTGTTTCTGCGATTGCATCGCGATGGTTCATCATTCAGAACGCGTGGACGGGTCCCCCCGTCCGCGCGTCCAGGCGCCGCCCGACCGGCGCCGCCATTCAAATCGTCGTCACTCCAGGTTCTGCACCTGCTCCCGCATCTGTTCGATCAAGAGCTTCAATTCCATCGACGCGTCCGCCAGTTCCTTCACCGACGCCTTGGCGCCCAGCGTATTGGCTTCGCGATTGAGTTCCTGCATCATGAAGTCGAGCCGCTTGCCGACCTGGCCGCCCTTTTTCAGGATGTGGCGCGTCTCGTTCAGGTGCGCCGACAGGCGCGACAGTTCTTCCGAGACGTCGATGCGGATGCCGTACAGCGTCACTTCCTGGCGGATCCGTTCGAAGACTTCCTGGCGGCTCAGGACCGACGGGGTGCCGTGGCCGGCCAGGCCCAGCGCGTCCTGCATGCGCTCGACCGCTTTCTGCTGGAACTGCGCGATCACCTGCGGGATGAGCGGCGTGATGCGCTTGACGATCACTTCCATCGCATCGATGCGCGACTGGAGCATCTGTTCGAGGGCCGCGCCCTCGCGGCGGCGGCTCTCGACAAAGGCGGCGATGGTCCTGGCGGTGAGGGCGGCGACGTCGGCCTGGAGCGACTCCTGGCCGATATGCGATTCCTCGACCACGCCGGGCCAGCGCAGCAGCTCGGCCACCGACATCGGCTCGGCCTGCGCGAAGTGGCGCGCCACCTCCGCTTGCAGGCGCGCCAGGTCGGACAGCAATTCCTGGTTCAGCGCCTGGGCGCCGCCGGCGACCTTGCGGCCGAAGGACAGGCGCGCTTCGACCTTGCCGCGCGTGATGGCGGCCATGATGGCGGCGCGCAGGTCCGGTTCCAGCGCGCGCAGCTCGTCGTTGATGCGGAACTGAAGATCGAGAAAGCGCGAATTGACGCTCTTGATTTCGATCGTGAGCGTGCCCGCAGCGCCTTCGCTCGTGGCCACTGCATAACCTGTCATGCTTGAAATGCTCAATTCGGTCCCCGGTTTTGAGAGCGCCCGACAAGCACCACATGGCGGCCTTGCATGCGTCGCGCCGTACTCGCGTACCGTCTTCGACGCTGCCCTTGCCCCGCGGCTTTCGCTGGACGCTCTTTATTCTTTACAAAGCCGACATTTATCCACACAATCGCCGTGTTATGCAAGGAACTCTTCAGTATGGCCGCACAAAATAACGCACCCTTGCCGGAAGGGCTGGAGATTGCCGGATATCGCATTGTAAAGAAAATCGCGTCCGGCGGGTTCAGTATTGTCTATCTTGCATATGATGCCGAGGGCAGCGCCGTCGCCATCAAGGAATACCTGCCGAGCGCCCTCGCGCTGCGCCAGCCGGGCGAACTCGCGCCCTCCATCGCCAGGCCGAACCAGCCGCTGTTTCGCATCGGCCTGAAGTGTTTTTTCGAGGAGGGGCGGGCGCTGGCGCGCATCAACCATCCGAACGTGGTGCGCATCGTGAACTTCTTCCGCGCCCATGACACGGTGTACATGGTGATGGCCTACGAATCGGGCCAGTCGCTGCAGGAGCACATCGCGCGCAGTAACGGCAGGAACACCGGCAAAGGCGGCCCCAGGGGCGGCGGCCTGGGCGAGGGCTTCATCCGCAAGACCTTCGACGGCATCTGCCGCGGCCTGCGCGAAACCCATGCCAACAAGCTGCTGCACCTGGACCTGAAGCCGGCCAATATCTACCTGCGCAGCGACGGCTCGCCCATCCTGCTCGACTTCGGCGCGGCGCGCCAGGCCGTCGGGCTGGACGCGCCGCTGCTCGCGCCGATGTACACGCCGGGCTTCGCGCCGCCGGATCTGTACGCCAAGGGCGCGCCGCTCGGCCCCTGGTCCGACATCTACGGCCTTGGCGCGGCCATGTTCGCCTGCATGACGGGCGCGCCGCCGCAGGCGGCCGACGCGCGCAAGCTGGACGACCGGCTCGGCGCGCAGTTCGACGCGCTGGCCGGTCACTACTCGCCCGAGCTGCTCGACATGGTGCGCGCCTGCCTCGCGCTCGACCCGATGGCGCGCCCGCAAAGCGTGTTTGCCGTGCACAAGGTGCTGCAGGCGGCACCGGCTCGGCCGCTCGCCGCCGAGCCCGTGGCGGCGAGCGCGCCGCCCGCGGGCGCACTGCGCGCGCTGCTCGGACGCATCGGCCTGGTCAAGCGCACCCGGCGCGGCGGCCAGTAAGCCATCCACCCAATCACGCCGCAAGGCACAGGAGCCACGATGCAGTTTTCCGTCTACCAGCAAAGCCTGATCGGCGGGCGCAAGGTGAACCAGGACCGGATGGGCTACTGCTTCACGCGCGAGGCGCTGTTGCTGGTGCTGGCCGACGGCATGGGCGGCCACCAGCATGGCGAGATCGCCGCCACCATCGCGACCCAGACCCTGTCGATGATGTTCCAGATGCAGGCCCGGCCGACTATCAAGCGACCCGAGCGCTTCCTGGAAGAAGCGCTGCAGCAGGCGCACCGCGACATCCTGGCCTATACCGCGCGCCACAAGCTGCCCGAAAGCCCGCGCACGACCGTCGTCGCCTGCCTGGTCCAGCACAACTGCGCCGTGTGGGCCCACTGCGGCGACTCGCGCCTGTACTGGGTGCGCGGAAAGGCGGTGCTGGCCCGGACGCGCGACCACTCGCACCTGGAATACCTGATCGCCAAGGGCCTGGCCAGTCCCGCCGAGCGCGCCAGCCATCCCGACCGCAACAAGCTCTATAACTGCATCGGCGCCGGCAGCGCGCCGCGCATCGAACTGTCGCGCCAGTCCAGCCTCGAACCGGGCGACGTGCTGCTGCTGTGTTCCGACGGCCTGTGGTCGATGGTGCCCGACGCCGAGATCGTGCAAAAGCTCGCCAGCCGGACGGTGGTGCAGGCCGTCCCCGACCTGGTGGCGATGGCCGTCAACATCGGCGGCCCGCGCGCCGACAACACGACCGCGCTGGCCATCAGCTGGCAAGGCGCCGACGATGCCGGCGCCGCGGACCCGAGCGTGATCTCGACCGAGCTGCTGCCGGCCGACCAGGTCAGCAGCACGATCAGCAACGCGGCGGCGGCCCCGGACGCCGATCCTTTCGACGAAGACGAAATCGAAAGGGCGATCGCCGAGATCAACCAGGCGATCGAGAAGTCGTCCCAATTACTTAAATAAAAAAGGTTCACCATGACGTTTGACACCCGCCCCAGCGGCCGCGCAGTCGACCAGCTGCGCAGCATGCGCATCACGCGCCAGTACACCAAGCACGCCGAAGGCTCGGTACTGATCGAATCCGGCGATACCAAGGTGATCTGCACCGCCAGCATCGAAGAGAAAGTGCCGGGCTTCCTGAAAGGCAAAGGGCAGGGCTGGCTGACGGCCGAATACGGCATGCTGCCGCGCTCGACCCACACGCGCATGGACAGGGAGGCCGCGCGCGGCAAGCAGTCCGGCCGCACGCAAGAGATCCAGCGCCTGATCGGCCGCTCGCTGCGCGCCGCTTTCGACCTCGAAGCATTCGGCGAGCGCACCCTGCACCTCGATTGCGACGTGATCCAGGCCGACGGCGGCACCCGCACCGCCGCGATTACCGGCGCCATGGTCGCCGCCTACGATGCCTTCGATGCGCTCGTGGCGCGCGGCGTGCTCGCGGCGGTGCCGGTCAGGCATTTCGTGGCCGCGATCTCGGTCGGTGTGTACCAGGGCATGCCGGTGCTCGATCTCGATTATGTCGAGGATTCGGGCTGCGACACCGACATGAACGTGGTGATGACCGAGGCCGGCCATTTCATCGAAGTGCAGGGCACGGCGGAAGGCGCGGCGTTCGACCGCGCGGGCATGAATCGCTTGCTGGACCTGGCGCAGGGCGGAATCGCCGAACTGGTGCGTTTGCAGAAGCACGCGCTCGGCATCGGCGCCTGACGCTGCCCCCTGCGGCAGTGCGCGGCCGACGGGGTAAAATACTTCCTTTGTCCGCACGCATCGCCGCCACCATGACCCAACGCCTCATCCTCGCCTCCAACAACGCCGGCAAGCTCAGGGAATTCCAGCAAATCCTCGGCCCGATCGGCTTCACCCTGCACCCGCAAGGCGAATTCGACGTGCCGGAAGCCGAGGAGCCGCACGCGACCTTCGTGGAAAACGCCCTGGAAAAAGCGCGCCACGCCGCGCGCCTGACCGGCCTCCCGGCCCTGGCCGACGATTCCGGCGTCTGCGTCAACGCCCTGGGCGGCGCCCCCGGCGTCCATTCGGCGCGTTTTGCCGGCGAACCGAAATCGGATGCGCGCAACAACGAGAAACTGGTGGCCGAGCTGGCCGGCCGGGCCGACAAATCGGCCTATTACTACTGCGTGCTGGTCTACGTGCGCCATGCCGACGACCCGCAGCCGGTCATCGCCGACGGCCGCTGGGATGGCGAGATCATCGCCGCGCCGCGCGGCGGGAACGGCTTCGGCTACGATCCGCACTTCCTGATCCGCGCGCTGGGCAAGACCACGGCCGAGCTGAGCCCGGGCGAGAAGAACGCGCTGTCGCACCGCGGCCAGGCCCTGCGCGCACTGGTCGAGAAACTGCGATGATCCCGATCAAAGTGGCGGGCACGCCGCTGGGCGCGCCCCGTTCGCCGGCACAGGCGGCGCTGGAATACCTGCAGCCGGGCGCGCTCAATCTCGCCGCCTTGCCGCCGCTCTCGCTGTACATCCACTTTCCCTGGTGCGTGCGCAAGTGTCCGTACTGCGATTTCAATTCGCACGAAGCCAAGGGCGAATTGCCGGAACGGGAATACCTCGACGCGGTGCGCCTCGACCTCGAGCAGTCGCTGCCCCTGGTCTGGGGCCGCAGGATCCATACCGTCTTCATCGGGGGCGGCACGCCGAGCCTGATGTCGGCGGCCGGCCTGGACCGTCTGCTGTCGGACGTGCGCACCTTGCTGCCGCTGGAAATCGACGCCGAGATCACGATGGAGGCCAATCCCGGCACCTTCGAGATCGAAAAATTCCGCCATTACCGCGACAGCGGCGTGAACCGCCTCTCGATCGGCATCCAGAGTTTCAATGGCGAGCATCTGAAATCGCTCGGCCGCATCCACGACGGGCGCGAAGCCTTGCGCGCGGTCGAGATCGCGAGCGCGACCTTCGGCAATTTCAATCTCGACCTGATGTACGCCTTGCCGATGCAGACGCTGGCCCAGGCCGCGCACGACATCGAAACGGCGCTCTCCTTCGCGCCGCCGCACCTGTCGCTGTATCACCTGACGATGGAGCCGAACACGGTCTTCGCCAAGTATCCGCCGGTCTTGCCCGACGACGAAGCCAGCGCCGACATGCAGGACATGATCGCCGCCACGATGACGGCCGCCGGTTTCGACCACTACGAAGTGTCGGCCTACGCGCGTCCCGGACGCCAGGCGCGCCACAACCTGAACTACTGGCACTTCGGCGACTACCTGGGCATCGGCGCCGGCGCGCATTCGAAGATCTCCTTCCCGCACCGCATCCTGCGCCAGGCCCGCTTCAAGCAGCCCGCTTCCTACATGGAAGCGGCAAGACGCGGCAACCCGGTCCAGGAAGAGCACGAGATCGCGCGCGCCGACATGGGCTTCGAATTCATGCTCAACACGCTGCGCCTGACCGGCGGGTTCGACCCGAACCTGTTCAACGAGCGCACCGGCATGAGCATCACGGCCATCGGCAAGGCCCTGGACGCGGCCGAAGCGAAAGGTTTGCTCTACCGCGACTTCAAGCTGATCCGCCCGACCGAACTCGGGCAGCGCTTCCTGAACGACCTGCAGGAAATGTTCCTGGACGAGCCCAGGTAAGCGCAGCCGGGCATGCGGCCGGCCGCCATGGCGACCGTTCTAAACCGTGGTTTCACACCAACTCCAGCCCTGCGCCCATCGCAAATCGAACTTGCAGATAAGCACGTCTCGTAATAAGATTGGGAATTATTCTCATTCTCATTCTTATCATCATGACCAGCACCTTGAAATTCCTCCAGCCAACCCGCATCGCACTTGCCGTGGCAGGGTCGCTCCTGAGCGGCGCAGCGCTTGCACAAGAGAATCCGGCAAGTCCGATGGCTGTCGTCGAAGTGCAGGGCGCTGCCGCCGATCGCTATGTCGAGAAAGCGTCCGCCACGGTGATGAAGACCGATACGCTGCTGCGCGACACGCCGCAATCGGTGACGGTGATCACCCGCAAGCTGATCGACGACCAGGCCATGCAGAGCATCGCCGATGCGATCCGCTATGTGCCCGGAATCGTCACCGCCCAGGGAGAAGGCAATCGGGACGCGGCCGTGTTCCGCGGCAACAGCTCGACCAGCGATTTCTTTATCGATGGCCTGCGCGACGACGTGCAGTACTATCGCGACTTCTACAATATCGACAGCATCGAGGCCATCAAGGGCGCCAATGCGATGATTTTCGGCCGTGGCGGTTCGGGAGGCGTGATCAATCGCGTCAGCAAGCAAGCGCGCCGGGCGCCGCTGTCCAACGCCACGGTCGGCGTCGGCTCGTATGGCCACAAGCGCGCCACCGTCGACGTGGGCAGGGCGGTCGGTGCGGACCTGGCCCTGCGCCTGAATGCCATGGCGGAACGCTCGGACAGCTACCGCGATGGCGTCATGGTCGAGCGTCATGGCATTAATCCGACGATGACACTGCGTGCCGGCAAGAACACCGAAGTCAGCCTTGGCTACGAGTACTTCCGCGACGATCGCATCGCCGACCGCGGCATGCCGTCCTTCAATGGCCGCCCGTACGATGCCGATGAGTCGACCTTTTTCGGCAACGCCGAACTGAGCCCGACCGGCGTGCGCGTGCATGCCGTCTCGGCCTACCTCGAGCATGACTTCGGCAATGGCTTCATGCTGCGCAATCGGACCCGGCTTGCCGACTACGACAAGTTCTACCAGAACGTCTATGCCAACAGCCCCGTCAATGCAGGCACCGGCCGGCTGGCCGTGGGTGCCTATTATGACGCGACCGAGCGCACCAACCTGTTCAACCAGACCGACCTGAGCTATACAGTCGCGACCGGCAGCGTGACCCACAGGCTTGTCGGCGGCGTCGAGTTCGGCCGCCAGGAAACCGACAACATCCGGCGCGCCGGTGTATTTGCGGCCAACCCGAGCGTTCCCGTCAGCAATCCGACGTATACCGGCGGCGTGAGCTTCCCGACCGCCACTGTCAGTAACTACAGCGCGGCCAACGTGGCGTCCGTGTACGTGCAGGACCAGATCATCTTCTCGCCCCAGTGGCAGGCCGTGGCCGGTTTGCGCTACGACCGCTTCAGCGTGGACTTCAACAACCGCCTGGCTACCACCAATGGAAGCTTCGAGGTCGTCGACACGCCGGTGTCGCCGCGTTTCGGCCTGATCTACAAGCCGGTGGAAGCCGTGTCGCTCTACACCAGCTTCAGCCGCGCCTATGTACCGCGCGCGGGTGATCAGCTCACCTCGCTGACGGCGAGCAACCGCGCTTTCGATCCCGAGAAATTCGACAACGTCGAAGTGGGCGTGAAGTGGGACGTGACCCCGGTGCTGTCGGCCAGCGCGGCGCTGTATCGGCTGGACCGCAGCAATGTCGTCGTGCCGGGCGCGGTCGCCGGTACCAGCATGCTTGTCGACGGCCAGCGCAGCAAGGGCGTCGAACTGGACATCGCGGGCCAGCTGACGCCCGCGCTCAGCATCATGGGCGGCTATGCCTACCAGGACGCCACGTTGACGGCCGACCAGTCACCCACCGCGCGCGCGGGCGCCAGGCTGGCCATGGTGCCGAAGCACACGTTCTCGCTGTGGAACCGCTACAACTTCGGCGACGACCTGGGCGTGGCCCTGGGCGTGGTCTATCGCGACAGCCTGTACACCTCGACGTCGAACGCGGTGACGCTGCCTTCGTTCACCCGCATCGATGGCGCCGTCTACTACCGTCTGAGCAAGCAGTATCGTCTGCAGCTGAACGTGGAAAACCTGTTCGACAAGAAGTACTGGGCTTCCGCCCACAACGACAACAACATCACGCCGGGCGCGCCGCGCAGCGTGAAGCTGTCGCTGTTGGCCAGCTTCTGAGCCCAGGCCCTTGCGCGGACGGCGTGCGCCGGGCCGGCAGGAGGCCGGCGCGTCACCGTCCGCTAGCAGGGGAAGGCGACCACGTGGTCGACGTCCAGGCGGATGCCGATGTGCTCGCCCTGCGCATGGTCGTGGTGGCTCGGCACCAGCGACAGCACTTCCTGTCCGCTGGCGAGCCTGAGCGTATAGAGAAATTCGGCGCCGCGAAACGCCTTGGCCACCACCTCGGCCTTCACCGGGCTGGCGTCATCGTGCACGACGTCGTCCGGGCGCAGCAGGACGGTGACGGAGTCGCCGCTGCGCCATGGCGCCGCGCCGCCGGGGCCGGTATTGCGCAGTTCGCCGAGCTCGATGCCGATGGCGCCCCCGGCCAGCACGCGGCCGGGAACGAAAGCGCCTTGTCCCACGAAGTCGGCCACGAAACGGTTGGCCGGACGGTGGTAAAGGTTATAGGGCGTGTCCCATTGCTGGATCCGGCCCTGGTGCATGACGCCCACCTGGTCGGCCATCGCGAACGCTTCGTGCTGGTCGTGCGTGACCAGCACTGCCGTGGTGCCCTCGGCGCGCAGGATGGCGCCGACTTCGGCCGCGAGCCGTTCGCGCAAGTCCACATCGAGGCTGGAAAACGGTTCGTCGAGAAGCAGCAGGCGCGGCCGCGGTCCCAGGGCGCGCGCCAGCGCGACGCGCTGCTGCTGGCCGCCGGAGAGTTCATGCGGATACTTGTCGGCCTGGCTCGGCAGTCCGACCAGGGCCAGCAATGCCTCCACGCGCGCCTTGCGCGCAGCCGGCGGCATGGCCTGCAGGCCGAAGGCGATATTCGCGGCCGCGCTCAAGTGCGGGAACAGCGAATAATTCTGAAACACCATGCCGATGCGGCGCCGTTCCGCCGGCAGATGGCCCGACGAAGAACTGACCACTTCGCCACCGACCCGGATCACACCGGCATTGGGCCGCTCGAATCCTGCGATGCAGCGCAGTACGGTGGTCTTGCCGCAACCGGAAGGCCCGAGCAGGCAGCCGATCGTTCCCGGCGCCAGCGCGAGCGATAAGCCGTCCACCACGGTGTGCTCGCCGTAGGCATGAGAAAGCTGTTGCAGTTCGAGAAGCGCCATGGTGGTCCGATCGGGCAAAGGACACATTATAATTCTTTATTTCCTTAGGTAATCGTGGCGAAATCGGCGTTCAAACCCTTGCAAGCTGCGGCACTGGTCATCGCGGCGCTGATCGCGGTGCCCCTGCTGACCGTGGCGGCGTCCTTGCTTCCCGGTGCCGCCGGCCCGACGTGGGCACATCTGGCCGACACCGTGCTCGGGTCGTACATCGCCAACACCCTGTACCTGTGCGCAGCCGTGGGCGCCGGCACGATCGTGATCGGCACCGGCACGGCGTGGCTGGTCACCATGCACGATTTCCCGGGGCGGCGGGTGTTCGAATGGGCGCTGGTGCTGCCGCTGGCGGTGCCGACCTATGCGATGGCCTACACCTACACCGACCTGCTCCAGTTCGTCGGGCCGGTACAGTCCTGGCTGCGGGCCACCTTCGCGCTGGCGCCCGGCAGCTACTGGTTTCCCGATATACGCACCCTGGGAGGCGCGGCCCTGATCTTCACGTTCGTGCTCTATCCCTACGTGTACTTGCTGGCGCGTTCGACCTTCCTGGAACGCGCCAGCGGCATGCTCGATGTGGGACGCTCGCTGGGACTGGGGCCATGGCGCCGCTTCACCATGATCGCCCTGCCGCTGGCGCGCCCCGCCATCGCGGCCGGGGCCGCGCTGGCCTTGATGGAAACGCTGGCCGACTACGGCGCCGTTTCCTACTTCGGTGTCCAGACCTTCACCACAGGCATCTACCGCGCATGGTTTTCACTGGGCGACCGCGAGGCGGCGGCGCAGCTGGCGGCGGCATTGCTGGGGTTCGTGACGCTGCTGCTGCTGATCGAGCACCTCAGCCGCGGGCGTGCCCGCTTCGAAACCGGCGGCATCCACCAGGCCATCCACCCCGGCGACCGGCTGACGGGCTTGCGCGCCGCCGGGGCGGTCCTGGCTTGCCTCGTGCCGCTCGGCGCCGGCTTTCTCGTGCCGGCCGCGGTCCTGCTGCACATGGCAATGAGCAGCGGCGACGCACAGTTCGGCGAACGCTTCCTCCAGCTTGCCCGTAACAGCTTCGTGCTGGCCGCCCTGGCGGCGATCCTGGCCGTGGCAATCGCGGTCCTGCTCGCCTATGCGGCGCGCACCGCGCGCGGCAATGTGCACCGCCATGTCAACCGCCTGGCCGGGCTCGGCTATGCGCTTTCCGGCACGGTGATTTCCGTCGGCGTGCTGTTGCCGGTGACGCAGCTCGATACCTGGCTCGCGTCGACGTTCATGAGCCTGACGGGCCGCAATCCCGGCCTGCTGCTGACAGGCAGCATTGCCGCCCTCGTGTATGCCTACCTGGTACGCTTCCTGGCCGTGTCGCTCCACACTGTCGAGGCAGGCCTGGGCAAGATCACCACGTCGATGGACGACGCCGCCCGCTCGCTCGGACACGGCGCCTCGGCAACGCTATGGCGCGTCCATGTACCGATGTTGCGGGGAAGCTTGTTTACCGCCGGCTTGCTGGTATTCGTGGAAGTCATGAAGGAACTGCCGGCCACCCTGGTCATGCGGCCCTTTAATTTCGATACCCTGGCCACCCAGGCCTACATGCTCGCGTCGGACGAACGCCTGACCGAGGCGTCCACGGCGGCGCTGGCGATCGTCGCGGTCGGCGTGCTGCCCTTGATGCTGCTCACCCGCGAGATCGCACGCAGCCGCCACCGGCGCTGAGCGGCGCCGTCCCCGGGACGGGGCCGTGCCGCCCGGCGTCGAGCGGACCGCACGGCACCGGTGTTTCCAGGCGCCGGGGCGGGCGTATCAGCGCCAGCCGGCGCGGTCGTACATCTTCTGGACGTCGGCCTGCCTTGCGGCCAGGGTGCCCACCTTGATGGTATCGGCCTTGAAGCTTCCCATCGCGCCCAGTCCAGGATTGCTGGTCTTCACGCCGGCCACGACCGGCCACTCGTTGTTACCGTCAGCAAAGTACACCTGCGCCTGGTCGGATACCAGGTATTCCAGGAACTTCACCGCGGACTCCTTGTTCGGCGAGGTCTTGAGCATGCCGCCGCCGGAAATGTTGACATGGGCGCCCGTGGTTTTCTGGTTGGGCCAGATGACCGTCACGTTTTCCATGATCTTCTTGTCTTCCGGTTTTTCCGAGCGCAGCAAGCGCGCGACATAGTAGGAATTGGCCAGGGCGACGCCGCATTCGCCGGCCGCCACGGCCTTGATCTGGTCGGTGTCGCCGCCTTTCGGGGCGCGCGCGAAGTTCGCTACCAGGCCCTGGGCCCAGGCCTGCGCCTTTTGCTCGCCGTGGTGCGCCAGCATGGCCGCGCCCAGCGACAGATTGTAGGGATGGGCGCCGGAGCGCACGCATACCTTGCCCTTGAGCTTGGGATTGGCCAGGTCCTCGTAGGTCTGCACGTCGGCCGGGTTCACACTCGTCTTGTTGGCCACGATGACACGCGCGCGCTGCGAGAAGGCGAACCAGGTGTCGGTGCGCAGGTGGGCCGGAATCCGCTCGGTCAGGGTTTTCGATTTCACCGGAGCGAACAGGCCCAGTTCCTCGGCCTTGCCCAGGCGCGCGGCGTCGACGGTCAGGAACACGTCGGCCGGGCTGAAGGCGCCCTCGTTGCGCAGGCGCTCGAGCAGCTCGTTTTCGCCCGCTTCGATGCGGTTGATCTTGATCCCGGTCTGCTTGGTGAAATTCGTGTACAGGGCTTCGTCGGTCTGGTAATGGCGTGCGGAATACAGGTTCAATACTTTATCCTGGCCCATTGCGGGCAGGGCGGCCAGGGTAGCCAGGGCAAGGACTGCGAATTGTTTGGTGCTCACGATGATCCCGGAATGAATTAAAACGGCAGCGTAACAAAACTTGCATGCAGATGCAAATAACTCTCATTCACTTTCATGCGCTGCGCCAGGCGCTCAGCGTGCCGCCTGCGCCGGCGCCGCCGGCTCGCTCCAGCCCCCTCCCAGCACCCGGTACAGCGTGACCTGGTTCTGCAACCTTTGCAGGTTCGCCTGCACCGCCAGCTGCTGCGCCTGGAACAGCGAGCGCTGGGCGTCGAGCAAATCAAGGTAACTGGCCGCGCCGCTCTTGTAGCGCAGGTCCGACAGGTTGAAGCGGTCCTGTTCGGCCAGCGCGACCGCGCGCTGGGCGCGCAATTGCTCGCTGAAGGTGGACTGGCCGGCCAGGGCGTCGGCCACTTCGCGGAACGCGGTCTGGATCGACTGTTCGTACCTGGCCACGGCAATGTCGCGGCCGGCCCTGGCCGAATCGACGCCGGCGCGGATGCGGCCCAGGTCGAACAGCGGCAGCACCGCCTGCGGCGCGAAGTTCCAGCCGTAGGAACCGCTCTTGAACAGGCCGGACAGCTCGGTGCTGGCGCTGCCGACCGAGCCGGTCAGCGAGATGCGCGGGAAGTAATTGGCGCGCGCCGCGCCGATGCTGGCATTGGCCGCGACCAGCTGCTGCTCGGCCGCGCGGATGTCGGGACGGGCGGCCAGCAGGTCGGAGGGCATGCCGGCCGGCAGGTCGGGCAGTTCGGTCGAGGCCAGCGTGGTGCCCGGGGCCAGGGTGGCGGGGAGCGGCTGGCCCACTAGCAGGGTCAGCAGGTTCTCGTCCTGGGCGCGCTGGCGCTGCAACTGGGCGTAGGTCGCGCGCGCCGTTTCCACCAGCGACACCGATTGCTGCACTTCGAGCCGGGAGACGACGCCGTTCTCGAAGCGCAGGCGCGTCAGGCGGTCCGACTCCTCGCGCGTTTTCAGGGTCTGCTCGGTGATGGCCAGCAGTTCTTCGTCGGCCAGCAGCGTCAGGTAGGTGTTGGCGACCGAGGCGATCAGGCTGATCTGCGCCGTCTTGCGCGCTTCCTCGGTGGCGAGAAACTGCGCCAGCGCCGCTTCGCTCAGGTTGCGCACGCGCCCGAACAGGTCGAGCTCGAAGCTTGAAACCCCGAATCCGGCCTGGTAGATGCTCGACACCGGCTGGTCTTCGCCGGTCGTCTGGCGGTTGCCGGACACGATGGCCGACACCGTCGGCGCGCGATCGGCGCGCGTGATGCGGTACTGGGCACGCGCCTGCTCGATGTTCAGGACCGCCACGCGCAGGTCGCGGTTGTTCGCCAGCGACAGTTCGATCAGCTGGCGCAGGCGCGCATCGGGAAAGAAGCGCTGCCACGCCAGGCTGGCGGGCGCTTCGCCGGTGGCCGTCGGCAGCGTGGTGCCGCCGGCCTTGGCCAGTTCGGGAAAGCGCTCGGCAACGGGCGCAGCCGGACGCTCGTAGCGCGGCGCCAGCGACATGCAGCCGCTGAGCGCCAGCGCCAGGACCAGGGGAGTTGCGAGAGTGCGTATTGTCATTGGATTTTTTCCTCGATTACCTTGCTGGTGTCTTCTTCATGGGCGTATTTCTTGCGCTGGCGCTCGCTGCCCTTGAAGAAGGTGCGAATCACGACGAAGAACACCGGCACGAAAATCACGCCCAGCACGGTGGCCGTGATCATGCCGCCCATCACGCCGGTACCGATCGCGCGTTGCGAGGCCGAACCGGCGCCGCCGGCGATCACCAGCGGCAGCACGCCGAGGATGAAGGCCAGCGAGGTCATGATGATCGGGCGGAAGCGCAGGTGCGCCGCTTCGATCGCCGCTTCGACCGGGCTGCGGCCCTGGGCTTGCAGGTCTTTCGCGAACTCGATGATCAGGATCGCGTTCTTCGCCGCCAGGCCGATGATGGTGATCAGGCCGATCTTGAAGTACACGTCGTTCGGATAGCCGCGCAGCATCGCCGCGGCGATCGCGCCGAGCACGCCGACCGGGACCACCAGCAGCACCGCTACCGGAATCGACCAGCTTTCGTACAGGGCGGCCAGCGCCAGGAACACGGCCAGCAGCGCGAACGCCACCAGGATGCCCATGGTCGAGCCGGACAGCTTTTCTTCACGCGACTGGCCGGTCCACTCGAAGGCGAAGCCGGGCGGCAGTTTCGCGGCCAGCGCTTCCATCTCCTCGAGCGCGGCCCCGGTCGAGTAGCCAGGGGCGGCGTCGCCCGAGATGCTCATCGCCGAGTAGCCATTGTAGCGCAGCGTCTGCATCGGACCGGTCACCCACCTCGTGCTCGCGAACGAGGACAGCGGCACCGGCTGGCCTTGTGCGTTCATCGCGTTCAGGCGCAGCAAATCGTCCGGCTGCATGCGGTCCTTCGCGTCGGCCTGCACCACCACGCGCTGCAGGCGCCCGGCGTTCGGGAAGTCGTTCACGTAGCGCGAACCGAGCGAGGTCGAGATCGCGCTATTGATCGCGTCGAAGCTCACGCCCAGCGCTTGCGCCTTGTCGCGGTCGATGTCGAGCATCACCTGGGGCGCGTCTTCCAGCCCTTCCGGACGCACGCCGGCCAGGATCTTGCTTTGCGAGGCCATGCCCAGCAACTGGTTGCGCGCGGCCAGCAGCGCGTCGTGGCCGTTCCCGCCGCGGTCCTGCAGGCGGAACGAGAAGCCCGTGCCGCGCCCCAGTTCCGGGATCGGCGGCGGGCTCAGGGCGAAGATGAAGGCGTCGCGCTGCGAGCCCATCATGGCGCCGGTGATGCGGCCGGCCAGCGAGCTGGCGTCCTGGCCCTGGCCCTTGCGTTCGTCCCAGTCCTTCAGGGGGATGAAGGCCAGCGCCATGTTCTGGCCCTGGCCCGAGAACGAGAAGCCCAGCACGCTGACCATGTTCGCCACTTCCGGCTGCTTCAGGATGAAGGCTTCGGCGTTGCGCATGACGGCGTTGGTGCGTTCCAGCGTGGCGCCCGGCGGCAGCTGGATGTTGGCGATCACGTAGCCCTGGTCTTCGTTGGGCAGGAAGGAATTGGGCATGCGCGTGAGCAACAGCGCCACCACGCCGACGAGCAGGACGAAGACGACCATCGCGCGGCCGGTGCGGCGCAGCAGGCGGGCCACGAAGCCTTCGTAGTTCTTGGCCGTGCTGGAAAACTTGCGGTTGAACCAGCCGAAAAAGCCTTTCTTGACATGGTGATGGCCCGCCTCGACCGGCTTGAGGAAGTGGGCGCACAGGGCCGGGGTCAGGGTCAGGGCCATGAAGGCCGAGAAGGCGATCGCCGACACCATCACCGCCGAGAACTGGCGGTAGATATTGCCGACGGCGCCGCCGAAGAAGGCCAGCGGCACGAACACCGACATCAGCACCACCGTCACGCCGATGATGGCGCCGGAAATCTGGCCCATCGCCTTGCGCGTCGCTTCCAGCGGCGACAGGCCTTCCTCGCTCATGATGCGTTCGACGTTCTCGACGACCACGATCGCATCGTCGACGACGATACCGATGACGAGCACCATGCCGAACATGGTCAGCACGTTGATCGAGAAGCCCAGCGCCAGCAGCGTCGCCAGGGAACCGAGCAGGGCGATCGGCACGACGATGGTCGGGATGATCGTGTAGCGGAAGTTCTGCAGGAAGACATACATCACGACGAACACCAGCAGGATCGCTTCGATCAGGGTATGCACCACTTGCGTGATCGAGATGTCGATGAACTTCGAGCTGTCGAACGGGATCGTGTACTTGACGCCGGCCGGGAAGAACTTCGACAGTTCGGCCATGCGTTCGCGCACCAGGCGCGCCGTTTCGAGCGCGTTGCCCGACGGCGCCAGCTGGACGCCGATGCCGGTCGACGGCCTGCCGTTCAGGCGCGCCGAGGTCTGGTAGGCCTGGCCGCCGATTTCGATGCGGGCCACGTCTTTCAGGCGCACGGTCGAGCCGTCGGGATTGGCGCGCAGGACGATGTTGCCGAACTGCTCGACGGTGCTGAGCTGGCCGGCGACGACGACGGTGGCGGTGATTTCCTGGCCGGCGGCCAGCGGCAGGTCGCCGATGGTGCCCGAGGCCACCTGGGCGTTCTGAGACGCGATGGCGCTGTTGACGTCGGCCGGCGACAGGCGCAAGCCCACCAGCTTGGCCGGGTCGAGCCAGATGCGCATGGCGCGCTCGGTACCGAACAGCTGGGCGGTGCCGACGCCCTTGATGCGCTGGATCTCGGGCAGCACCGTGCGCGAGGCGTAGTCGCCCAGCGCGATCGGGTCCCATTTCGGGTCGTCCGAGGACAGGATGGTAAACAGCAGGAAGTTGGCGCGGACCTTGTCCACGCGCACACCCTGCTGGTTGACGGCCTGCGGTAGGCGCGGCGCGGCGCGCGACAGGCGGTTCTGGACGTCGACCTGGGCCAGCTCCGGATTGGTGCCCGTTTCAAACGTCAGCGTGATCGAACCGGTGCCGTTGGCCTGGCTGCTCGACTCCATGTAGATCAGGCCGGGCGAACCGTTCATCTCGCGTTCGATGACGGAAATGACCGAGTCTTCCAGCGTCTGCGCCGACGCGCCCGGATAGGCGGCGTTGATCACGATCGAGGGCGGCGCCACGTTCGGGTACTGCGCGATCGGCAGCTGGGTGATCGCGACAGCGCCCATCACCATGATGAACAGTGCGATCACCCAGGCGAAAATAGGGCGGTCGATAAAAAAGCGTGCCATGGGAAAGTCCTGTATCTATGCGTTGCGGCTTAGCGGGAGGCCGTGGCCGGCGCGCTGCCGGCCGGGGCCGCGATCTCGCTCTTCGGCGCGGTCCAGGGCACGGGTTTCACCGGGGCGCCTGGCGGCATCATCTGGAGCTTCTGGAAGCCGTCGACCATCACCCGTTCACCGGCTTTCAGGCCGTCGAGCACGACCCAGTTCGCGCCTTGCCGGGAACCGATCTTCACCGGACGCCGGGCGGGCTTGTCGTCCGGGCCGATGACGGTCAGGGTGTCGCCGTTCGCGCCGCCGCGGGTCACCGCCTGCTGCGGCACCAGGATGCCGTTCGGCAGCAAGGCCTGCGACAGGCGCACGCGCACGTACTGGCCCGGCAGCAGGGCGTTGTCGTGGTTCGCCACTTCGGCGCGCAGGTTGACCTGGCCGGTGGCCGGATCGACCGTCACGTCCGAGAACAGCAGGCGGCCCTTGGCCGGCAGTTCGCTGCCGTCGTCGAGCAGGACGGTGACCGGCGTGCTGCCGCTCGGGCCGCCGGACTGCTTGCGCAGGCGCTGCAGTTCGGTGGCGGACTGGGTAATATTCAGGAACATCCTGTCGGTCTGCTGGATGAGGGCGAGCTGGGTGGCTTCCGTGGCCGAAACGAGGGCTCCTTCGGTCACCAGGGCGCGTCCGATGCGCCCGGAGATCGGCGCGTTCACGTTCGCGTAGCCGGCGCTGATCCGGGCAATGCGCACCTGGGCGCGGGCGGAGGCGACGTCGGCCTCGGCCTGCTTCTGGGCGGCGACGGCGTTCGCGTACTCCTGCTTGCTGATGGCACTGGCTTCGACGAGCGGCTTGTAGCGTGCGGCGGTGGCGGACGCCTGGGTCAGGTTCGCCTGCGCGCGCCCGAGCGCGGCCTGGGCGGCGCTGACCTGGGCCTGGTAGGGTTCCGGGTCGATCTGGTACAGCGACTGGCCCTGCTTGACCAGGCTGCCCTCGGTGAAGTTGCGCTTGAGGACGACGCCGTTGACGCGGGCGCGCACCTGGGCCACGCGCACCGGCTCGGCGCGCGCCGGCAATTCGGTCTGCAGGGCGACAGGCTGGGTGGTGGCGGTGATCACGCCGACTTCGGGCGGCGGCATCTTGCCGCCGGCGCCCGGACCGGCCTGGGCGGCGTCTTTCTTGCCGCAGGCCGACAGCAGGGCCACGGCCATCAAGGTGCAGGCGGCGATCCGGCGCGGCGACAAGGAAGGGGGCAGGGGGGAGGAGTGGGCAGGGCGCATGACGTGCTTCCTTCTGATGTTCTGGAAACGGTGCGACCGCACTCAGGTATCCTCTCGGTCCTGAGCACGATTGCACCATTGATATTTGCAAGATTTTTTATATACTATCACGAGTGTATGTTTAACGTGCAGGACTGCCAAAAACCGGAGAAGACATGGCCCGCAGGACAAAAGAAGACGCAGCGGCCACACGCGACAGCATCCTTGATGCTGCAGAGAAGTTGTTTGTCGAGCAAGGGGTGTCGCGAACGACCTTGCAGCATATCGCAAGCGCAGCGGGGGTGACGCGCGGTGCGATCTATTGGCATTTCGACGACAAGGGGGCCTTGTTCAACGCCATGATGGAACGGGTCACGCTGCCCTTCGAGTGCGCGCTGAGCAGTTTGGGCAATGCCAACGCCGATACCGGCCTGGACGATGTACGCCGGTTTTTCGTTGAAATCTTCCGCGTGACGGAAACGAACCCGCAAGCCCGCCGCGTGCTCGAGATCGCGTCGCTGAAGGTCGAGTTCGTCAGCGAGATGGACGCCGTGCGCGTGCGCCGCCGCCAGAGCAAGGCGGACTTGACGGCCCAGGTGGTGGAACGCTTGCGGCTGGCCCAGGAGGGCGGCCAGATCAGGCCGGACGTCGATCCGCAGCTGCTGGCGATCGGCTTGTGGTCGCTGATGGATGGCTTGATCCGCAACTGGATGTTCGAGCCGACCTCGTTCAGCCTGGTCGGGCTGGGGGACAAGATGATGGCGACCATGCTGGAAGGCATTCGGACGCGCTGAGGCCGGCCCCGGCCGCGCCGGCGCCTGCCTGCCGCGCCGCTACACGGACAACGAAGAACAACGCCGGCATCTGCCGGCGTCCTGCTGTCATCCGTAAGAACCGATCAACGCATCTCTTCGATCATCTTCTTCAGCTTTGCCGAATCGGCCACGAACGCGCGAATTCCCTCGGCCAGCTTCTCGGTCGCCATCGCGTCGTCGTTGAGCATGAAGCGGAAGCTCTTCTCGTCGACCGCGATCTTTTCGATCGCCGCGTCGGCGCCGGCGCCGAGCTTGCGCTCGATCGGCGCATCGCTGTCGGCCAGCTTTTGCAGCAAGTCCGGCGAAATGGTCAGCAGGTCGCAACCGGCCAGTTCCAGGATTTGCGAAGTATTGCGGAAGCTCGCGCCCATGACTTCAGTGGTATGGCCGAAGGTGCGGTAGTACTGGTAAATCCGCTTGACCGACTGCACGCCCGGATCGTCCGCACCCTGGTAGTCGAGACCGGTCGATTTCTTGTACCAGTCGTAGATGCGGCCGACGAACGGGGAAATGAGCTGCACGCCCGCTTCGGCGCAGGCGACGGCCTGGCACAGCGAGAACAGCAGGGTCAGGTTGCAATGGATGCCTTCCTGTTCCAGGATCTCGGCGGCGCGGATGCCTTCCCAGGTCGAGGCGATCTTGATCAGCACACGCTCGCGCGGCACGCCGGCCGCTTCGTACAGCGCGATCAGCTCGCGGCCCTTGGCCACCGTTGCCTCGGTATCGAAGGACAGCGCCGCATCGATCTCGGTCGACACGCGGCCCGGCACGAATTTCAGGATCTCGACGCCGAAGGCGATGAGCAGGCGGTCGACGATCTCATCGAGCGAGCCGCCATGCGAATCCGCCACCGCTTTTTGCAGCAGTGGCAGGTATTCCGGCTTCTGCACCGCTTTCAGGATCAGCGAGGGATTGGTCGTCGCATCCTGCGGCGCATACGCCTTGATCGACTGGAAATCGCCGGTATCGGCAACGACGGTGGTGTATTGCTTGAGCTGGTCGAGTTGATTCATATAATTTGCCTAAATTGTAATATTGCCAAATATTATTTGCATCGAAGTTCAGCAATCGGTCGCGTCGATGAACGCTGCCAGCATCGCCTCGAGTCCGGCCCGGTCCGCTTCCGAAAAGCGGTCGCGTTGTGGACTATCGATGTCGAACACCCCCACCAGCTTCCCATCCTTGATCACTGGCAGCACGATCTCCGAGGCGGACGCCGAATCGCAAGCGATATGTCCCGGGAACGCATGCACATCCGGCACCACGATCGTCTTGCGCTGGACGGCGCTCGTGCCGCATACGCCGCGTCCGAACGGAATGCGCGCGCATGCCGGCTTGCCCTGGAAAGGCCCGACCAGCAAATCCTGGCCTTCGCCTTTTTTCGACGGTACGGCGAGGTAGAAACCGGCCCAGTTCAGGTCGGCGAGGGTGTCGTACACGAGTGCCGAAAACTGCGCCGCGTTCGCGGTGAGATTGCGTTCGCCTTCGAGGACGCTGGCGACCTGGCGTACCAGCAGGTCGTAATCGGGACGGGTGCTGCGTTCTGGATTGATGTGCATGGGCGCGGTGGCTGAAGCTGGACGAAAACCCTATTTTACAGCCAGCGCCGCCGCACCTGTGCAACTGCTGGGGTCACAACTGCTGGGGTCACGTCTGACATTTGAACACGACCTCTGCAGTAGCGAAAACCGGCTTGACCACACCGAATGCCAAACCGGCCCCCTGTCTTCAATGCTAAGGTAGCCGTTTCCATCACACGAGGGTGATCATGTTCAAGAAACTGGCGGCGGAAGCACTGGGCATCAGCGATATCGGCGTCATCGTCGGGCCTGCGGATTACAGCAAGGTCGACGCGGACGATTACCTGTTCGGCGAAGACGGCGAACAGATTTTCTTCCTCATCAAGAGCAAGAAGGACGAATACTGCTTCACCAACCTCGCGCTGATCCATGTGGACGGCGACTCGGCCGTGTCGCCGAAGCGCTCGATCAAGCGCTACGACTATGCGTCGCACCAGGTATCCAGCGTCAGCATCGAAACGGCCGGCACGCTCGATATGGACATCGAACTGAAGTTCAAGCTCGACAACACGCCATTCTCGATCGACGTCAGGAAGACCTTCATCGAGCAGGTCAAGGACATCTACAAGGCCCTGATCTCGATCGGCAAGCAGCAGGGGCGCGATACGGTCTGCCGCGACAATGCCCTGCGTACGCTCGACGCCACCGCCTCCGTGCACAAGCTCAATATCGCCCCGGGTGCGGGCAGTCTCGTCAGCCAATACGGTGAACTGCTGGCAGCCTTGAATACCGCCATGCTCGACACCCATACCAAGCGCGATTTCAGCGACGTGTTCGCCAAGTACATTCACAACTGAAGCGTCGATACGCTCGCCGTGGCGCCATTCAACTAACTGGCGTCACGGCGAGCAGTTCGAAATGCAGGGTGACGAATTCGACATCGTCATGCAGATCGAGATGCGGCAGGCAGCCGATATGCACTTCCCTGAATTCCTCCGCGCTCGAGAACATCTCGCCGCGCCAGACGTCTTCCGGAATGGCGCCAAAACGGATCACGCGCACTTCAAGCGCGCGGATCGTGCAGCGCGGGCGCCCCTTCCGGTCGTGGACGTCGATGATGTCGCCGGCGACGTAGCCGCCGTCGCCAAGCTCGCCATACCCCTTGTGATAGTCCTCGACCGTGTCGGCGGTAACGGTCTTGTGCCCGGCGATCACTGCGCGCACGAGGCTATCATCGTTCTCGTCGACGCCGTAAAAGGTCAGCTTTTTATGGCGCTTCATGGGGCAACGCCGGCAGTATCCGAGACAGCCCGTTCCAGGTCGTCCAGCGAAGCCGGCTTGGTCAGATGCAGGTCGAAGCCCGCCGCGTCGGCGCGTTCCACGTCCGCCTTCTGGCCGTAGCCGGTCAGCGCCACCAGCCGCGGCGAGGCGCCGGTGCGCAGGATGGCGGCGGCCAGCGCATAACCATCCATGTCGGGCAGGCCGATGTCGAGGATCGCCACCGACGGCTGGAAGCGCGCGAAGGCCTCGAGCGCGGCCGCGGCGCTGTGGGCGACGCGTACCTCGTGGCCGAAGTGTTCCAGCACCAGTGCCGTCGTCGCGGCAGCGTCGATGTTGTCGTCGACGATCAAGACCCGCTTGCCCGCGCCGTGCAGGGGCGCCGCGGGCAGCGGCAGCGGCGCCTGCGCCGCGGCCAGCGGCAGTTCGACGACGAAGCGGCTGCCGCTGCCATGTCCCGCGCTGTGGGCAGAGACGCGCCCGCCGTGCAGTTCGACGATCTTGCGCACGATGGCCAGGCCCAGGCCCAGGCCGCCCGTGCTGCGCGCCACTTGCTGCGGCGCCTGGTAGAACGGTTCGAACACGCGCGCCAGCAGTTCCGGGTCCATGCCGATGCCGCCGTCGGCGACTTCGAGGCGCGCCGTAGTGGCGTCCGCCGTCAAGCTGACGCGGGTGGCGCCGTCGCCGAAGCGCTCGGCGTTCGAGAGCAGGTTGTTGAGCACCTGGGCCAGGCGGCTTTCGTCGCCCTCCACCCAGACCGCCGCGGGCGCCGTCAGGGCGATCGGCGCGCCGGGACGGCTGGCCGTGGCATGGCGCACTACGTCGGCCAGGTTCAAGGCGCGCAGCTCGAGCTGCATCTTGCCGGAAGTGATGCGCGAGACGTCGAGCAGGTCGTCGACCAGGCGTTTTAGATGATTTACCTGGCGCCGCATGATGGTGCGTTCGCGCAGGCTGGCGCCGTCGGCGCGCAAGTCCATCAGGTCGAGCGAGGCCACGATCGGGCTCAGGGGGTTGCGCAGCTCGTGGCCGAGCACGGCGAGGAATTCGTCCTTCACCAGGCTGGCGTTGCGGCTCGCGGCCAGCGCTTCTTCCAGCGAGGCGAGCAGGCGCGAGCGTTCCTGTTCGTTGGCGGCGTGCTGGCTGGCGGCCGCCGCCAGGGCTCCGCCCATCAGGTCGAGCTCGCGCACGCGCGACGGCGCCACCTGCACCGTGTCGCCCGCGCCGAGCGCAGCCGCCCCGCGCTGCAAATTGGCGAAACTGCGCGCGATGCGGTTCGACAGCAGCGATGCCAGGCCGATGCAGGCCAGCAGCGACGCCCCCAGGCCCCAGGCATATTGCGCGATCCCTTTGAGCGATGCGGCGCCGATCGCCGGTTTCGGCACGCCGACGACCACCGTCCAGCCATAGCGCGAAACGCGCGTGAAGACGCTCACCAGCCGGTCGCCTTCGAGGTTGACGGTGTCGCCCACGCCTTCCGGCACCGGGCCGCGAATGAGCCGGGCCAGCGACGGGCCGGGCGGGCCGGCGACGCGCTCGTCGTGGTTCTTCGAGCGCGCCACGATCGAACCGACGCTGTCGATGATGTTGATGACCGAATCTTCCGGCACCCGCTGGCGCTTGAGGACGGCACGGATGCGGTCGGGCTTGATGACGGCGGTCAGCGCGTACAGGCGCCCGGCCTCGTCGCGGATTGGTACGCGCACCGGAAACGCCACCTTCCCGTGCTGCCCGCGCGCCACGCGGCCGACCAGCGGCCGCTGCACGGCCAGCAGCTGGCGCAGGCTTTCCGGATCGGTGATGTGCCCGGCCGGCGCGTCGAATGGCGAGGAGGTGCGGAACAGGACCTTGCCGGTGGCGTCGGTCAGGACGATCGCCAGCCATTCCGGCTGGGCCGCCACCTGCTCGCGCGCGATGGCGTAGAACGCGCGCAGGTCACCCGCGCCCATTGCCGGCGCACGCGCCAGGCTGGCGAGCGTGGCGATCGCCCCGTCGAGCTCCGCGTCGACGGCGCTCGACAGCGCGCGCGCCTGGTCGAGCATGGCCCGGTCCTGTTCGCGCTGCTGGTACTGGCTCGCCGTATGCAACGACCATAGCCCCAGCAAGGCGAGGGGCAGCAGGCCGATCGCGCTGAGCAGGATGAGCAGTCGACGCAGCGAGAGCGTCAAACCGGTGGACGACCGCATGGGATGGGTTTTTTAACAAAAAGGCATTATATGTTGAAACGACGCGCCGGCCTGCCATATTGGCGAGCCTGTTCTCTTCACCGATCGAGCGCGCGATGGCGAAAACCATCCGCGTTGCCGGCGCAGGCCGGCGACGGCCCTCGACGTGCGCCATCGCCATGCGCCTCCAGGGCGGCGCGCGATGCGTTCGCGATCGGGCTGCCGGAAGAAGTGCAGGTCGGGCGTTGGCAGCTCGACCGGACGAGGCACGGATCGAAGGTCCGGCGAACTGCATGTCGCTGGCATGGTTGGCCGCCTGCCCGTCACGCCGACCTGTCTCCGCCAGCGGTCGTACGAAAGCGCGCGCGAAACGCGTTCGGCGCGGTATCGATATGTTTTTTGAAAGCGACACGCATCGCTTCGGCCGATGCAAAACCGCAGCGCGCGGCCACGCGCTGCAACGGCAGGTCGCTGCCGGTCAGCAGCCGGCGCGCCGCATCGACCCGCAGGCGTTCGACATATTTTCCGGGCGCGATCTGCATTGTTTCGGCAAAGCGCCGCGCAAAATTACGCGGACTCATTGCCATCCGGTCCGCCAGGATCGGCACCGACAGGTCGCCTGCCAGGTTGTCGGCCATCCACCCGGCCAATACGGAGAACCGGTCCGGGTCGGGCGCCGCTGCCTCGGCGGCAAGCTGGGCACTGAACTGGGCCTGGCCGCCCGGGCGCTTCAGGAAGACGACCAGGCCTTGCGCCACTTGCAAGGCCAGCTTGCGGCCCAGGTCCGCCTCGACCAGCGCCAGTGCGTAGTCGATTCCGGCCGAGATGCCGGCCGAGCTGTGGCAGCGCCCGTCGTTGACGAAAAGCGCGTGCCGGTCGAGTTCGACGTTGGGGAAGAGGCCTGCAAACTCGTCGAAGTGGGCCCAGTGCGTGGTGGCCCTGGCTTTGTCGAGCAGACCGGTCGCCGCCAGCGGGAAGGCGCCGGTGCAGATCGAGCCGACCCGGCCCGCGCGGCAGCACAAGGCCGTCAATGCGGCAACCAGGCCGGTATCGCGGATCGCCATCCTGGCGCCGGCGCCGCCGGCCAGCAGCAGCGTGTCAGCACGCAGGTCCGGGTCGTACAGGGAATGGGTAGCGATCAGCGCGACGCCGGACGTGGTCGGCACCGGGCCGGCCTGGGGCCCTGCCAGGACAAGTTCGTAAGGAGCGCAAGTGCCCGCCGCCTGTGCGGCTCCATTGGCCATGCTGAATACGTCGAGCGGACCGCTGACGTCCAGCAGTTGGGCCGGGGGAAAGGCAACGATGACAATGCGATGCATGGATGACGTGGATGGCATGGCTAGAAAACCGCAAACAGGTTCGTCGCATGGGAACTGCGCGTGTTCATTATAGAGGCCGCCTTCGACGCGCCGCCGCGGGCCGGCCCGGCTATTTGGCAGAAAAGCAGCGAAGCTTGTCTGTCCCGCCACGCACGCCTGTCGATAATGGGGACATCAACCACCAGACCTTTGGCCGAACCATGCTCTTATCCTTACGCGCCCGCATACTGCTCATCTCCATGGCCATCGGTCTGTCGTTCGCATCTGCACGGGCCGCCGCCGGCGAGCCCGCGACGCGACCGGCGCTGTCGCGCGAGGAGACCATTGCTGCGTACGAGGCGCGCTTCGGACGCGCCCGGCCGGTCGTTGCGGTCATCGGCGAAAACAGCGGAACGGAACTGACCGACTACGTCATCCCTTACAGCCTGCTGGCGCAATCGGGCAGAGCGGACGTCGTCGCCCTGGCCATTGCGCCCGGCGCCGTCGTCATGCAGCCCACGTCGCTCCGGCTCGTGCCGCAGGCCACGGCCGATCGGTTCGACGCGGACTATCCGCAAGGGGCCGACTACGTGATCGTGCCGGCCGTCGTCAGGAAGGACAATCCCCGCCTGCTCGCGTGGATCAGGGAGCAGCGCGACAAAGGCGCGACGCTGGTCAGCATCTGCGACGGCGCGCTGGTACTGGCCGCTGCAGGCGTGCTCGAAGGCCGCCGCGCCACCGCGCACTGGTTCACCGCCAAGCTGCGCCAGGCGCAATACCCCCGTACCGAGTGGGTCGGGAACACCCGCTATGTCGTCGATGCCGGCATCGTCTCGAGCGCCGGCATCAGCGCGGCGATTCCCACGGCGCTGCGTCTGGTCGAAGCCATCGCCGGGCATGCCGTGGCCAAGGAACTGGGCGCCCGGTATGGCGTGCGCGAATGGGGCACGGCGCATAACAGCGACGCCTTCGTCCCACGCTTTGGCGTCAACCTGATGCCCTATGCCGTCACCAAATACCTCAACCGTTGGTTTTTCAGGACCGAAGCGATCGGCGTGCCGCTGAGTGCCGGGGTGGACGATGTGATGCTGGCGCTTACCATGGACGCCTACACGCGCACGGGACGCAGCAGGGCGTACGCGCTGTCGGACGGTACGGCGCCGGTATCGACGCGCAGTGGATTGGCGTTCCTGCCCGATATCGTGATACCAGGGGGGCAAGCGCCGGCGCGCGTCGTCGCGCCCCTGACGCCAGCGCCCGGCGCGCAGGTATTCGACGGCATTCTGGGCGACATCGCGGCCCTGTATGGAACGAGGACCGCGACCGGAGTGGCTTACGACTTCGAGTACGCATGGAATTGAGTGCGGGGTTGCGAGGGCGAGGCGGCAGGCTACTTCGCCGCGTGCCGCACTGTCCATGTTGACCTGCCCGGCCGCAAGTTCCGTCGCCGATGAAAGCTATGAAGCTATGAAGCTGGGAAGCTGGGGTCAGGTCTGACATCAGAACACGGCCTCTGCCGTTGCGTCTGGCGCTGCGCAGTACCGCGCGGTTAAAACGCGATGCAAAAGCGCGTTTTCCTGGCGGTATAGTTGAGGCCGTGTTCGATTGTCAGACCTGACCCCAGCTCTTGACCCCAGCTCTCCAGCTGTTGGCGTAATCTGCTGTTGCTGCCAAACGAGATAAATAGTTAGGTCGGTTGCGATCAGCCGATGAAGGAGTCGAATTGCATATCGAATTCCTGCAAGGCCTTCTGCGCGTTCTGCATCTTCTTGCGGAATTCCGGCCCGCGCTGCAGCGCCAGGCCCACCGCCAGCACGTCGATCACGACCAGGTAGGCCAGGCGCGCCGAGATCGGCGTGTAGGGGTCGATGTTGAAGACGAGGTCGATCGGGATCAGCACGCTCGCCATGTCGGCCAGCGGGGTGCCGGACGGCGCCAGCACGATCACGTCGGCGCCGCCGCGGCGCGCGAGCTTCGCCGAACGCACCAGTTGCGGATTGTTGCCGCGCTGCGAGATCGCCACCACGGCGTCCCCTTCGCGCAGCAGCGCCGCCGCGATCGAGTGGATGGCCGGGTCGGCGTAGGCCACCGTCGGCACGCCGGAGCGGAAGAACTTGTGCTGGGCGTCGGCGGCGACGATGCCCGACGTGCCCTGGCCGTAGAACTCGATCTTGTTCGCGCGCGAAAGGATGTCGAGCGCCTTCTGCACCGATTCGGCGTTGAGGTTGTTGCGCAGGTCGAGCAGGGTGTTGATCGAGCGGCTGCAAATCTTATTCACCAGGTCCGCTGCGAGATCGTCCTGGGCCGGCTGCTCGTTCGCGCTCGGCAGGGCCAGCGCCAGGCCTTGCGCGAGTTTTAATTTGAACTCGTGCCAGCCGTCGTAGCCGAGCGTGCGGCAAAAACGCACCACGGTCGGCTCCGACACCTGCGCGTTCTTCGCCAGCGCCGTGATGTTCTGGCTGACCGTGGCGCTGGGCGCTTCCAGCACGGCCAGCGCCACCTTGCGCTCGGACTTCGAGAGCGAGTCGAGCTGGGTACGGATCGAGTCGAGCAGCATCGGATCAGTCTTCCGGCAGCGCTTCTTCGCGCCACTGCAAGCCGTCGCGGCCGATCAGGGCCGACGATGCGGCCGGACCCCAGGTGCCGGACGCGTACGGCACCGGCGCGGTGTCGTCCTGCTCCCAGTGGTTCAGGATCGGCTCGACCCATTCCCAGGCCGCTTCCAGTTCGTCGCCGCGCATGAACAGGGTCAGCTGGCCGCGCAGCACATCGAGCAGCAGGCGTTCGTAGGCTTCCATGCGCGGCGTCTTGAACTGCTCGCGGAAGTCGAGTTCGAGTTCGGCCTGCTTCAGGCGCATGGAATCGCCCGGCGTTTTCGCCATCAGGTTCAGCGACAGCCCTTCGTCCGGCTGCAGGCGGATCACCAGGCTGTTGGGCTGGAAGCTCGACGTCGGCTGATTGAAGATCGAATGCGGAATCTGCTTGAAACGCACCACGATCTCGGCCAGGCGGTCGGCCATGCGCTTGCCGGTGCGCAGGTAGAAAGGCACGCCGGCCCAGCGCCAGGTGTCGATCTCGGCCTTCATGGCGACAAAGGTCTCGGTCTTCGACGCTTTCGGCGCGTCCGGCTCCTCGCGGTAGCTCGGCACGGCCTGGCCGTCGACATGGCCGGCGCGGTACTGGCCGCGCACGATGTTCTGCGTGAGCGTGGTCGGCGTGAAGCGCTTCAGCGAACGCAGCACCTGCAGCTTGGCGTCGCGCACGGCGTCCGGCGCGATCGAGGTCGGCGGCTCCATCGCCACGATGCACAGCAGCTGCAGCAGGTGGTTCTGCAGCATGTCGCGCAGCGCGCCCGAGGTGTCGTAGTAGCCGAGGCGGTTGCCCACGCCGATCTTCTCGGCGATCGTGATCTGCACGTCCGAGATCCATTCGCGGCGCCAGAGCGGCTCGAACAGCACGTTCCCGAAGCGCAGCGCCAGCAGGTTCTGCACGGTCTCCTTGCCGAGGTAGTGGTCGATCCGGTAGATCTGCGATTCGGCGAAGACCTTGCCGACCTCCAGGTTGATCTGCTTGGCCGAGGCCAGGTCGCGCCCGAGCGGCTTTTCCAGCACCACGCGCGAGCCGGGGGTGGCCAGTCCGGTGGCCTTCAGGTTGTCGCAGATGCGCGCGAACAGGTGCGGCGGCGTGGCCAGGTAGTAGACGCGCGTAATCGCTTCGTCCTTGCGCAAGACCTCGGCCAGCGGGCCGAAGGTGTTCACGTCGGTCGCGTCGAGCGCGATGTAGGTGATGCGCTCGAGGAAACGCCGCCACTTGCCTTCGTCGACGCTGTCCTGGTCCTTGATGTGCTGCTTAGAGTGCGTGTCGACGAAGTGCAGGAAGTCGTCGTGCGTGCTCTTGTCGCGTCCGACGCAGATGATGCGGGCGCTGGCCGGCAGGTCGGCGCAGACGTCGCGCGCATACATCGCCGGCAGGAGTTTGCGCATCGCGAGGTCGCCGCTACCGCCAAAGAGAACGAGATCGAAATCGGAAAGAGCCATGGTGTCAGTCGTGTCGCGTAAGGGAAAGAATACCGTCCATGTAAATTTACTACATGAATATGTACTTAGCAAGAAATTCTACTACGTAACGGACGAATCGACGGGTGTCGATGATGCCAAGCGCGGGAGGGAGACGGCGCGGGAGGGAGACGGCGTGCGCAGGGCGCCAGCGCAGGGCCCGGAAGTGCCACGCCATGGACCCCGCACCGCTTCGGTCAACGCCTGTATTCGGTCTGCACCCGCCCTGCCACATCCACCCGTATGCACAGCACCATGCCCGTCAGCGGATACTGCGCCAGCTCCGCCGCGGAACGCCCGTGGCTGGCGCTGGTGACATATAGCGTGCGCAGGTCGGCGCCGCCGAAGGTGACCGCGGTCGGACAGCGCAGCGGCAGCGCGACTTCGCGCAGCAGTGCGCCTGTCGGCGAGAGCTGCAGCAGGCGCCCGCCCTCGAACATCGCGATCCAGTAGTTGCCGTCGGCGTCGACCGCCGCGCCGTCGGGACGCCCGCCGTAGCCGGGCGAGGTTTTGTCGCTCGGGAAGGTGACGAGCCTGCGCCCGTTCGACGCGGTGCCCGTCGCGGCATCGAAATCGTAGCAGTCGATGCGGTGGCTGGTGGTGTCGGCGTGGAACATGGTGCGGCCGTCCGGGCTCCAGGCCAGGCCGTTCGAGTTCGTCATGCCGCCCGACCAGGCCAGGCGCAGCACGTCGCGCTCGAGCACGTACATCTCGGCGGCCGGCTTGTCGCGCGGCTCGTACATGGTACCGACCCAGAAGCGGCCCGCCGGGTCGACGCGGCCATCGTTGAAGCGCATGACGGCCGTGTCGTACGGGGCAGGGCAGATGTCGGTGATCTCGCCGCTGGTCGTGTTCAGGCGCACGAAGCCGGTGCGCGTGGCGACGACGAGGTTGTTGTCGCCGTCGACAGCGATCGCCGACGGTTCCGAGCCCATCTTCCAGCTCGAGAACTTGCCGCTGGCCGGGTGCACCCGGTTCACGGTCAAGCCGTCGATGTCGACCCAGTACAGGGCCGATTCCACGTCATGCCAGAGCGGGCATTCGCCCACCTGCATCGGTTGGTCGTGGAGGACGTCGATTTTCCGTTTTTTCATGGGGAGGCCAATCATACGGCGGCCTTCGCGCGCGCGATCAGGCCGTTGGTGGAACTGTCGTGCCGCGCCGGCTGCGCTTCGCCGGCCAGCTCGGCCTCGATCTTCCTGGCCAGGACCTTGCCCAGCTCGACGCCCCACTGGTCGAAGCTGTTCAGGTCCCACAGCACGCCCTGCACGAACGTCTTGTGCTCGTAGAGCGCGATCAGCGCGCCGAGCGTGCTCGGGGTCAGGTATTCCATCAGGATCGTGTTGCTCGGCCGGTTGCCGGGGAAGGTCTTATGCGGCGCCAGGCGTTCGATCTCGGCCAGGGCCAGGCCCTGTTCCTGCAGGTCGAGGCGCACTTCGTCGATCGTCTTGCCCTTCATGAAGGCTTCCGACTGGGCGAAGCAGTTCGCCAGCAGGGCCGTGTGATGGCCGTGCAGCTCGTGCGCCGGGCGCAGCGCGGCGATGAAGTCGATCGGCGTCACGTCGGTGCCCTGGTGCAGCAGCTGGAAGTAGGCATGCTGGCCGTTGGTGCCCGGCTCGCCCCAGATGGCGGGGCAGGTCGGGGTGTCGACCGGCTCGCCGTCGCGCGTGACGCGCTTGCCGTTGCTCTCCATGTCGAGCTGCTGCAGGTAGGCCGGGAAGCGGTTCAGGTCCTGGTGGTAGGGCGCGATCGAGACCGACGTGCAGCCGAGGAACTGGCGGTTCCAGAAACCGACCAGGGCCAGCAGCATCGGCATGTTTTCTTCCACGGGCGCGCCGCGGAAGTGCTGGTCCATGGCGTGGGCGCCGGCCAGGAAGTCGGAAAAATAGCCGAAGCCGACCGCCAGCGCGACCGGCAGGCCGATTGCCGACCACACCGAATAGCGTCCGCCGACCCAGTCCCAGAACGGAAACATGTTCACCGGGTCGATGCCGAAGGCCTCGATCGCCTCCACGTTGGTCGACACGGCGACGAAGTGCCTGGCCAGCGCGGTTTCCTGCGCCTGGGCCAGGAACCAGCGGCGCGCGGTCTGCGCGTTCATCATGGTCTCGGCCGTGGTGAAAGTCTTCGAGGCGATGATGAAGAGCGTGGTTTCCGGGTCCACCTTCTCGAGCACGGCATCCATGTCGTGGCCGTCGACGTTCGAAACGAAGTGCAGGGCCAGGCCCGGGTGGCTGTAGGGCCGCAGGGCCAGGCAGACCATCTTCGGGCCGAGGTCGGAGCCGCCGATGCCGATGTTGACGATGGTGCTGATCGGCTTGCCCGTGTGGCCGCGCCAGTCGCCGCTGCGCACGGCATCGGTGAAGGTTTTGACGCGCGCCAGCACGGCATGCACGTCGGCCGGCACGTCCTGGCCGTCGACGACCAGGGCCGCGTCGCGCGGGGCGCGCAGGGCGGTGTGCAGGACGGCGCGGTTTTCGGTGTTGTTGATCTTTTCGCCGGCGAACATGGCGTCGCGCCGGCTTTCGACGCCGCGCTCGCGCGCCAGGCTGGCCAGCAGTTCAAGCGTGCGCCCGTCAAGGCGGTTTTTTGAATAGTCTAGGAACAGGCCGGCGGCCTCGATCGACATGCGCTCGAAGCGTGCCGGGTCGGCCGCGAACAGCTGCCGCATCCCCCAGTCTTCGGCCTCGACGGCGTGGGTTTCGAGGGCCTGGAAAGCGGTGGTTCTGGTGAGAAACGTGGTCATGAGAGCGTACGCGATGTTGTTTTGAACAAGTTATCGAATCATACAGGAATGGCGCGTAAATTCACTACATGGTCGTTCCGGGCACCGCCTGGCAGGCGCCGGAGGTGCTGCGTTTGATCGGCGCCTCACCCGCGTCGACGCAAGAGTCGGCACCCCTGTTTCCCGGCGCTTGACGTGCGTGGACGAGCATGTCCGCAGCTGGTCCCGGGGTGCTGTGGACGGTGCATCGGACGAAGTTCACGCGCCATCACCGTCCGGGTGCCGCAAAATCTTCGCCGCACACAATTCCATTCCCGTTTTGTAGTAAAATTTCAGAAAACAATTTCGAAGGAACGATCATGGCGCTGCATCCCGTAGTTGAACAGGTAACGAACCGGATCATCGAGCGCAGCCGCGCCTCGCGCGCGGCCTACCTCGCGCACCTGGAAGCGGCCAGGATAGGGGGCGTGCAGCGTAGCGCGCTGTCGTGCACCAACCTGGCCCATGGTTTCGCCGCCTTTCCCGCCAACGACAAGCTGAAGCTGCGCGAAACCAAGAAGCCATCCGTGGCGATCGTCTCGTCCTACAACGACATGCTGTCGGCGCACCAGCCGTTCGAATATTTTCCCGCCCTGATCAAGGAGGCCGTGCGCGACACCGGCGCCGTGGCCCAGTTCGCGGGCGGCGTGCCGGCCATGTGCGACGGCGTCACGCAAGGCCAGCCGGGCATGGAACTGTCCCTGTTCTCGCGCGACACCATCGCCATGTCGACCGCCGTGGCGCTGTCGCACAACATGTTCGACGCCGCCCTGTACCTGGGCATCTGCGACAAGATCGTGCCGGGCCTGCTCATCGGGGCACTGCACTTCGGCCACATCCCGGCCGTGTTCGTGCCCGGCGGCCCGATGACGTCCGGCCTGTCGAACAAGGAAAAGGCGCGCGTGCGCCAGCTCTACGCGCAGGGCAAGGCCACGCGCGAAGAACTGCTCGAGTGCGAATCGGCGTCCTACCACGGCGCCGGCACCTGCACCTTCTATGGCACCGCCAACAGCAACCAGATGCTGATGGAGATGATGGGCCTGCACTTGCCGGGCGCCGCCTTCATCACGCCGGGCACGGCGCTGCGCGATGCGCTCACGCGCGCTTCCTCGCACCAGGCGGTGGCGATTTCCCAGCAGGGCGGCAACTACATGCCGGTCGGGCATATTGTCGACGAGAAGAGCATCGTCAACGCCATCGTCGCGCTGCATGCGACCGGCGGCTCGACCAACCACACGCTGCACCTGGTCGCCATCGCGCGCGCGGCCGGCATCGTCATCGACTGGAACGACTTCGATGCGCTGTCGAAAGTGGTGCCGATGCTGACCCGCATCTACCCGAACGGCGACGCCGACGTGAACCACTTCCAGGCCGCCGGCGGCCCCGGCTTCGTGATCCGCGAACTGCTCGACGCGGGCCTGGCGCACGACGACGTCAACACCATCCTCGGCCACGGCCTGCGCAAGCACTGCAAGGAGCCTTTCCTGGGCGAAGACGGCAAGGTCGTCTTCAAGGACGTGGCGGCGCAGTCGGGCGACGAGTCGGTGCTGCGGTCGGCCTCGAACCCGTTCAGCAGCAACGGCGGCATGGTGCTGGTCAAGGGTAATCTCGGCCGCGCCGTGATGAAGGTCTCGGCCGTCAAGATCGAACACCAGACCGTCGAAGCGCCCGCGCTCACCTTCAATTCGCAGGAAGACTTCATGCACGCGTACAAGGCGGGCCACCTGAACCGCGATTTCGTGGCCGTGATCCGCTTCCAGGGTCCGCGTGCCAACGGCATGCCGGAGCTGCACGCGCTGACCCCTGCGCTGTCGAACCTGCAGGACGCCGGCCACCACGTGGCCATGGTCACCGACGGCCGCATGTCGGGTGCGTCGGGCAAGGTGCCGGCGGCGATCCACGTGTCGCCGGAAATCCTGGCCGGCGGCCCGCTGGGGCGCGTGCGCGACGGCGACATCATCCGCGTCTGCGCCGCTACCGGCACGCTGGAAGCCCTGGTCCCGAGCGAGGTCTGGGAAGCGCGCACGCAGGTGACGGCCGACATCTCGTCGTCCCACATCGGCATGGGGCGCGAGCTGTTCTCCATGTTCCGCAATTCCAGCAGCGCGGCGGAAGAGGGCGCGGCGACGTTCCCGCTGCCGTCGCCGAAGCACACCACCGTGCCCTTGCATGAGGGCGCCGACAGCGGCGACATCATGCCCGGCTCCGATGAAGACTTCCTGTTCAAGACCCCGAAGTGACTACCGAAGTGACCACTACCATGACCATGACCGTACTTGACATCATGCGCTCGGCGAGCGTGATTCCCGTAATCGCCATCGACGATCCCGCCCACGCCGTGCCGCTCGCGAAAGCGCTGGTAGCCGGCGGCATCCGCGTGCTCGAGGTAACCCTGCGCACCGCGTACGGCTTGCAGGCCATCCGCGACATGGCCCAGGTCGAAGGCGCCATCGTCGGCGTCGGCACCCTGACGCAAGGCGATGAATTCGCCGCCGCGCGCGACGCCGGCGCCGTGTTCGGCGTCTCGCCGGGCCTGACCAATGCGCTGATCGAGGCAGCGAAAAAGAGCGGCCTGCCGCTGCTGCCGGGCGTGATGACGCCGTCCGAGGTGATGGCCGCGCGCGAGGCGGGATTCAGGCAACTGAAACTGTTCCCGGCGGTGCCGGCCGGCGGCGTCGGCATGCTCAACGCGATCGCCGGCCCGCTGCCGGACGTGACCTTCTGCCCGACCGGCGGCATCTCGATCGATACCGCGCCCGCCTTCCTGGCCTGCAAGAACGTGGCCTGCGTCGGCGGCTCCTGGCTCACGCCGAAGGACGCGATCATGGCCGGCGACTGGGACCGCATCACCGAGCTGGCGCGCGCCGCCTCGGCGCTGCGCAAGTAAGTCTCGATGAGACGCCGTTGGCGCCCGCCGACGGCGGGCGGGATCGCGCTGGTAGCGCTGCTGGCTTCCTGCGGCCGGCAGCTGGCGCCGCCCGTGCCGGATCAGGGAGCCGATCCGGGCGCGTACCGCGCAAGGGCGGGTTCCGGTGCCGCGGTCTACGCAGTCGATCCGCAAGCCTCGCTGGTCGCCGTCACGGTACGCCGCGCCGGCCTGATGGCGCGGCTCGGGCACGACCACGTCGTGGCCAGCCGCACGCTGTCTGGCTTTGTCGCGCCCGACGCGGGCAGCGCCAACCTTTCTTTTCGTATCGACCAGATGACCGTCGACGAGCCGCAACTGCTGCGCGACGCGGGCATCGGCAAACAACCGTCCGCGCAAGCGGTCGAAGGCACGCGCACGAACATGCTCGGTCTGGTACTCGAGGCGCAACGCTATCCGGTGGTGACGCTGCATGCGCAGCAACAGGCCGACGGCCAGCTACGCGTCGCGGTCACCCTGCACGGCGCGACGCGATCGCTGGCGCTGCCGGCCACGGTGCGGGTCGATGCGGCCCAGGTGACAGCAAGCGGCACGGCGCGCCTGAAGCAGACGGATTTCGGCATCGTGCCGTTTTCAGTCGGGGGCGGACTGCTCTCGGTGCAGGACGAGCTGGAGGTGCGCTACCACATCGTGGCGCGGCGCCGGCGGCCGAGCGTCGATTCCCCGGACGGGTGACAGTACGCTGCACGCTTGCGCCGCACGCCTATCCGCATGTTACGCTCGGCGAATGCTGAATCGTATCTCAAACATGCTGTTGCTCTCTTGCGCCTTGTCGGTCTCGGCCGCCGCCCTGGCCGCGGCGCAGCCCGGCGTGCCCAAGTTCGAACTGGACGTGGAGCGCGTCGATGGCGCAGAAGGCGACAAGGTCTACCAGATCTCGTCGAGCGGCACGGTGAAGGCCGCCCCGGCCGTTGTCTGGCGCATTCTGACCGATTACAACCACCTGGCCGACTACCTGCCGAACCTGACCAGTACGCGCGTGGTGTCCCGTAATGGCGACACGGTAATCGTCGAACAACTGGGCACTGCCCGCTTCCTGTTCTTCAGCCGGACGATCCGCTTGCTGGTACAGGTGAACGAACGGGCGCCGGACCGGATCGACATCGGCCTGGTCGAAGGCGACCTGAAAGTCTACCGGGCCAGCTGGGAGCTCAGTCCTCTGGCCGGCGCCGCGGGCACCAGGGTGGTCTACACATCGACCATCGTACCGAAGTTCGATGTACCGGGAATCGTGGGAACCGGCGTGGTAAAAAAGGATGTTGCCAGGATGATGGCGGCAGCCTTGTTGCGACTGGATCGGCAGGACTAGTAGCAGCCATGCCCTAGACCGCCTGATACGGCTAGGAACGAACTTTTGAACTCCCCTGATCTCTACTGACCAATACGAATGAACAGTACAAAATTTCTACTTGGGGCGTGCGTGCTTGCGTTACTGGTCGTCGCTAACCTTTGGTTGCGCAACGAAGTGCGATTCGACAGTTGCCTGGACCGTGGTGGCAGGTGGGACCGAGAGCGACAGATGTGCGATGGAAGCACGGAGTAGAAGCTCGGGTAAAGTTCGGCCCTGCCGCTGGTGTGTCCGCCAGCCGTTGATAGCGTGTCGGCCCTTGGCTGGTTGACAGCGTACATGACGTTGCTTACTTCGATCCAGTTACGGTGGCGGTCGTCTTCCGATTCTCCGTTGATGCCCTCGATCTTCAGGTATGCGTCGGTCATTCTTTCCTCCGTCATAGCTTGAGCAAGCGGACGATTGTTGCCCAGCTTTACGAGGTCGGCATTGGCAGTTGTCAACGGTAGTCGTCTATAATTCCTGCAACGTCGTCAGATGGGAAATCACTTCAATATGCGTACTAGAGCGCGCCCGCTGACCAAGGGGGAAATTGCGCTGGCGTCCCTGCTGTTCCGCGATGCCATTAACTATTGGCGGGTGCGTATCCATGCGCGGCGCTACATGCCCTTGCAGCCCAAGAACTGCGCGATGACGCCGAACGGCAGCATGTACTTCCACCGTTCCTGCTTCCTTGAAGACTATGCCCAGGCATCCGTCACTAATCAGCACTGGTTCATTCATGAAATGGTGAACTTGTGGCAGTCTGCACACCAGTGCTGAAACTTTTATCCACTCTGACGGCGACCCCGAAGCGTCAACACTAGGGCTGCGAGGACTGCTGAGCCTATGAACGAGAGGCCGATGATGTTATATGCCTTGTCGAAATTCATGCCGGGGTCGAAGAAGATGATTGAAGTCCAGACAAGTGCAGCCATTACCAAGGCGATGCCGAGTGAAGTGAGCGTCTTCTTCATGCGAATGGCTCCGCAGCAGGACAATTGAAATACTGCACGGCTTTACTGCCACCTGCCCGAACAACGTCTTCCGCAAAGGAAGTGCAGTTATGCACCACAGCGCCCCATAGCCACGGCTTTTGCATCAGTTCATGCATCCTGTCGTGCGCTCCCTTAGGGTTGGGCAGCTTGAGAGGCCAGCGGCGAATTTCACGCTTGCCGTTTTCCTTCAAGTACCGCGTATAGTTACTCTCGGGCATCCATTTAGGCAATTTATACGGGCCAGCGATGTGGACATACCAACTCCAACTTTCGCCGACGTGTAGTAGCGTATGGCCGCATGCGTTGATCCCGCTCCCTGTCACAATGACGGCGCAAACGTGCTGGAAGTCGCGTACTTCCAGCGGGCAGAGAATCATTGCCGCACCCGCGTAAGGCTGGGTCATATCGTCTCCGTTAGCACACCTTGTTGGCGCTGCAATCCCAGCTACCCGAAGTATTGCCCTGCGTACCGCCCCGGATGCTCTGCTTGGTATAGGTCCGGCGTCATGCTGGCAATCATGACGTTTTGCAGTTCGATCTTAAAGTAGGGGATCGGCTTCCCGTCACCGTCAGCCCGCATGAACTCGAAAGAGGCTTTGGGAATGGTCTTCCCGGTGGCGCAGGTTTGTAACAAGACGGGGGAGGCTATGTCAGCAAGCTTGGTGAAGTTAATCGGGTACAGGTCGGCTCGCCCGGTGGTATGCCCGCCTGCGGTCGAAACTACGCCGGCTCTTGGCTGGTGGACCGCGTAGAGAACGTTATTCACTTCAATCCAGTTGCGGTGCCGTTCGTCTTCCGACTCGCCATTGATACCTGAATCGCCACGAGTTTACTAGACACTCGCGAGCCGCTGGAAATACTGCTTTTCATATTCGACCG
>NZ_JBHSMS010000002.1:9901-15033 GCF_042656795.1 Massilia jejuensis | reverse complement strand
ACGACGGAAGAGATCATCCTGCAATCGGGCGCCGAGCGCATTTCGATCCTGGACGTGTGCCACGACAGCGGCATCTCGCGCGGAACCTTCTACCGCTATTTTTCCTCGCAGGACGACCTGCTCGACGCGTTCTCCCGCCACAAGCGCGACCAGTTCCATGCCCGCCTGATCGAAGCGACGTCGGCTTCCCAGGATCCCGACGAGCGCTTCCAGGCCGTACTGGGCTTCATCGACGACTACCTGGAACGCAGCCGCGCCCGGCGCCTGCTGCTGGTGGCGCCGGAATACGCGACGCGCTGGTTCCAGCGGATTTTCCACGACTCGGTGCACCGCTTCCAGGACGTGCTGGCGCCCGTGTTCGACGCCTGGGAAGAGCGCCGCGGCATCGTGCTCGACCGCGAACTGATCGGCGAACTGATGGTGCGCTTCATCCTGAGCGACGTGCTGGTGCCGTCCGGCGCCGACCGCCGCAACCTGATGCGGCGCATGGAGCGCTTCGTCGTCATGCTGCTGTCGGGCCGTGTCGCGCGCCGCTGAGCGCCCGCGCTTTACCTCAGGTAAAACTGTTCTTCAGGCCGCAAGCGCGGCCGCGTGCTTCAATCCGGCGGACTTCAAAACAAAACCGGAGAAGACAGCATGAATGGGGACAAGCAATACGACGTGGCAATCGTCGGCGGCGGACACAATGGCCTGGCCGCCGCCTGTTATCTCGCCGAAGCGGGAAAAAAGGTGGTCGTGATCGAGGCGCGCGAAAAAGTCGGCGGCATGGCGTCGAGCGGCTACCTGATTCCCGACGCGCCGCAGCACCTGATCCACCCCTGCGCGCTCGACCTGATGTCGCTGCGCGTGCACCCGATGATGCCGCACGAACTGCAGCTGGAACGGCATGGCTTTCGCCAGGTGGAGATGGATCCCGGCTATGTCTATCTCCATCCCGACGGCAATTCGCTCGTGTTCGGCCGCAGCGCCGAGCAGACGGCGGCCGAGATCCGGCGGTTCTCGGCGCGCGATGCCGACGAGTTCCTGTCCCTGATGGTTCTGGTGAATGCCTTCATCGACGTCGCCATCCCGATGATGCGGGTCGATCCGGCGCAGCGCAACCTTGGCGCCAAATGGCAGGCCTTCCGCACCATGTTCAAGAACCGAGCGCTCAAGCCGGAGCTGATGGCGCTGATCGGCAGCCCGGCCTACACCTCGATCATGGAGCGCTTCGAGCATCCCGTGACCCAGTCCGCCCTCTGTTGCCTGCTGGGTGCGGCCGGCCCGATCGCCGGCGAAGCCACCGGCATTTACTTTGCGCTGCTCGGCTTCATCCACCGTTTCGGCCTGGGCCGCGCAGTGGGCGGTATGCAGACGCTGTCGAACGCGCTGGCCGCGCGCTTGCGCGAGCTGGGCGGGGAGATCATGGTCGACGCCCCGGTCGCGGAAATCGTCGCCGCAAATGGCGTGGCAACGGGCGTGCGCTTGAAAAGCGGCGCGGTGATTGGGGCGCGCGCCGTGATCGCATCCATCCATCCGAAAATGGCGCTCGAGATGGTGACGCCCGGCGCGCTCGACCGCCGCACGCTGACGCGCGTGGCTTTGGCGCCGGCGAATGCGCACGGGGCTTCGCCGCTGAAAGTCGATGTCGCGCTCTCTGGGCAGGTCGGGTACAGCCGCCATGAAGCGCTGCGTCCGGACGGCCTGAGCCTGCGCAAGAGCGTGCTCCTGATCGGCACGTCCGACGCTGTACTCGACAACTTCCGCGCCGCTGCCCGTGGCGAAGTGTCGCCCTTGCCTTATATGTGGATCACCGCGCCGAGTGCGGTCGACCCGGGCCAGGCGCCGCCCGGGCAGGATGTGGTCTATCTCTATCCAGTGGCGATGCCGGTCGAGCCGCGCGAGGGCTGGGACGCGATGCGCGCCCAGGTCGGCCAGCAGGTGATCGACCAGGCGTCGGAGTATATGGACGGGCTGGCGCGCTACGAGATCGGACGCCGGATCGAAGCGGCGCCCGACCTGGCCGAGCGTCTGAACGTGCACCGCGGCTGCGTGGTGCACATCGACACCAGCCCGGCGCGCAGCGCCTTGATGCGTCCGGCCGCGGGACTGGGCACGGACAAGCTGCCGGTGGCCGGCCTGTTCCTGGGCGGCGCCGGCACCCATCCGGGCGGCGGGATCAACGGCCTGCCGGGGCGTATCGCAGCCCGCCGGGTCAGTCGCTTCCTGGCGGGCTGACGAGCGAGGCGGGCAGCGTGAGCGGATGCTGGCCGCTGCGTTCGCGCTCGACTGCGGCAAGTACGAAATCGACTGAAAATCGCCCCCATTTCTCAGCGTCCGGCGCGCTTGCCATGTCCAGACCGCACAGCGTCGACACCGTATAGCGGTTGACCCAGGCGCTGGTGGTAGCCAGAGCCGCGACGGCCAGCAGCATGTCCGGATCGACGTCGGCGCGGAAGTCGCCGCTGGCGATGCCGCGCTCGAGCGTTTCCTTCAGCTTGAGCCTGAGCCGCGGCGCCAGTTCGGTAAAACTGTTGCGCGGCGTCGCCCGGCTTTCGTGGAAGCGGATCCCTTCCTGGGCCAGGACGCTGAGTTCGCCCTCTTGGTAGGGCTGGACCATCCGCTGCAGCAGGGCGCGTAGCGCGGCGCGCGGGGCCAGCTGGTCCAGCTCCAGCGTCACCAGTTCGTTCATTGCCTGCGCCGAGGATTCGTCCAGCACGCAGGCGAACAACTCCTCCTTGCTGCGGTAATAGTGATACACCAGCTGCTTGGTCACGCCCGCAGCCTGGGCAATGTCGTCGACGCGTGCATCGGCCAGGCCTTTGCCCACGAATTCGCGGCGCGCCGCTTCCAGGATGCGCCTGAGCGTTTCGCGTTTGTTCGGCAGCGCCCTGGTCGGCGCACAACGGTCCGGCAGCTCGCTCATGGTGTCGCCTCTGGTGGCTCGGGGGATGTCGAGAGCGCCATCTTAACCCGGTCCGCTTGACTCGCGGTCAAACAAAATCGGCGCCGCTGGCCGCCGCGGCGCCGTCCAGCGCGGCTACCATGTGTACATCATTCAAAAAAATGTTCAACTGGAGGAGACACCGTGAACGAAACCATCGACGACCACGCCCTGGAACGCGCCTATACCGCAGTTTCCGATACCTACAAGGGAACCGGCGACATCCACGCAGCGTGCCGCCAGGCGCGCGCCGAATCGCCGATTTTTGTCGGCGACTTCATCCGCCAGTTCGGCGTGCCGACGAATGCCGGCATGCAGCAGGGCACGCGGCCGACCTTTGCATTGTTCCGGCATCAGGACGTCATGACCGTGCTGCGCGACGCCAGCAGCTACACCAGTGGCTTCATCGCCGAAGGCCTGGGCGCATTCTTCGACGGCCTGATCGTGCTGGCGATGGACGGCGAGCAGCACCGCAGCGTGCGCGCACTGCTGCAGCCGGCCTTCATGCCGGAGACGGTGAACAAATGGCGCGACCAGATCGACGCGGTGATCCGCAAGGACTTCCTCGAACCGATGGTAGGGCTGAAAAAGGCCGACCTGATGGAGTTCGGCCTGGGTTTTCCGATCCGCGAGATGTATGCGCTGATGGGTTTTCCGACCGATAATACGGAACAATACCGCCAGTACGCGGCCTGGGCGCTGGCCATGGTCGGGGGCAACCAGATCGATCCGGCCAAGGCGGTGGAAGCGCGGCGCAATGCAGGCATCGCGGTCAAGCTGCTGTACGAAGCGATCTTCGCGGTGGTAGTGCAGCGGCGTGCGGCGGGCAGCGCCGGCGACGACCTGATCGGACGCCTGCTGCGCGCCGAGCACGAGGGCCGCATGCTCGACGACCACGAGGTAGCCACCTTCGTGCGCTCGCTACTGCCGGCCTCCGGCGAAACCACCACCCGCACCTTCAGTTCGGTGATGGTGCTGCTGCTCACCACGCCGGGCCTGCTGGAGCGCGTGCGGGCGGATCGCGCCCTGGTGCCGAAACTTATTGACGAAGCGGTGCGCTTTGAACCAGTGGCGACCTTCAAGGTCCGCGAGACGGCGAAAGAGGTGCAGTTCCACGGCGTGACCATCCCCAAAGGGTCCTTCGTCCAGTGCATGGTGGCCTCGGCCAACCGCGACGAGGAAGTCTTCGAGCATCCGGACGTGTTCGATATCGACAGGCGCACGAAGCTGTCCTTCGGTTTCGGCTTCGGGCCGCACATGTGCATCGGCCAGTTCGTCGCCAAGATGGAGCTCAACTGCGCCGTCAATGCGCTGCTCGACCTGTTCCCGAACCTGCGCCTGGACCCGGACCAACCCGCGCCCCTCATCGAAGGCGCCCAGCTGCGCGGTGCGGCCCATGTCCACGTGCTCTGGGATTAAGCCATGAAGACCTTCGACACGATTCCCGAGCGCGCCGATTTCGACTACCAGTGTCTGGTGGGTCCGCAGCAGGTAACAGGCGCCGGCCTGGCCGACCTGCGCGACCACTACGGCCTGAAGCTGACCAAGCACATGCCCTTCGGCTGCGTGCGCGACGAGCAAGGCGAGATCTATGCGTTCGTGCGCGCCCTGAATGCGCCCGGCAGCAGCCCGAACCCGACCAAATTCATCTACCAGTCGACGCGGGTCGGCGACGGACGCCATATTCGCATCGACAAGGCAAAGAGCGCGGCGCAGGCGCTGACCATGTTCCCGCACCGTTGGCTCGACAATGACACGGCCGGCTGGTCCAGCCTGGAGGGGGAGGCCGGCCAGCCATGGCGCCTGACCGCTTCCGGTACACAGTTCAGCTGGAAGGAGGAAGGGCTGTTCGATCTCGCGGGCGCCTTGCTCGGCAATGGCATGCAGTGGTACCTGCCGGGTCGCGACTGGGGCACTTTTTATGTCTCGCAGCTGTACGATGTGACCGGCACCTGCGAAGGGCGCGCCGTGAAAGGCATCATCACCCTTGACCAGGCCTGGATGGCGGAAGGCGGCGCGATCCACTTCCAGAAAGACCTGGTCGTGAACAACAGGATGCACGTCATCTGGTGGACCTTTGCGACCGTCTACACCGACGGCAGCTGGGACAGCGGCTCCTTCATGGTCGGGCACGGGAAGCTGGGCTACGCCATCTTCCAGAACGAGAAGGGAGAGGTCCGCTGCACCACCGATATCGAAGGGCAGGTCG
>NZ_JBHSMS010000002.1:0-9896 GCF_042656795.1 Massilia jejuensis | reverse complement strand
CTTCCCGATCACCGCCCAGCAGGAAGGGCGTTGGCGCCGCGTGGGCGACACCCGCGAACCGGACCGTTCGCTGGGCTGGGGCGAGACCGACCGCCGCAACGGCAGCGCGCGCGGGGTGCGCGGCGCCACAACCGGGTTGGGAGAAGCCGAATGAGCACGGACGCAAACAGCATTCGACGCTTCCTCCACGCCCAGGTGGCATGCTGGAACGCGGGCGACAAGGACGGCTTCCTCGCAGCCTACCGCGATGCGGCTCCTGGCGGCTTGGCGATCGAATACGTCGGACGGCCGGCTTCCGACGGATGGCCGGTGCTGGCGGCGATGTGGGAGCGGCAGAATGCGGCAATCGCGATCGAGGAGGTGGCGGCCATCGTCAACGGCAACGAAGCGGCATGCCACAACCGGAACCGGGTCAAGGGGACGGATCGCACGATCGAAACCATCGAGCTGTACCGCTTCGACGAGGACGGAGCACTGCTGGTGCGCTACTTCGTCGGGCCCGCATGAGGAAATAGCGCAAGCGGTCGACATTTTTACAAAACATGTATATATTGAACATAAATAGCATTTCTGTTCAATAAAACCATGGCCGCGCCAGATCGTTCGAAGCGACAGCGGCGCAGGAGACATGATGACCGGATTCGAAGCGTGCCATGGCTGGAGACTGGCATGACGCGGCTGCCGCTGGTTCCCCTGGCCGCGTTCCCGGCCGCGCTCGCCGCTACGCTCGAGCGCGGGCGGGCCAGCCGGATGCTCAGTTCGCCAGTGCCGGTCCAGGTCTGGGCGCACCGCCCGGAAGTGGCCGAAGCCTGGCTCGGCGCACTCGAAGCGATGCACCTGCGCGGCGTGCTGCCGGGGCGGCTCAAGGAACTGGTGCGCCTGAAGATCGCCTCCATCACCAGTTGCAAAGCCTGCCAGCTCGCACGCAAGGAAGATTCCGTCAGCGAGGAAGACATCGCCTGCCTGGCGCACGACGATCCCCGTTTCAGTCCGGCGGAGCAGGCGGCGCTGCAGTACGCGATGCTGTTCGCTTCCGACTACATGTCCATCGGCGACGCCTTGTTCGATACGCTCAAACTTCACTTCAGCACGCCCGAAATCGTCGAGCTGAACATGTTCTGCGCCCTGATGCTGGCGGGCGGACGCATGACCTATGTGCAGCAGGCCTATGCAGGGGATCGATAATGGATGCGGCCATTCTCGCGAACATCCGCGTCATCGAATTCGCCGGCGGGATCGCCGGGCCGGCGGCGGGGCTGCAGCTCTCCGAAGCGGGGGCCGAAGTCATTCGCATCGAGACGCCGGGCATGGCCGACTATCCCGGGTCGGTGCTGTTCTCGGTGCTCAACCGCGGCAAGCGGCGGGTCGCGCTCGACCCGGATACGGCGGACGGACGGGTGGCGCTGGTGGGGCTGATCGCGGGTGCGGACGTGCTGCTGCATGACCTGACGCCGGCCCAGGCAGCCGAATGCGGACTGGACGACGCGCGCCTCGCGGCGACGTATCCGAGCCTGGTGGTGTCGGCGATCGGCGGCTGGCCGCGCCGGCATCGGCTGGCCGATGCGCCGGCGCGCGAGACGCTGGTGCTGGCGCGCCTCGGCCTGCTCGACGAGCAGCCCGGCCACCGTCCGGGCCCCGTATTCGTGCGCATGCCCTTTGCCGGCTGGCTGGCGGCGTGGCTGTGCGCGATCGGCGTGATGGCGCGCCTGGTTGCGCGCCGCCGGGACGGGCGCGGCGGCATCGCGCATACGAGCCTGGCGCAAGCGGCGCTCGCGCCGATGAGTATGCACTGGTCTCGGGCGCAAACACCAACCCCCGTGTTCGCGAAAGGCCTGTCGAAGAGCACGCCGATCCCGCTGCACCGGTGCGCCGACGGGGAGTGGGTACACGTCCATTATTCTCCCGACAAGGCGCCGTGGATGGCCCAGGCGCTGGCCGCGATGGGACCGGATGCCGTCGCCGCGGAAAACGCGAAATACCCGCCTAGCCACGTGGCCCCGAACTTCGGCGCCAACAAGGCCATCATGGCCACCCGTCCGGCACGCGACTGGGTGGAGCACTTCTGGCAGAACGACGTTGCAGCGCAGGTCGCAGCGCCCTTCGGCGCAATCTATGCCAGCGAACAGGCACGCGCGAACGGCTATGTGGTCGAAGTCGATGACCGTGTGCGCGGCAGGGTGCGGCAGCCGGGGCCGGCCTACCTGAGCGACCCGCCGCCGAGAGTGCGCGGCGCGCTGGCCGCGCCGGAGCGCGCGCCGCCGCACCTTCCTCCCCGGCCCGAGCCGAAAGCGGTGGCGCCGAAGGCATCGGGCGCGCCGCTGGCGCCGCTGGCAGGCATGAAAGTGCTCGATCTCGGCGCCTACCTGGCGGGCCCCTTCGCCACGATGCTGCTGGCCGACCTGGGGGCGGAGGTGATCAAGGTCGAGCCGCCGGCGGGCGACGCCATGCGCAGACTGGAACGCATCTTCGCAGGCACCCAGCGCGGCAAGCTGGGGGTCGCGCTCAAGCTGGGCGAGCCCGGTGCACGAGCTGCCCTCGAGGCGCTGGTAGGCTGGGCCGACGTCGTCCATCACAACATCCGGCTACCGGCCGCGCGCAAGCTCGGGATCGATTACGCGGCGCTGCAGGTGCTCAACCCGGGTTTGGTCTATTGCCACATCAGTTCGTATGGCCCGAAGGGCGAGCAGAAGGACTGGCCGGGCTTCGACCAGCTGATGCAGGCGGCCTGCGGCTGGGAAGCCGAATGCGGCGGCCAGGGCAATCCGCCGATGTGGCTGCGCTTCGGCGTGGGCGACTACTTGGCGGCACTGTCCTCCGTCTTCGCCGTGCTGCTTGCCCACTACCGCCGCCAGGAGACCGGGCAAGGGCAGGCCGTCTGCGCCTCGCTGCTCGGCGCCACCCTGCTCACCGTCGCGGAAAGCGTGATGTTGCCCGACGGCGCCACTACACCGGTCGCGCAGCTCGACCAGGCCCAGACCGGGCTCTCTTCCTGCCACCGTATCTATCGCTGCCGCGATGCCTGGCTTGCCGTCGCCGCCCTCGGGGCGCGCGAGACGGAATCCTTCGCCCGCCTGGCCGGAAGCACGCGGCTGGCGTGCGAAGCATGGTTCGCCGGCCAGCCGCGCGCAGCCGCACTGGCCGCCTTGCGCGCCGCGGGCGTCGCCGCCGAGCCGGTGCTCGAAGCGCAGGGCGAGGCCTTCCACGACGACCAGGACCACGCCGCGGCCGGACTCCACGCCCGCTACCGCCATGCCGTGTATGGCGACCTCGAACAAGTCGGCGCGTATTGGGACTTCGGCGACTTGCCATTGCGGCTGGACCGGGCTCCGCCGGCGCTCGGTGAGCACAGCCGCGAGGTATGGGAGCGGCTCGGGCTCGGCCCCGAACAAATCGCCGCCCTGGAAGCACAGGGACTGACCGTTTTGACGAACGCACCAGGGACACACTCATGAACGAACTCGATTTTTCCGGCAAGACCGTGCTCGTGGTTGGCGGCTCCAGCGGCATCGGCAACGGCATCGCTCAGGCCTTTCGCCTCCGTGGCGCCGAGGTGCACGTATGGGGTACGCGCTCCGGCGCCGCCGACTACGCCGACGCGCGCGAGTCGAATCTCGAGGGCCTGCATTACGCCAGGCTCGATGTCGGCGACGCGGCCGCGGTGGCTGCGGTCGAGGTGCCGTTCGAACGCCTCGACGTGCTGGTGTGCGCCCAGGGCATCGTGCGTTACCGGCGCGAAGAATTCAAGGTGCCGGCCTTTCGCGAGGTCGTCAATGTCAACCTGGTCAGCCTGATGGCCTGCGGCGACCGCTTCCACGACATGCTGGGGCGCGCCAGGGGATCGATGATCATCGTCAGTTCGGCGGCGGCATTCCACTCGACGGTCGGCACGCCGGCCTACAACGCCTCCAAGACCGGCGCCTACGGCCTGACCCGCACGCTTGGCGAAGCCTGGGCCGGCGACGGCATCCGGGTGAATGGCATCGCGCCCGGCCTGGTCGCCACCAAGCTGACCCGGGTCACCACCGACCACCCCGAGCGGCTGGCCGCCTCGCTGAGGAAAATACCGCTCGGCCGGCTCGGCACGCCGGACGACATGGCGGGCGCCGCGCTCTTCCTCGCTTCGCCGCTCGCCGCCTACGTGCTGGGCCAGACGCTGCTCGTCGACGGCGGCCTGCTGCTCGCATGAACCTGTAACCCGGAGACCGACATGGCATGGGATTTTGAAACCGAGCCCGCATTCCAGGCGGAGCTCGACTGGATGGAAGCGTTCGTGCGCGAGGAGGTCGAGCCGCTCGAGTACGTGCTGGGCAGCCCGTGGAATATCCACGACCCGCGCTTTGCGCAATTGGTGCGTCCGCTGCAGCGGCGGGTCAGGGAACGCCGGCTCTGGGCCTGTCACCTGGGACCGGAGCTCGGCGGCGCCGGCTACGGACAGGTCAAGCTGGGGCTGATGAACGAAATCCTCGGCCGCGCGCTGTTCGCGCCCATCGTGTTCGGCGCCCACGCGCCCGATTCGGGCAACTGCGAAATCCTCGCCGCCTACGGCACGCCCTTCCAGCAGGAGCGCTTCCTCGCGCCCCTGCTGGCGAACGAGGTCGTCTCCTGCTTCGCGATGACCGAGCCGCAGGGCGGCGCCGATCCGAAAGTCTTCACCACGCAAGCCGTGCGCGAGGGCGAGGGCTGGGTGATCAGCGGCCAGAAATGGTTTGCATCGAATGCGCGCTATGCGGACTTCTTCATCGTCATGGCGATCACCGATCCCGCGGCCTCGACCTACCAGGGCATGAGCATGTTCGTCGTTCCGGCCAATACGCCCGGCATCCGCATCATCCGCAACGTCGGCGTGGCGGACGATCCGGAGGCAACCCACGCCTACCTGGAGTTCGACGGCGTGCACGTCGGCGCCGAGTACATGCTCGGTGCGCCGGGCGAGGCCTTCGCCATCGCCCAGGTCCGCCTCGGAGGCGGGCGCGTGCACCATGCGATGCGTGTGATCGGCCAGGCGCAGAAGGCGCTCGACGCCCTGTGCGAGCGGGCGCTGTCGCGCACCACCCAGGGCTCGCTGCTGTCCGACAAGCAGATGGTGCAGGAGAAGATCGCGGATGCCTGGATCCAGCTCGAACAGTTCCGGCTGCTCGTCATGCGCACCGCCTGGCGCATCGACAAATTCCACGATTACCAGAAAGTCCGAAAGGATATCGCCGCGGTAAAGGCGACGATGCCGAAGGTGCTGCACGATATCGCATCGAGCGCGCTGCAGGTGCACGGCTCGATCGGCGTCTCGACCGAGATGCCTTTCGTCGGGCTGATCGTCCGTGCCTACCAGATGGGCCTGGCGGACGGACCGACCGAAGTCCACAAGGTGACCGTGGCGCGCCAGCTGCTGCGCGAGTACGAGGCCTGCGCGGAGCTGTTCCCGGCCTACCACCGGCCGACGGCCGCCGCCGCCGCGGCCGAAAAATTCCGCATGGTGCCGGAATGAGCGGGGCGGGCTTTGACACCTTTATCGACCTCGATGCCGTGCGCACGTGGATGGATGCGCAGGGCATCGGCGCGGGAGCGCTGCACGCCGTCACCCCGCTCACCGGCGGCACCCAGAACATGCTGCTGCGCTTCGAACGCGACGGCGGCGAGGCCTGGGTGCTGCGCTGTCCCCGCCCCGGTGCGCTCGCCGACGGCGGCAAGGCTTTCCTGCGCGAGGCGCGCCTGCTGCGCGCGCTGGCCGGCAGCGCCGTACCGCATGCGGCATTGATCGCTGCCTGCGACGACCCCGGCGTGCTGGGTGTTCCGTTCTACCTGATGGCGCCGGTGGACGGCTTCACGGCGACACCGGAGCGGCTGCCCGCTCCTTATTCCGCCGACGCCGGCTGGCGCCGCGAGATGGGATTCGCAATGGTCGACGGACTGTTGCGGCTCGGAGAGATCGACCCGAGCCAGGCCGGCCTGGCCGATTTCGGCAAACCCAAGGGTTTTCTCGCGCGCCAGGTGCCGCGCTGGATGCGCCACCTCGACGACTGCGGCCGCCACGCCTCCTGGCCGGGGCCGCAAGCGCTGCCGGGCCTGGCCCGTGTGGCCGACTGGCTCGAGGCGCACATGCCTGCCGCCTTCACGCCCGGGATCCTGCACGGCGACTACCATCTGGGCAACGTGATGTTCCAGCGCGCGCGTCCGCAACTCGCCGCGATCATCGACTGGGAGCTGGCCACGATCGGCGATCCGTTGATCGACCTGGGCTGGCTGGTGGCGACCTGGCCCGATGCCGACGGCCGCGGCGCAGGAACCATCCGCATCGAGCCCGCGCAGGGGCTCGCGTCCACCACGGAACTTGTCGAGCGCTATCGCGCGGGCAGCCGGCGCGACCTCGCTGCCTTCGACTGGTATCTGGCGCTGGCACGCTTCAAGCTCGGGATCATGCTCGAGGCAAGCTATGCACGCTCCTGCGCCGGCCATGGCAACCCGGACACAGGCGCCGTCCACCATGCGTCGGCCCTGCGCCTGTTCGAACAGGCGCTGGCCGCCATCGAAAGCGCGCATGCCTAGCGCGGCAACGCTCGTGCGCAGGCCGCACGCGGCGCTGGCCGCCATGCTGGCGTGCCAGGTCGGCCTGCATGCCTGCGCCCAGGGCGTGCGGCTGGCGGCCCCCCTGAACGTGCTGGCCCTGGGCCGTTCGGCCTGGTCGGTGGGCCTGGTGATGACGATGTTCGCCGTATTCCCCGCCTTGCTGGCGCTGCCGGCCGGGCGCCTGGCCGACCGGCGCGGCTACCACCTGCCGGTGCGCCTGGCCGCCGGCTGCGCGCTTGCCGGGACGCTGCTGGCGGCGGCGACGCAGAACCTGTTCACGCTGTGCGCGGCCGCGGCGCTCAGCGGCGCGGGGTCGGGCTTCGGGATGATCGCCATCCAGCGCAGCGCCAGCCGCCTTGCCGGCGGCGACACCGAGCGTTTGCGCGTCTTCAGCTGGATCGCGCTCGCGCCTGCGATCGCCGGCCTGTTCGGCCCGGTGCTGGCCGGCTTGCTGATCGACCATGCCGGCTTTTCGGCCGCCTTCCTGGTGCTCGCCCTGCTGCCGGCGGCCACCTTGCTGGCCGCACAGGCGGTGCCGGTCGAGCCGCCGCGCGTGGCCGCGGGGCAGGCGGCGCGGAAAGCGTCGGCATTCGGCTTGCTGCGGCTCGCGCCCTTGCGCCGCCTGCTGTTCGTCAGCTGGCTGGTGTCGCTCAGCTGGGACGTGCACGGCTTCGCGCTGCCGCTGCTGGGCGTCGAGCGCGGCCTGAGCGCCTCCGCGCTAGGCGGAATCCTGGCCGCGTATGCGGTCGCGTCGATGTCGGTGCGCCTGCTCATGCCGCTGCTGGCCGGACGCCTCGTGCGCCGTACGCTGCTGACGGCGGCGCTGCTGCTCACCTGCGCGGTATTCGGCGCCTATCCGCTGCTGCGCAGTGCCTGGGCGATGGCGGCCTGCGCCGCCGTGCTCGGCATCGCGCTGGGCATGGTGCAGCCCGCGATCATGGCGACGCTGCACGACCTGACGCCGTCCGAGCGTCATGGCGAAGCCCTGGCGCTGCGTTCGATGGCGATCCACGCATCGATGGCGGCCATGCCGCTCATGTTCGGGGTGCTCGGTAGCGCGGTCGGCGCCCCGGTCCTGTTCTGGCTGATGGCGGCCGCGCTGGGGGCCGCCAGCGTGCAGGGACTGCGTATCGGACCGCAGCGCGGATGAAGGATGCGTTCGACTCAATTCGACCAACTGAAGGAGGGGACATGGAACTAAAGGGCAAACGGCTGATCGTCACCGGCGCGGCCGGGGGCATCGGCGCAAGCGTCTTGCGCGGCCTGGCGGCGGCGGGCGCGCAGGTCGCGGCGCTGGACGTCAACGACGCAGCAGGCGAAGAGCAGGCAAGCCGTGCGAACGCGGCCGGCCCGGGCGCCGCGCGCTATTTTCACTGCGACGTGCGCCTGCGCGGCGAGGTCGATGCCGCCTTCGACGCCGCTGCGGCCTGGCTGGGCGGTCTCGATGGGCTGGTGAACATCGCCGGCATCGAACGTGCTGCGCCGGCCGAGTCCATCCTCGACGCCGACTGGGACCTGATGTTCGACGTCAACGCGCGCGGCACCATGAATACCAACCAGGCGGCCTTCCCCTATCTGCGCGAGCGCGGCGGGCGCATCCTCAACTTCGGCTCGGCCGCGGGGGTCATGGGGCTGCCCGGCTGCGCCCATTATTCCGCCGCCAAGGCGGCGGTGCTGGGCTGGACCCGGACCGTGGCCAAGGAGTGGGGCCGCCACGGCATCAGCGTGAATGCCGCTGCGCCGGGGATGTGGACACCGATGTACGAAGCGCACCGAGCACGCATGGACGCGCAGGCGCTGGCGGCCCACGACGCGATGATGGCCGGACTGATCCCGCTCGGCGGCAGGCTGGGTGATCCGGACCGCGACATGACGCCCTTCGTCGTCTTCATGATGAGCGACGGCGCGCGCTTCATCACCGGCCAGACCCTCGCCGTGGACGGCGGCCTGATGATCCCGTAGCGCAGCTCGCCGAATGCGAATTGCTTGGCAATCCTCTGGAAATAGAGCACTATCTGCAAAAGTGTTCAACTAATGGTCCGCGCACCGCCAGGACCAAACAACCGGAGGATGACAGCATGAGCAGTGTGAAAGAAGTGAGTCTCGAGAGCGCCTATTCGGGCGTGGCCGACAACTACCGTGGCGGGGATGTCGACCTGCACGCGATCTACCGCGACATGCGCCGGAACTCGCCGATCATCGCCGAGAACTTCATGGGCAAGCTCGGCGTGCCGAATATCGCCGGCCTCGATGCGAAGCGGCCGACGTTTACAGTGTTCAAGTACAAGGAAACCATGGCGGTGCTGCGCGACGCCACCAACTACACCAGCGGCTTCATCGCCGAAGGCCTGGGTTCCTTCTTCGATGGCCTGATCCTGACCGGCATGGATGGCGACGCGCACAAGAAAGCACGCGCATTGCTGCAGCCGATCTTCATGCCGGAAGTGGTCAACAGCTGGCGCGATTCGAAAATGGATCCTATCCTGCGCAAGGAGTTCCTGGCCGAGCTGGTGCCGAAGAAGAAGGCCGACCTAATGGAATTCGGTCTGTACTTCCCGATCCGCCTGATCTATGCGCTGATCGGATTCCCCGGCAGCGAACCGGAAAAGATCAAGCAGTACGCGGCCTGGGCGCTGGCCATCCTCGCCGGTCCCCAGGTCGACGCCGAGAAGGCGGCGCTCGCGCGAAAAGCGGCCATGGAGGCGGCGAAGTCCCTCTACGACGCGACCCATGAAGCGGTGGTGGAGGTGCGCAGGAGCGGCGCCACGAGCGACGACCTGATCAGCCGACTGATCCGCGCCGAAAGCGACGGCCGCAAATTCGACGACCACGAAGTGACGACTTTCGTGCGCTCGCTGCTGCCGGCCGCGGCGGAAACCACCACCCGTACCTTCGGCACCCTGATGACGCTGCTCCTCGAGCGCCCGGCGCTGCTCGAACGTGTGCGCCAGGACCGCAGCCTGATCCCGAAGGCGATCGACGAGGCAATCCGCTTCGAGCCGGTGGCCACCTTCAAGGTGCGCCAGGCCGCGCAGGACCTGGAACTGGCCGGCATGGCCATTCCCAAGGGGGCGATGGTCCAGTGCATCGTGAGCTCCGCCAACCGCGATGAGGACGCGTTCGAGAACAGCGAGGAATTCGATATCGACCGCAAGCCGAAACCTTCGTTCGGCTTCGGCTTCGGTCCGCACATGTGCATCGGCCAGTTCATCGCCAAGACCGAGCTGCAGGTGGCCGTGAACGCCATCCTCGACCTGATGCCGAACCTGCGCCTCGATCCGGACATGCCCGCGCCGCACATCACCGGCGCCCAGCTGCGCGGACCGAAGCACGTG
>NZ_JBHSMS010000001.1:0-2773 GCF_042656795.1 Massilia jejuensis | reverse complement strand
AACTTCCTCGCTGCCGTGACCGTGGCAACAATTATGTTATGGCTCCTATGAACTCAGTCAGACACGCCCTAGCTCGACACCTTTGTCGCGCATCAAACGCTGGCAAGGCCCACACCCGAAAATAAAGCGATATTCTTTATTTCACGGGAGCGTTGCCATGAATATTGCTCAGCGTTTCATCTCGATGTTTGCCGCCTTCATCATCGTCGTGCTGGTCGGCTGCGCGCCAACCAGCACGCGCGAAGGCACGGGCGAATACATTGACGACACCATCATCACTAGCAAAGTCAAGGCGGCCTTTGCCGCCGACCCCACTGTGAAAGCCACCGAGGTGAAGGTCGAAACCTTCAAAGGCACGGTGCAGTTGAGTGGCTTCGTCGAATCGCGCGAGAGCGCCCAAAGGGCAGTACAGCTCGCGCGCCAGGTCAAGGGCGTGAAGGAAGTGCGCAACAACACGGTCCTGAAATAGCCGGCCGCCGCGCGCCTGTCTTGGCATCGAGGCCAGGAGAGGTTCAGCGCCAGTGAGCTGTCGATGCAACCGGTTATTGAATAGCGCTGTCACGGCTTGCCATGGACTGAATCGCCCTGGGTTTTATAGAGGCCGGTTAGTGCGGGTCAGGTCGCGATGGCTTGACTGCTCAGTTGCTTGTAATAGTTTGCCTCAGCTTCGGTCGGCGGTACGTAGCGGAGCGGTTGCAGCAGACGGTGGTGGTTAAACCACGACACTCATTCAAGCGTGGCCAGTTCGACAGCTTCTCGCGTCTTCCAGGGAGCGCGGCGGTGGAGCAGCTCAGCCTTGTAGAGCCCGTCGATGGTCTCGGTCAGGGCGTAGTTACCAATTACTGTTCTCATTCCCCCCTAAGGCCACCTCGAAAAACCTCGGCTGAGATGCCTGCGGCTGAGTAAAATCCCGACATCGAACCAAGCCAGCGAGTGCCGTCATGATGAAACCCCGGATCAGTCTGTTTGCCGAGCAGGAGCGTGAGGACCGGCGCGCAAAGCTGGGGGATCCGTTAGTGGGCTTGGCCGAGCACGTGGATTTCGAGGCGCTGGCGGCGCGCATCGATGCCGCCGCGCCGCGTCCTTCGCGCGCCAAGGGTGGCCGTCCACCGTACCCGACGGTCTTGATGATCAAGATCCTGGTGCTGCAACAGCTCTATAACCTGGCCGACGACGCGCTGGAGTACCAGTTGCTGGACCGCCGCAGCTTCCTGCGTTTCCTGGATCTGACCGAGAGCAGCAGCATCCCCGACGCCAAGACGATCTGGCTGTTCCGTGATCGTCTGGCGCAGGCTGGCGTAGGCGATCAGGTATTCGAGCAGGTCCAGCAACAGCTGCTATCGCAGGGCTACCTGGCGCGTTGCGGGCAGATCGTCGACGCCTCGCTGGTGCTGGCTCCGGTCCAGCGCAACAAGCGGGAGGAAGCCGAGACGGTCAAGGAAGGCACTATGCCGCTGGGCTGGAAACCGCACAAGCGCGCGCAAAAGGACGTCGATGCCAAGTGGACCAGAAAGCACGGCAAGAATCATTTCGGGTACAAACTGCATGCCAGCGTCGACAAGCGTTGCGAGCTGATCCGCAAGATCGCCATCACGCATGCTGCCGTGGCCGACACCACTGTGTTCGAGAAGTTGCTCGACTTGAGCAACACGAGCCGGGATGTCTATGCCGACCGGGGATACCCCAGCATTGAACGCGAAACCAGCTTGAAGCAAGCCGGCTGGCGCGTGCATATTCAGCGGCGCGGTCATGCGACCAAAGGCATTTCCGAGACGCAGAAACGGCGCAATAGCGCCATCGCTACTCCGCGCGCCCGCGTCGAGCATGTGTTTGGCGCCCTGGCCCAGATGGGCGGCAAACTGGTGCGCTGTCTGGGAATCGTGCGCACCACGTTCGTCTTGCAGTTGAAGGCGGCCAGTTACAATCTCAAGCGTCTCGTCTTTTTGAAAGAACGCGGCCTGGCGCCGTTCTAAACAGCAGTTTGCCAGCCTGCGGCTGCCAAACTCCCTGGCTCAAGGTGCCGGGCGCTTTGAAAATCACGCTGCGGGGGCGAGGCTGGAACGCAGAATCACATTTCGCGTAGTGTTGCTCACGCCGAAAGTGGGTTATTCGAGGTGACCTCAAGCCGTCGCGGCCTAATTTGCATTAACAGGGCATTCCCGAAGGGTGGTTCGCTCACCACCCGATTGAGGTTATCTGAATCGCCACGAGTTTACTAGACACTCGCGAGCCGCTGGAAATACTGCTTTTCATATTCGACCGGCGACAAGTCATTGCTGAAGCTGTGCCGGCGCTTTGGATTGTAAAACATCTCGATGTAATCGAAGACGTCCTGCTTTGCTTCTTCCCGTGTGCCGTAGGTCTTGCGCCTGATTCGCTCCCGTTTCAAGAGCTGGAAGAAGCTCTCGGCTACAGCATTATCGTGGCAGTTCCCGCGCCGGCTCATACTCTGCTGCAGGTTATGCTGGTCCAGGAAGTCGCGCCAGTCGTAGCTGCTGAACTGGCTGCCCTGATCGGAATGCACCATCACCATATTCTTGGGCTGTCGACGCCAAACGGCCATCAGAAGTGCGTTCATCGCCAGTTCGCGATCGATTCGGGAACTCATCGACCAGCCGACCACTTGACGCGAAAACAGGTCCAGTACCACGGCCAGATAGAGCCAGCCCTCATATGTGCGGATGTACGTGATATCTGTTACCCAGACGCGATTCGGTTCCTGCACGTCGAACTGGCGCTGCAGATGGTTAGGCGCCACCAGCGAAGGGGTGCC